>JBBKXI010000089.1:0-6844 GCA_037969415.1 Acidimicrobiia bacterium | reverse complement strand
TGACCGCCCCTTCGGTGGCGTAGCGGGCCTTGCTGACGAAATCGTCGACCGCCTCTTGTTGGAACTCCTTCAACTCGATCTTCAATCGAGGACCCCCAGAGCGTTGACCGTGAAGTTGCGAAGGTATTCCCGGTAGAGCTGGCCCACGGCGGCACGGTCGGGCAGTTCTTCTCTCACTTCGATGAAGGCAGAGTGTGAGTCGGTGACAAACCAGACATGGGTGATCTCCCGTCGGCTCTCCACGATGGACGTGAACGCCGCCGCCTCGGCGAGGTCGAAGAGCACTGCGTAAGTGGAGTCAGCGGGAGCCGACCAAGATTGTCTTCCGTCCCATTCCTCCCAATGGCCGACCGCACCCGCCGCCATCCACAACAACGGGGCGACGGCGTTGTATTGGCGTCCTAATTCAACGAGGTCGGGTTCTAGGTAATCCATCCGGAAGAAAGCGACGTTCTCTTTGAACCCTTCGGCGTAGCTGTGGTTGGGTAGGTATTGGTCGAGATACTTGCCTTCGACTGGCTCACCGTCGGGCCTAATCCCGGTGATGGCCGCTTCAACACGTGGCTTAGTAACCGATTCGAAGATGCCCTCGGCCTCGAACGCTGGGTCACCGGCGAAGTGGCCGGACTTGCCCAAAAGAATGGCCTCGGCTTCGGAGACATCGTTGTTGGTGATCAGGATGCAATGACGATTGCCACCGTCTTGGGCATTGAGCATGGCTACTGCGTGGAGGGTCGTGCCGGACCCAGCGAAGAAGTCGAGAACGACCGAAGTATCACCGTCAACCACCTTCAGCGTGTCTGCGGTCAAGTAAAGGGACTTCGGGAAGTCGAATGCCTTTCGACCGAGCAGAGATCGCAGCAATGAAGACCCATAGGTACCCGAACCGTGAGCTTTTCGATTCCAAACCGTCTTAGGGCTGCGAGGACGGTCCTTCTCCTCGATTATGAGTGGTCCGCCCTCATGCTCCCGACCAAAAGTCTCGATATCACCTCTGTCAATGGCGTCACGCGTAACCTTTCGAACGTAGCGGATCCGTGGAGTTCTGCCTTCCCGGATGTCCAGCTTCACGAATCCCAGTTGCGCGAGCACCAGCACCGACCCAATGCCCTGTTCCCAACACCCCAAGGACCCATCACCACGGATGGGCCAGACAACTGGATGCCCGTTTAGGGTTTCTTTGGGATCCGGGAGCCATTGATTGACGGTCTCCTGCTGTACCTCACCCGCGTCGATGCGATCCTTGACACTGAGTCCAACGGCAACCAAAAGCTTGGTTGACGGGTCATACGCGATGGGGTAGCTCATGTTCGGTCGATCAGAAGGCCTTGAGTTGTTCCCGTAACGAACGAAGTCGAGCCAAACGGGCTTCTGTTTGCGACCCGGCGGAGAGAGCAGGTCGTCGGGTACATCATTTGCTTCGGCCTCACCGAGAAAGCAGATCAGGGCATACTCCTCGACTCGAGACAAACCACTTTGGGCGACTCCCCCCGGGTTGACAACGGTCGTGATCATCTGTCGCCGCGCATCTGGATACAGTTCTTCCAGCAATACGCCGAGGTGATGCACTTCGTGCTCGTCGATTGTCACGATTAGTACACCATGGGGCTTGAGCAGCTTCCTGGACAGCCGAAGCCGCTTCTCCATCATCGCCAGCCACTTGGAGTGACGCCAGGCGTCGTTGTTGTCGACGAAGTGATTGTTGTACTTCCAATCCCTCGCCCCGGTGTTGTAGGGCGGGTCGATGTAAATGATGTCGACCGTCTCTGCGTGCGTGTAGGCGAGAAGCTGTAGCGCGTGGAAGTTCTCCCCGTTGATGACAGTATGGGCGGGCTTACTATCTGGCCCATGTCGCACCTCGCCGACCGGAGTGAGTCCGGGGAAGATCGGCTCCTCGAAGGCCTTGACGACCATCAGATCTTCTGAGGCGACTGTCTCCACTGGCTCGTCGAGACCCACCGGCACGATGGTCGCCTTGCCGTTCTCGATTGAGACCACCCGATATCGAATGTTCTCCTCGGGCTTTATACGATTCTGGACCACTGATCCGACACGAATGGTGAGTCCGTGGAGCGTCACGGTCTCTGGCACATGGTCCTCAAAGACCAACCCAAACCGTTTCGTCGATTTGAGAAACTTGACCTGACGGGCGATCTCGTCACGCAAGGCCGGGTCCGCCATCTCGTCAATGAGGTCCTCGATCCGGGCCATATGTCTTTTCCTACCTCCGGCTCGGCACTATACCTAGCCGTCCTTGGGACACGTAGATGATCGATAGCGTCTCGATAACCCAAGGCGAAACGGTCAGTGGCTTTCCGTGCGTTCGCACTTCGGTTTGCACTCAATCGACTGGTCGATGCTTAGGGACTCGGAAGGTTGGCAACGAAGATGAGAACTGTCGTCACTAATGCCGCAATGGACCCGATAGCGATCACAATTGTTGCAGTAGCAGATATGCGCGACTCACGCGCCAGCTTCTTGTTCTGTTCAACGAGGTCGCGGTTTGTGTCGACAAGCTCTCGCTGCACGGCGTTCTGGATCTCGGCGGCTTCCAGGGCTGCCCTCGCAGGGATCAGCCGCAAGAGAAAGTCGAGGTATACCGTCTCGTTCGCCAGCCATACCCGCCCATCTGGATCTGATCGGTGGTCCCACATTTGAGCGTCTTCGATGTCTGGTTGGCGGATGTTCTTCTCGATACTGCTGACGAGCCAACTGAGTTCCGTAAGAGGCGCGTTTATCGGATCGTTCTCGATTGCGTCCCGGCGTTCTTTATACGCGGTATAATGCGTTGAACCTTCGTTCCGCCTCCTGATTCAACCGCTCGATGTCCTCGGGAGACCGCTTGGGGCCTGAACTCTCCATCGAGTCATAGAGTAGGGCTTGGTCGTTGTCGTTGTTGTTAGCGAGATCCAGTGTCAAATCTGCAAGGCACCGACCATTGTTGTCAGCGGATAACGAACCCGATGGTGTTTGTAAAGCTCCTGGTCAGGACCGCTTTTTGGAAGGCTTGCAAACGGATTGCAAACTAGGCTCCAGGTCAGAGGCCGAAAATCTTTCGCCAACGGTCTTGATCCAGTTCCGGTAGGGTTTCGACCCATTCGACTGCCCGCGCGCGAACGTGAACGGTCTCGGCGATCAACTCCTCTTTCATTTCTGCGACCGCTTCCGGGTCTCCTTCGTGTACGCGGCGAGCGAGCTTGAACCGGGTTTCGCCTGTGTCGTGGTGTTCGTTTCGCCAAACCTGAACCAAAATGCGGGCGGTGTTCTGTTCCTCGTCGAGACTCTGGTCTAGGCGGGCAACTGAGGCTTGGAGACGGTCCAGCCTCACCCTGACAGCCGTTCCTCGATCGCTTGAATGCGCTCTTCCAACTCTCCGGCCTGTAGAACGGTCACCATGGCCCGAGCGACGCTTGCCATGGCCGAGGCCCGATTGGGAGACAAACGGCCGGTGTGAAGCTCTTCTAAGGCTTCTTCTAGTCGTGTGAAAATCGACCCGAGTTGAGACGGGCCGAGATGCCTTCGCAGTCTCGCCACGTTTGACGAACCGGCCCCGCCACGCCGCCGAGCTTCGTTCCTTTCGTCCGCTTTGTTCGGGTCGTGAGTGAAACACCATCCGGACCTAGCCACCACAACCGAACGGCACTCTTCGCCGTCAGCCCGCATACCTCGGCATGCGCGACGCTCCCCGATGCTTTTCAACGCTTCCCGAGTTTCTTCTTCATCAACGAAAGGCTTTCGGATGTCACTTCGTGATCGGTTGGGTGGGCTTGAAGGATCGCCGTCGCCCGTTGAGCGTCCTCCGGGGCGTACCAGAGAGCCCACGCGATCAGTCGGCCTCGCTGATATGCGGACAATGCGCCGACTTTCTCTAGGCGATCGAGGTCGACTCGCTGGCGGCCTGTGAGTTTTGGAGTCTGATTCATACGGACAAGCCCGGTCTATCTCTGTTAATCATTCGCTTCCTTCTTTCGCGTGGTGGTCGGTCATGCGGTTCTCCTGTGATCGCAGCGACCGCGGGTCGTGTCGCTGACATCAATGAATCCGTTGGCGTCGCATCGGCTGCATTGTTGAATGGCTTCCCGCTGTAGCTCATTGGTCAGTTCAGATCGCGCCTGGTCGCGGAAGTCGGGCGCGATCTTTCGGGCGTATCCGTCGTGGCTCCCGATGTGGCTTCCGGCCTCGATGCGTCGACTGGTCTCGGCTTGGGCGAGTTCGAGTGCTCGGCTGTCTACCTGCTCCTCGGCGAGTTCGGTTAAGGATGGGTTTGCTGCTGCTGTTATGTCGGTGTATTCGGGGTAGTAGGCCGTAGGTCTCTGGTGACCGGGGTCCCCCTGCTCTGGCGTCCGGGGTCCCCCTGCTCTGGTGTCCGGGGTCGGTAAAGGATGGACGGTGGCTCCGGTCGGCAACGCGGCCCCATAGATGGAGGATCGACCCGGCCTGCGATGTACGTAGAGGTAGCCCTCGCGTTCGAGTCCGGCGATGGCGCGTCTAACCGTTTTCACCGTGCGGCCCGACTTCTCCGCAACCGTTTCTTGGCTGAGACTGTGCCCTTGCCCATAGGCGGTGTCGACCTTCTGCCCGTCCTTAGTCGAGAAGTTCATCCAGGTTGAGAGCATCAACCCGATGTGCTGCTCGATCGAAGTTAGCTCGGCCTCACGTAATGCTCGCTGCCACTCACCCATGGTCTTGACCTCCGATCTGTCACTCGTCTCCGCTACTGTTCCGGGTGAAGCATTAGCCGTGCTTTTCTGCGAGTCGCCTCCCTCCTCGGGGGGCGGTTCCTGTTGCTCTGGGACTACCTCAAACTCGATGCCACGGGCCGACGTCCGACCGATCATTGGTCATCGGCCGCGAGCAGACGATCAACAGCGGCCTCGGGAATGCGTATAAGTCGACCGATCCGAATCGAAGGAACGTCGCCGCGTTCTACGGCCAGATATGCAGATCGAACACCGATCCGGAGACGTTCGGCGAGTTCTTCAACAGTGAGAACGCCAGACGCTCGCTGCTCTGGATGTAGGGACAACCGGGGCACGGGTGAAGGAGTTTCAGCCATCGGCAACCTCGCGTAGCGCGGCGAGTACACCTGCGTATCGCCTTCTGTTATTGCCGCGGGGCTCGCTCTGGTCGGTCTCCCATCGAAGAATCGACCACCGAGAAACGCCGACGGCGACTGCCATCTCAATCTGAGAGACATTCGCCGCTTCACGGATCAACCTCCGCGCTTTTACCGATGGGAGAGTTGAGCCTTGAGTTAATGCCGTGACATCAGTCATGCGACCAAATTGCCACAGTCGAGGACCATGGTCTAGCTCGGCGGCGATATTCGGTTGGTTCCGCGAAACCATATGACAGCCTGCAACGAAACTGCTACATTTAGATCATGGACCACCGTATGCCCGAAGCGTTTGATCAGTGGGTCGAAAGGAATTTCAAAGGCATCGAGATGGGTACAGGTCGGTTCTTGTTCGACCTCGATAATGGAACATCCGTAGCCGTTGCGATCTCCCTCGATGGTGGAAGGGACATCAAAATAGACGCCATCGATCTTCGCGGTATTAGCGGCGACCACGTCATTTCGGACCTCCTACGAGAGATCTCCATCCGAACCTTGCGCGCAGCTATTTACCGGGTGCTCCGGAACGATGATTCAACGTCGTTGGTAGGAGTGTTTGCTTTGGATGCGCGCGCCGCGCTCTATCGCGGGTCTGGTCGCGAACCTCCCGAGGACTTTGTACTGGCTGAGAAGCGCGCGGGGGCCGCCATCCAGAACCTCAAAGACACTCCGCATCGAGGGCGACGCCCGACGACTCCAGATGCCCACTTCCGAGATGTAGCGATCGCCTTAATACGAGCCCATGAACGAGACCCGTTTCGACCGGTGACGGCTCTGGCGATCGACCTCAATCATCCACGCGGGACGGTCGCCGACTGGGTACGCAAAGCTCGAAAGATCGGATGGCTCGCAAAGACTCAAAGGGGCAAGACGAGCGTAGGGCCCGGCCCACGACTCATCGAATACCGGCAACGAGAAGGAGCGGAATCATGAATGGACATATTCGGAGGCGGGGCAAGGGTTGGGTTTATGTGGTTGATCTCGGTAGACAGTCGGCGCGATCGTGTGATGCCTGCAATCGGAAACACTGGATCGAGGTCGGCGGGTCAGAACCGGATGAATGCAGTAAATGCGGCGGTCACCTCGGTCCTGCATCGGAGGAACGACGCCAGAAGTGGAGCGGTCAGTACTCGTCGAAGGCTGACGCATCCCGTCACCTGCGGAAGGTTCTCGGCGTTATCGACTCCGGCGCGAACCCGTTCCCCGAGACGGTCACTGTCCGAGATTTCGCAGCCACTTGGCTCGACCACAAAGCGACGATCGTCCGCCCGCGGACGCTGTCCCGGTACAGGTCGCTGCTCGCTGCCAACGTCCTCCCGGTACTCGGCGGCATGTCTATGGCGAAGGTCCGGGTCGGCCACATTCGGCGAGTACTCGACGAGGCATCAAACGGAGGTTTGGCTCCGCGGTCGGTGCAGCATGTCCGCGCGGTGATGTCGGGCTTGTTCGCCACCGCTATGCAATGGGAGCTAATCGACGCCAACCCGGTTAAGGGTGTTGAGACGGCTTCGGCTCGGCGTCCAGAATTGGAAGTGCCAACCGCCGCGCAGGCGATCGCTCTTCTGGAAGAGTCGAAGGGCACCGTCTGGCATACGCCGATGTTGCTTGCTGTGGCCACGGGCGCGCGGAGGTCAGAGGTTCTCGGGTTGGGTTGGTCGGCAGTCGACCTCGACCGCGGACGTATTCAGATCGTTCGGAGCTTGCAGCGGATACCTGGCGAGGGATTGC
>JBBKXI010000088.1:0-12080 GCA_037969415.1 Acidimicrobiia bacterium | reverse complement strand
CGCTGTGAATCGGCTGCGTCTCGCCCCAGCACTTTTATGTCGATGGGTTTGCCAGCGTCGCCGCGGGCCGTGAAACGTAAAGACCCCCACGTTTGATTTTCAGCCAGCGCGATCCCACTGTTCTCGGCCCCCAATAGCCGCAGCCCGGCAGCCACTGACTCGAGTTCGGGATAACCCTTCGGTGAGCCGACGATAAGTAGCAGCAAACCGGCGGAAAACAGGCCAACCCCGAACGAGCCGATCGTGTGCCTCAGCGTTCCGTACTCCAATCCGACTGCAGCGATGGAGGTCAATACGACGGCAAACCACCCGAGAAATCTCAACGGACGGGTCACGAATGGTGTGGCACAGATCAAAATCGCCGTGACTACGGCGACGCGTGCCACTGGAAACTGGGCCACCGGGTTTTCCAGACCGATTTCAGGCACAAAGTACGGCCACGTGCCGTTGATCAATCGAGACAGGAGCACGACCAATCCAGTGGTTCCGATCGCAACAATCGCGATGTCTCTCAGGGCCTCGCGTCGTTCCTTGCCACCCCAAATAAGCGCACCAATAATGGCCAACGCATAGAGGATGCTCAAGAGATATCCCAGTGACAACAGGGTCTTGATCCAGCCCGGGCCAGACTGGACTAATTGGGTGAAGGACGAGTCCCAACTTGCCACGTGATTGACCGTCGCCATGGCCCATAGGGCCAGGATCCCTCCGATAACCGTCATCAGTATGTCTCGTGGACGTCTTACCCTCGGCTGGCCGCGGGTCGCTACGAAGTATGAAGCGCGCGGGATGGCGACGGTTTTCACGAATTCGCCAGTGGGAGGCAGAAGGTCCAAACCCTGATCACTTCTTCACTCCGATACATTGAGACACCTGCGGGGTGCCAGCATAGATCTTTCACCTGGCCGACCACATTAGAGGCTCCACAGGGGCACTTCCGGCCAAGATCACAATTCGAGCTGGGTCGCCCGAGATCAATGGTGGGCCACGATTATCCCCTCACCCGCGGCAAGGTCGACGGTTTTCCGGAATTGGTCGCTTCGGGTCGAGTCCAGGGTCGAAACCACGACTTTGCCCGCCCGAATCGCTACCGAAGTGGGCGTCGGGGCGAAGTTGAGGAGGACGGTGATAGTCTCGTCATCTGACTCACGACGATACGCGAAAACCTGCTCGTTGGAGCTTGGGTGCGCCAGGAACGATCCACGACGTAACGAGACCGACCCTCTCCGAAAAGCAAGCAACCGTCGGTATAGGTTGAGAATGGATTCAGGGTCCTCGAGCTCCGAAGCAACGTTGATCGAAGCAACGTCGTCACCGACCGGCAGCCAAGGACGAGCCGCATCGGTACTAGGAGAAAATCCGCCATTAGGCGTCCCATCCCAGCGCATCGGACTCCGGGCCCCATCTCGACTGAGGAAATTCACTTTGATGCCCCAGGGATCCTTTCTTGCTTCGTTGGTCACTTCGATATCTGGCATCCCGATCTCGTCCCCGTAGTAAAGAAACGGTGTGCCCCGGAGAGTCAGAAGGAGCATCGCAACTAGCCGAGCCTGGTCGACACCGATCCGGGTTGCCAGTCGAATCTCATCGTGATTTCCCATGGTCCAATTGGTCCACGCTCCTACCGGGACATTCCAGAGGACCGATTCGACGATGGCCCGAATTCGTACCGGGTCCCATTGTGTGGCCATGAGATGGAAGTTGAATGGCATGTGAAACTGATCGAGGTCCTCGCCGTAGTACGAAGCCCACTCCGGGAGGTCGAAAATGTGAATCTCACCAACGCTCACCGGATGGTGCGGATAGCTGTCCAGAACTCGACGAAACTCACCGTGGGCAATATGGACGTCAGGATGCCCGAGGTCGTAGAGGTGAATGAAGTCGTCATACTCGCCCATGTATTTCCACGGCCGAACGTAGTCGGGGGGAGTTGGCGGGTTGTCCCGATTGAGAGGGTCCTTCATCATCTGATGCGCCGCATCAACCCGGAAACCGTCTACACCACGATCGAGCCAGAATCGGGCAACGTCCAACATCGCTTCGACTAGTTCGGGATTACGCCAGTTGAGGTCCGGCTGATGAGGCAGATAAGTGTGCCGGTAGTACTGACCGGTCGTCTCGTCGAAAGTCCACGCTGGTCCGCTGAACACGCTCACCCAGTTGTTCGGGGCCGAGCCGTCCGACCGCGGATCCTCCCACACGTACCAATCACGCTTGGCTGCATCTCTTGACAAGCGGGAATCGAGAAACCACGGATGTTGATCAGACGTATGGTTCATTATGTAGTCAAAAATCACGCTGATGCCACGCTTGTGGGCTTCTTCGATCAGGGTTTCGGCCGCACCCAAATCGCCAAAGAGAGGGTCGACGGCCGTGTGATCCGAGATGTCGTATCCCCAGTCCTCCATCGGACTCTTGAAGAACGGGGAAACCCAGATCCCGTCCACGCCGAGAGTCGAGGACAGGTAGTCGAGGTGAGAAACAATTCCGGCGATATCGCCAAAACCGTCACCGTTGGAGTCGGCGAAACTGAGTGGATAGATCTGATAGAAGACTGCCTCGCGCCACCACGAGACAGAGTTGGAGAGGGTTCCTGCCATCGGCGGCAGGATAGGCAGGGTCAACCAATACTCCAGCCCTCATAAATCGACGTTGGTATCGGGCTGACCGAGACACACCCAATCGTCGAAGGCATCGTCGTGGTCGATGTTTCCCGCCTTCCTGCCATTGGCATCGGCTGTTGAACGGAAAACCTCAACTAAGCGTTGGTAGACAGTTCCTGTTTGGCTAAACGGGCCAACCGGGATTCCTCACGGCGGAATAGCCAATTGAGTGCGGGGAGGCCCCGGCCTCCGACAATTCGACGGTATGCCTGATCGCATACGATCACGGTTAGGACCGAGGAGAAAACGAGCATCACTGCGGGATCGCTGATGACTTCGGCGGGATCAATCGTGCGGATATAGGGAAGACTCATGACTCCAACCACGTAGGACAGGAACGCAACGCCCGAAAGTAGCCGCGGTACTAATTTGCCCGGTAGTGATTGCTCGGCCAGCCAGAGGGCCAGCACGCCCTGGGCAAGCAAGTAGAAGACCGACGGGTTGACCGATCCAGCGGCCATGAAGTTGAGATTCAGGAACATTCCAGCAAACAAGCCGAGTCGGACGAGACGACCGCTCAGAAGGCTCGACGCCGCGAACAGCAAAATGGCGACGACGGCGATGGCAACACTGGCAGCGTATGGGGCGATCCAGTTGGTAGCGATCGGTCGATACCATCCCAACATATGGTCTGATTGTTGGAACAAGAAGATTTGTACTTCGACACCACTCCACCACGTCGGCTCAAACACCTTCTCTGCGGCGGCACGAAGCCAGCCGAGGCCTATGAAAAGTTGGATCAGCAGAACCCAGGATGGAATACCGACGGTTCTTGCTGCGAACGCGTTGCGTGATTTTACGGTCAACGTCGGGGTTGACTGCTCGGCTTTGGGGGAGCCATAAGTCATATCTACTCAGTTATCGGTCGAATCCACACCGACGTTAGGGGAATTATCCGAGCTATGGCAGATGCCTGACATCGTGCGTCGAGCGGAGCAACCCCACAAAACAAGCTCTAACGACCCCAAATAGCTGGGTGACCAGGAGGGACTGGGTATGCTCGCCGAAAAAGAAGGTTGACAAAATGCCCATGCGGCGCCGACAAGAACGTAGAGAAGAACGCCGGGACGATCAAGAGACCTTCGGGCGGCGAGGCGATGCCATCCAATACCAGATGAGGGAGAAACTGCTCTCGATCGGGGACGACTCCTGGATCGAGACCAACCACGGTGAGCGGGCCTTCAAAGTCAATGGCAAGGCCCTCCGAGTTCGTAAGACGCTGATTTTTGAAGATGCCCAAGGCAACGAATTGGCTCATATCCAGGACAAGCCGGTGCGGATTCGAGACACAGTCGAGGTGGTAGCGCCCGACGGAAAAACTCTGGCAACAATCAAAAAGGCGATGATCACTCCTCTGAGAGAGCGCTACAGCGTCAAAGTTGGCGACGGTCCCGACCTGGAGGTACAGGGCAACATCGTCGATCACGAGTATGAGATTTCGGCAGGGCGTGACAAGGTTGCCGAAGTGTCTAAGAAGTGGTTCCGGGTTCGGGATACCTACGGGGTCCAGATCGAACCGGGCCAGGATGTGATTGTGATTCTTGCCACCACGGTGGCAATCGACATCATCTCGCACTGATCGGGAAAAGCGAAGGACAAGACCAGGAGCTTCGGCCGCTACTCCATGGTCTGTCGATCTGGAGCAAGGGGCTCCGCTGGAGCGCATCTCGCTCCCAATCAACTATGCGGATCTCCGCATGGCTTCAAAAATGTCGGCTACTGGCTGTACGGTCAAACCCATGAGCGATTGGCCGGTTCAGATAATCAGGAGCGAGAGGCGTCGGCGGACAGTGCAGGCCCTGCTCAACGATGGCCGGATCGAGGTCAGAATCCCTGACGGGCTTGATCCCACCGAGGAGTCGCGTCTCGTCGACGAGATGGTGGCGAAGATCGAGCGGAAACACACCTCGTCGAAAACCGACCTGGTCGAGCGGGCCAGAGATCTCGCCCGGAATCACGATTTGCCCGAACCCGGGTCCATCGATTGGAGCAGCCGCCAGAACATGAGATGGGGTTCATGCACCCCCGCGCAGAAACGGATCCGCATATCCGACCGGATCGCAGACATGCCTGAGTGGGTTCTCGACTCGGTGATAGTCCACGAACTCGCCCATCTCGTCGAGACCGACCATGGCCCGGCATTCCAGGAGTTGGTCGGTCGCTACAGGTTGACCGAACGGGCCAGGGGCTATCTGATGGCGATGGGCGAAGGGCGAGGGAAATCCATAAGGTAGGGATACTCCGATCCAGCATCCTCCTCTGCTGAGTCGACATGCCGTCGAAATCGATTCGACTGGCTGTCGGCTTTCCTCGAGTCGAAGATGCAAACTATGTTCAATTCCAAGAATCTCAGAGTGGGCATTGCCTGTCTCTCGCTTCTCGTTGCCGCATGTGGCACTGACGACAGCGGATCAACAACGAGCCAGCCCGAATCGGCAACGACAACCGCCGCCGAGGCTCAAGGCATTGTTCCCGGGGAAAATGCCGATGCGGATGCAATCGTCGAGGTGTACCGGGTCGTATTTGATTCGACAACCTCGTTCGAAGAAAAGTCGGCCTTGATCGACGACGCCTCGGGGCTCGAAGATACGGTGGCAACCTACGAAACAACCGGAGCCTCTGTTGGTGGCGTGACTGCCGAACCCACCTCCGTGACGATCAATGGTGAGATGGCCGATGTCGTCTACACGCTCTTCTTCAGCGGAAATCCAACATATCCAGATCAACCAGGAACGGCCATCCTGACCGACAACGGATGGCAGGTCACCCGTGAAATGTTCTGCAATGTCATGGCTTCAGCGAGGTCAGCCTGTACGACTGGCTGAATCGGGTCGCCGCTGCATTCGTCATCCTGGCGGTACCCGCTTGTTCGGGCTCGGCCGAACCAGTAACCGACGTTGACTCGTCGCGCATTGTCACACTGTCAGGAGATCTGACCGAATTCGTCTACGAGCTAGGTGCCGGCGATCGCATCGTCGGCGTCGACGTCACAACGGTCGGGCCAGACGCAGCGTTAACTCTCCCGGTGGTGGGCGTCGGGCGCTTTATTACGGCGGAAGGGGTCCTGGGTGTCGAACCGACTCTCGTGCTCGCTGACACTCAAACGGCGCCCACTCAGGCTCTGGAACAGATCAGGAGTGCGGGGGTGGCCGTTGAATTGCTCGAGGTTCCGACGACCTTTCAAGGCATGTACGACAAAATCGAAACACTGGGTTCACTCCTGGACAGGTCGGACGAAGCGGAAGCGCTTGTCGCCCGGATTTCCTCAGAGATCGAAGCTGCCAGAGCCAACGTTATCGACACCGGGTTGCGCGTCGCGTTTGTGTATACCCGCGGCCCGGATGTCGTCCTCCTCTTCGGCGAGGGGATGTCA
Organism: Acidimicrobiia bacterium; assembly: GCA_037969415.1. GTDB lineage: Bacteria > Actinomycetota > Acidimicrobiia > Spongiisociales > ZC4RG35 > MA-ANB-1. The sequence continues at coordinate 6,044 of JBBKXI010000088.1, read as the reverse complement.
ACCCAACCCATAATCGAAGCCGCCGGGGCAATAGATGCCGGTGCCGAGGCCGGCGTCACGCAGACAGTCCAGGTCTCCGCCGAGGCCTTGGCGTCAGCGTCTCCCGACGTCATCATCGTGCCAGAGGAGGGATTGAATGTCCTGGGCGGAATCTCGGCCTTTCTCGAAATACCGGGAGTCCTCGAGACCCCCGCCGGACGCAACAGAGCGATCCTCGCCTATCCCGAGGGTGACTTCCTCACGTTTGGCCCGCGAACAGCTCAATCGCTAGCCCGATTGATTGCCGACTTACAGAATCTAAAATAGTGGCCGCCCGCTGGATTGGTCTCTACGCGGTACTCCTGTGTCTTGCTGTTTTGGGATTGTTCGTAGGAGTGGCCGATCTCTCGTTCACCGAAGTTTGGAACAGCCTTCTAAGGGCGATGCGACCGGGGGCATCCGATCGTCTCGCCGACGCCATAGTTGTGAATATTCGCCTGCCTCGAGTAATCGGCGGGGTGCTCATCGGAGTAGCGCTGGCGGTGGGGGCGGTCGGGCTCCAGTCCGTCTACGCCACTCGTCTCGCAGAGCCATATCTTCTCGGCATCTCTTCTGCCGCAGGGCTCGGATTCCTGATCGGGTCCCTGTTCAGTTCGATCGGTGGCCTGCCGGTGTTGCCACTCGCCCTCGCGGCACTTGTCGGTAGCCTCCTCGCCCTCGCAACCCGCCGCCTTGCGATTCTCGCCAACATGGGGCAAGGCCTCATCCTCATTGGAGTCGCTCTCAACTTCGTATTCCTTGCATGGACCCTTTTAGCCACATACGCACTACAAAGCCCGCGCCTGCCCACATTTGTCTACTTCATATTTGGAAGTCTCGGCACGGTCACCTGGCCGGTCGTCTGGATTGCGCTCCCGATGGTTGTGATCGCGACCAGTGTCGTCGCCCGTCAGTCACGTTCACTCGACCTCATCTCGATTGGCGACGACGAGGCGAGGAGTCTCGGAGTGGATGTCAACCGAGTCGCTGTCTTGGTCCTGAGTGCGACAGGCGTCGCCGCGGGAATATCTGTTGCAGTTGCCGGGGTTGTCGGATTCGTCGGGTTGCTAGCGCCCCTGGTTGCGCGACACATCGTCGGCCCGTTCCACCGAAATCTCCTTCATGCTGCAGCTGTAGTCGGGGCGATCTTTGTGCTGGGCTCCGACCTCCTCATCCGTGGTCTCGCAGGAACTGCAGAGGTCCCCTTGGGTGTTGTGACCGCGGCGATCGGAGGCCCACTCCTTGTCATCATGCTCGTGGGAAAGAAAGGGCGATGACTGAAGTAGGAGTTCGTGATGTCTCGTTCAACTCGGGAGACTCTTCAATCCTCATGCGAGTCAACCTCGAAATTCCGGCAGGCCAAGTCACTGCCGTCGTCGGGCCTAACGGAGCAGGCAAGACGACTCTGCTTCGCCTTATTGCCGGCCTCGAGATTCCGACGATGGGTGAGGTAGTGATCGACGGTGAGCCTACGACCAACCTGTCATACACCCAATTGGCCGAGAAAAGGTCCTACATGCCGACCACCTTGCCTATAGACGTACCGTTCACGGTTCGGGACGTGGTCCAGATGGGGCAGCACCCTTGGTCACAACCCAGCGAGACCATTGTTGACCGGGCCATAACCACGATGGATCTGACGACTATGGAGCGACGGCCGCACCGTTCGCTTTCCACGGGCGAGGCCCGGCGGACTCAAATGGCCCGAATCCTTGCTCACGGCGCACCGCTCATGATTCTCGACGAGCCCACCAGCGGGCTGGACGTCGCTCACACAGAGCTGGTTCTTGGCGCATTGCGAGATTCCGCATCCAACGGCTCAACGGTGGTCGCTGTTCTGCATGACCTAAACGCCGCCGTCCGGGTTGCCGACCATATTGTGGTTATGGCGGGTGGAACCATCCGCGCCGCGGGACGTTCGGACTCTGTCCTCACGGAGGATCTGCTCAGTGAAACGTTCAAGCATCCCCTTCGAGTCGTAACCGATCCGCATCGTCGATCAATCATGATCGTCCCCGCAGAAACATAAAACTATTGGGGTGACAAATCGCCTTTACCTAAACAGGGTGCCAGCGAGACACCCCAACTCTCCCTCCCGGGTTCCTTAGGATGTCAAGCCATCCATAAGCCACTCGGCGGATCGCGAGGAGGGCTCTCGAATTGGAGCTAGCCCTTGTCGATCGTTTCCCCGGGTTCAGACTCGACGAATGAACCACCGGCAGCGAGTCTCATCATGCTTGAGTCAAAATCGACTTCGGAACCAGCCGGGCTATCGAATTCGTGACGGTATTGCCCCCAAGATCTAGCCCGCACTTGACGTGAGAACTCGCTATTCATCAGAAGTACCAGCTCGGTGGCAGCTCGATCTATGCGGGAGCCCAGCTCACGATCGTTCCAGTCTTCAGCAGCGGCGAAGATGGATGTTGGGACGGCAAGAGTACGCAGGTAGGCGAACATCGGACGCATCTGGCCATCGACGACAAGGGCGTGCCTTACCGAGGCTGCGGTGGCAGCGAGTATCACGGGTTTGGCGATGAGCAGGTCATCGTCGATCGCTTGGAAGAAGGTGGTGAACAGGCCGCTGGGAGCTGCGTTGTATACCGGTGTGCTCACGATCAACCCGTCCGCCTCCCCGAGCGCCGAAACCGCCCGGGCAAGACCTTCGCCGATGACGTTCGTTGTCAGCGCCGAAGTGATCTCTCCGGCGAGCGGACGGAGATCGATGTGCAAGGTCTCCACCTTCAGCCCGAGATTGGCGGCCGTCTCGACCGTTGCTGCGGCAGTTCGATCGGCGAGGAGCTTGGTCGATGACGCGCCTGACGATCCTGCCGCGACGACGACCAGAGAGAGGGTGGACCCTTCGGTGGCGGTCACGACCGGGACCGACGATCTTGAGCGTCGGCCTGCGTGGCCAAAGCCTGGCAAATCGCGCGAAGCTCAATGAGTTGATCGCGACTTAGCACTGTGGTCATCGCATTAGCGACACTGCGGGCATGGCGACGCCCCACTCGCCGCTGGGCGGCGACACCGTCCGCGGAGAGCGATAGCAGCACTCCTCGAGCGTCGGTCGGGTCGGTTTGCCGTTGGACGAGGCCGCGGCCCACCAGTCGATCTACCATGCGTGACAATGCGGGTTGGCTCAGCAATACATTTCTCTGGAGGTCACCCAAGCGCACCGGCTCGGCGCATTTCGACAGGGTGTAGAGAACGTCATACTCACGAATCGAGAGCTCCATCCATATGTTCTCGGAGATGAATCGTTTCATCAGTGAGGTATGGGCCAGTAGCAAAGATTCCCAGGCTTCGTTGGCGAGGCTGGTTGTGCTCTGCTCAGGGGTTGGGGTTGGCGGGGTCATGGTGTCGGGTAGGCAGCGGTGAGCGTCGGTTCTGTGTCCTGATACGGTGATCCTCCGGTGACGTTATCGCCGCGGTTGGGATTGGGGCGGGGTTGGCGCGGCTCGGAGCTTCCGTATTGCGCTTCGACACGAGTCTGATGGGTCGGTGCGGGTGCCGCTTCCGGGTCTCGACGTTTCGCCATCTCTTCGCGAAGCACGGGGACGACCTCTCCTCCCAGCAACTCGAGCTGGTCGAGAACGGTGCTCAGGGGAAGGCCGGCATGATCGACGAGGAAGAGCTGACGTTGGTAGTCGCCGAAGTGCTCCCGGAAAGTGAGGGTCTTGTCGATCACCTCCTGCGGACTCCCGACAGTCAGTGGCGTGGCCTCAGTGAACTCTTCCAGAGACGGGCCGTGTCCGTACACCGGTGCCTCGTTGAAATAGGGACGGAACGCGGAAACCGCGTCCTGTGATCGACGGGCGATGTAGGCCTGCCCACCGAGGCCGACAATGGCCTGCTTCTCCGTGCCGTGCCCATAATGTGCGAACCGTTGCCTGTAGAGATTGATGAGCCGCATGAAGTGTTCTTTTGGAAAGAAGATGTTGTTGGCGAAGAAGCCGTCCCCGTAGTAAGCGGCCTGCTCGGCAATCTCGGGGGTACGGATCGACCCGTGCCACACAAACGGCGGGACGTCATCGAGAGGGCGCGGCACCGACGTGAACCCCTGGAGAGGCGTACGGAATTTGCCCTCCCAGTCGACGACATCCTCCCGCCACAACCGGTGCAAAAGGTTGTAGTTCTCCAGAGCGAGCGGAAGTGCCTGGTGGATGTTTTGACCGAACCATGGATACACCGGGGCCGTATTTCCCCGCCCCAACATGAGATCCATTCTCCCTTTCGACAGGTGCTGCAGCATCGCATAATCCTCAGCGATACGCACCGGGTCATTGGTTGTGATCAACGTGGTCGACGTAGTGACAACGAGTTTCTTCGTCAAGGCGGCGATATGGGCGAGCAAAGTGGTGGGCGAAGACGAAAAGAAGGGCGGATTGTGGTGCTCGCCTATGGCGAACACATCCAGACCGACTTCCTCGGCCTTCTTAGCGATCGCGACGACGGCGTCGATTCTTTCCGCCTCACTCGGCGTGTAACCCGAGACCGGGTCCCGCGTGACATCGCTGACCGAAAATATTCCGAACTGCACTAGATCCTCTTTTCAACTCTAAGACGTGGAGAAACAAAACTCATGCGTTTGCATATATATACCCAACCTCAATGAGCCTTGACGTATTCCCACCAGGAATATCCCTCCATTCGACCGAATCGGACCGAGCAAGCAAGGGCGGTGATACAAGTTGGGTAATGTTTAAGCCCCACAGCCACAGGGAGAGTCCAATGATCCGGATCGCGATTAACGGCTTCGGCCGGATCGGAAGATGCTCGTTCAAACAGTTCATCTCCGACGACCGGTTCGAGGTGGTCGGAGTGAACGACCTCGCCGACCTCGAAGACCTCGCATACTTGTTGAAGTACGACTCGGTCCATGGGTGGTATCCCAGAGAAGTCACCACCAGATCGAACAAACTGGTGGTCGACGATCGGGAAGTCAGATTCACATCCGAACCCGATCCATCAGCACTCCCCTGGGCTGAGTTGGAGGTGGACGTGGTCGTGGAGTGCACCGGGGCGATGCGAAGCCGCGCCGACTTGGCCCGGCATCTTGATGCCGGTGCACGACGCGTCGTGATCTTCGCCCCATCCGACGATGCTGACGCCACCTTCGTCTACGGCGTAAATGACGATGCCTTCGACCCCGAGCGGCACTACGTGGTCAGCAACGCCTCATGCACCACCAACTGTCTCGCCCCGGTTGCCAAGGTGTTGTCGGACAACTTCGGGGTCGAGTATCTAATGATGTCGACCATTCATGCATATACCAGCAGCCAGGCCTTGGTAGACACGCCGACCCGGAAGCGGCGAAGGGGCCGCGCCGCCGCACTGTCGATCGTGCCGTCCACCACCGGTGCCACGAAGGCAACGGAACAGGTGATCCCGGAGCTCGAGGGGCGAATGGAGGGAATGGCCCTCCGGGTACCCGTGGAAGACGGCTCGGTGACCGATATCACGGCCAAACTCAACCAGAAAGTAACCGTCGACCAGATCCACGAGGCCCTACTCGAGGCGGCCACGGGCCGGATGAAGGGGGTCCTGAGGGTCACCGACGAAGCCCTTGTATCGAGAGACATTATCGGCGACCCCCATTCCTCGATCGTCGACTCCGCCTCCACGCTTCTCCTCCAAGACAACGTGGTCAAGATCGTCTCCTGGTACGACAACGAGTGGGGGTACTCAGCCCGAATGGTCGACATGGCGATGGTCATCGCCGCAGACTGACCCTACCCGGACCAAATTGAGCCGAGATGCGATCGATTGAGCAGCGTTTCTATCTCTCGAAAATGGGCCGCGTACTGAGCGTTGCGACAACTTCGTCGCCACCGAGAATAAGCAGCGGCGAAATCAGGCTCCCAAACGGTGCCGAGGCTCAAGGGCGCTGCCCAATCAGGGATTCGCCGAGCTACGGCAATCAAACAACCGGATCCATCGAACGGAGGTGACAAGCCTCGTTCCAATCCTTGATTACACGATTCTCACGCTCCCAGCCGAGTGTGGAGACGGTGGCAGTATCGAGG
>JBBKXI010000087.1:0-4720 GCA_037969415.1 Acidimicrobiia bacterium | reverse complement strand
TCCGAGTTGAGACTCGTCGAGGGCGGCCTTGTAGCGGTCGCAGGTCACCTCATCGATTTCACCGAGGTAGCGCAAAGTGATGTGCCAGTTGGGAGGCGGAACCCTCCTACCTGGAATGTCCCACTCCGACGTTTGTTCGGCCAACGCCTGCCTCACATCATTGGGGAGAGATACCGCGGCGAAGACTCTCAGGGGCCCCACCAGGTGCCGCTGACCCCGAGTCGGGCCAGGTGTAGCGCGGTCGTGGTCGCGTACGTCCTGATTCGTTCTCGATCACCGACCGTGCGCAATTCCCGGGCCATCGAATTCTCCGGCGTGGCCACTCCGACCACTATCGTCCCGGCAGGTTTCTCCATCGGTTCCGGTCCGGCCGCCCCGGTAACCGACACGCCGACTTCCACACCGAGGAGTTCTCGCGCTCCCTCGGCCATCGCAAGCGCGGTCTTCTCGTTGACAACTTCTGTGATATCTGTCACCCCGAGTAGCGACTGTTTGAACTGCGAATCGTATGCCACCACTCCCCCTGCAAAATATCGAGATGATCCAGGAAGATCGGTGAGCCGTGAAGCCACCATCCCTCCGGTCATGGATTCTGCGGTACCGATCCGCCATTCCCGTTCCTCGAGCAAACGGAAAAGGACAAGCTCAATAGTCTCGTCGTCCACACCAAATATCGAACTGCCGAGCCGCTCCCGGACCTGCGCCGCGACCGGTGCGATCAGGTGCTCGGCATCCTGGCTTGATCGTGCCTTGGCACTGACTCGAATCTTGATCTCGCCGCCCGACGCTAGAAACGCAACGGACGGGTTGGTGTTGCCCTGATACAGATCATCGAGGACTTCAGCGATGTCCGACTCCGATCTACCCCAGGTTCTGAGCAATCTGCTGACGAGAACGTTTTCCGAACCATCCCAGACGATCAACGCGGGAATGACCTCGGTGGCGATCAGATATTGCATCTCCTCTGGAACACCCGGCACGCAGAAAATAAGAGTCCCTTCGTGGTCGATGGATAGGCCAGGAGCCGTACCCCGGGGGTTGGCGAGCAGTGTCGCTCCTGTCGGGTGTTGCGCCTGGCGAAAATTGGACTCGGGCATATCACGCCCTCGCTGCGACCACCATTCTCTGAGGTGTTGTGCGTACTCCTCGGAGTACTCCATCTCGAGTCCGGTGGCCAAACACACGGCTTCGCGGGTCAGGTCGTCCTGAGTCGGGCCTATGCCCCCGGTAATGATCACGGCGTCCGACCGATCGATCGCGGTGCGTATCGACAGCGCCACTCTCGCCAGATTGTCTCCCACTACCTGTTGAAAGTGGGCATCGAGACCCTTCTCGGCAAGTGCCGCTCCAATGGCGGCGGCGTTGGTGTTCACTATCTGGCCGAGCAGCAACTCGGTTCCGACAGCGACTACTTCGACGATCACCGGGCGAGAATAGCCGTAGCAATCAGATGAAGGACTGGGCGACCAGTGTCGCAAAAATGGCGATCAATCCCGCTAGCAACGCCTGCACCATTCGGTCGAGCCGCGCCGTCATCCCGTCGAGCCGGAGTATCACGTCACTAAAACGAACGTCGATCTCGTGCATGCGAGTATCGAGTCGCCGTTCAACCAACTCAAGGTCGGCCTTCGTGGCCAGTTCGGCGTCTGGATTGCCGGGCAAATACGCCATCAGTGTGTCCGCTCTTTCTTCGCCGAGAAACTCGGTGAAACCATTGTACAGGTCGAGACGGCGTGCTTCCGGAGACGTCATCGTTTGATCTTGCCGGAACGGCGGAACGACTCAAGATGTTCGATGCGCTTCTACAGCCCCCAGCAGTTCTCCACTTCCAACCGATTCTCCAAGGATATTCCACGTCGCAGTGCTGACGTCACCCTTGGTGTCGAGTTCTGAACAGGCGAGATACACAGCATCTGCGAGCCGATCCATTGCCGGCTCGATTTCGCAAGCCTGCGCGATGCAGGTGCGAGCCAGGGGACCGTCCCTCTCACCGATGGCGGCGACAGCGGCTTCGGCGAAGGCAAGAGCCTTCTGGTCCATTTAGATCTCTGTGAAGAGGTAGCGCCGGAGGATGTTGATCCGCTCATCCATGTCGTCAGGCGTGAGGTACCACAACATGGCTGCAACGGTCGAGAGAAGCGGGTTGCCATCCTGAGGAGTAAACGAGAATCCGACTATTTCGTTGCCATTGCGCACAGCGAGAGTCTCCAGCGAAACGACTGCCTGGCTCATGATGCGTCCGTAATATCCATGGTCCCTACCAAATGAAAACACCTGGTTGGCCGACTTCTTGTGTGTAACCGCCACCCTGGTGTTCTCCCTAAGACGCTCTTTGACTTCCTCGAGGGTTATCTCACGGTCGAGGGTCAGTGCGAAGTGCAACGAGTGCATGTACTGAGTGTTGAGTTTCAGCGCCGAAGAGAACAGGTTTAGGTCGTAGCCCATGGTCTCAAACAGCGAATGTGAGTCGCGGGCATGGTGTGTGCCGAAACGTTCGTCCTTGTGCCCTTCAACAGTCGGGCTGGCAACGAAACCGTCGTCTTGGCTTATGTCGTTGGCCCGCCGAATACAGAGGAAGCGCCCGTCAGTCAAGTGATTGGTACCGTCAAGGTCCATCCCCAGGGTCTTCACAAGCACGGACATGTTGTGGGTGTTGCAGGAAACGATCTGGAGGAACTTATCCTCGTCGTGGACGAGGGCTTCATCGTTGATTCCCCTGGCATACATCTTCCCAAAGCCAAACTCCGATCCCTGGGCCATGAATCCAATCGGGCCTTTGGCGTCGTTGTAGAACTCTTCCTTCATTTCGTTGCCAACCGGAGTGCAATCGATCACCACCGAAGCACGTTCGATAGCCTCCCTGGTCTCGTATTTAGGCGTGTGGCCCAACTCTTCAAATGTGGCCCGACGGTTGTCATCGACCGCCAGAGCGGCACCACGATTTATGAGGTCGGCTACTTTGGCTCTTTCAGTGACGAGGGGGGTCCGCTTGTGGAACGTGACCTCATCGATGCCGAAGTGCTCCCGATTGTCGGCGAGGAGGCCAATAAGTGGCTCTCCGATTGTCCCGGTGCCGACCACGTGGACGATTTTCATGTATTCCCTCCGCAGGAAGTGTGTCGTTCCATTCAGGGATAAGGATACCTAAACGGCGTGCTTGGCTCGAAACCGCACCCATTCGGAGACGTCGTTTGGTTAGAACACGCTTGTTCAGCAACGACAAGGCCTACGTCACACCAACGATCGAGGCCGCCTGAGGGTGAGGAAAAGCCTCGCCGGCGAAACAACCGCGTCCGAAAAGTTTCCGACGGGATTCCAATCCGAAATCCCGCGCACAACGAATTAGGGATGTGATTGAAGAGAAAGCATCGGCCGAACAAGCCTTTCGACCCTCCCGCCTTTTCTCGGCGTTGGCCGGAATACTCGCTGGAGCAACTGCGATCGCTGTCGCCGAACTCGTAGCGGCTTTCAGTCCGAACTGGCGCAACCCGCTCTTCACGGTCGGTGACCGATTCATCTCGGTCACTCCTTCGTGGCTCAAGGACTTTGCCATCGCCACGTTCGGCACCAACGACAAAGTGGCTCTCCTCGTCGGAATAGGAATTTTCCTCGCGGTGTTCTCCGCAATCGTCGGAGTCGTGGCCCTTCGTCACAGCCTCAAGATTGGCCTCGTCGGAATCGGCCTCTTCGCTCTTGTCGGAATCTTCTCGGTTATCGCGGGTTCAGGAGGGCTGTTTGCGGTTCTTCCAACGTTGCTTGGCTCTCTCGCCGCTGCAGCCCTTCTGATCTGGTTTGACCGCTCCGCCCTGACAGAGTCGCCCGACTCGAGTCGGAGACGCTTTCTCACCCAGTTGGGATTGGCTACGGCCGGAGTCGCAGTGGTTGGTGGCACGGGCCGGTTTCTCAGCAACACGCTGCACCGGGTGAACACAGACGGCACCACACTCCCCCCGGTCGCGTCGCCGCTCCCCACCATTCCTGGTGGAATCGATCTCGGCGTCCCGGGCAATTCCGCATTTTTCACCCCAACCGCGGACTTTTACCGGATCGACACCGCCCTATCTGTTCCTCAAGTTTCGACTGACGGATACACGATCCGAATATTCGGGATGGTCGACAACGAATTGACTCTTACCTATGAAGACCTCCTCCGACGAACCCAGATCGAATCGGACATCACGATGACGTGTGTCTCCAACGAAGTCGGTGGGCGACTCGTGGGCAACGCCCGTTGGCAGGGAATCAGGCTCGATGACCTGCTTGCGGAGGTAGGTGTAGACCCGTCGGCGGATCAAGTGGTGGGACGATCCGTCGACGATTACACCTGCGGTTTTCCGGTCGAGGCCGCCACCGACGGTCGCGACGCCATGATTGCAGTCGGGATGAACGGCGAGCCGCTGCCACTAGAACACGGATTTCCGGCGCGGCTGATTGTCCCCGGCCTTTATGGATACGTCTCCGCAACGAAGTGGCTGAAAGAGATAGAGATCACCACTTTCGATGCTTTCGATTCCTATTGGGTGCCAAGAGGTTGGGCTAACCGCGCACCCATCAAAACTTCATCCCGCATCGACACTCCTGAAGCGTTCAACACCGTCAGCGGTGTGGCGATGATTGCCGGGGTCGCCTGGGCGCAAACCCGTGGTGTCGAAAAGGTCGAAGTCCAAATTGACGACGGCGACTGGACGCCAGCCCAACTCGGCGACGAACTCAACGAATC
>JBBKXI010000086.1:0-2981 GCA_037969415.1 Acidimicrobiia bacterium | reverse complement strand
CCTTAGGAGTTTGCTCTGCAAACTCCATCAACCGGCCATCGGTTGGTGCTCAAAGCCCCACCCTCTCCCTCGCTGACGCTCGGGTACTCCCTCCGCACGCGGAGGGAGAGAAGGCACGCGGACGGAGAGAAGACACGCGGACGGAGAGACGGCAAGCGGAAGGAGAGCCGAAGGAGACGAGAAGGAATCCGAGGATTAGTCGAGGCTGCCCGGTGGGCTTACCCACTCGGTCGGTTGGCCTGTGATAGAAGCGATATGGTCGAAATCCCGGTCGTAGTGGAGAATCGTGAGATCCGATGCCATCGCTGCAGAGGCGATGATCAAATCGATCGGCTTGGCATGACGATGCAATCCTCGCTCAGCCATCAGAACCGCGAGCCTGAGTGATCGATCCATTACATCGGTAGTTACCGGAGCGTCGAGGAGCAAAAGGCGTTGAGAAGATAGGTGGGAGACCAAGCGCGACCATTCCGAATAGGCGAGTTCAAGGTCGACCGCGCGGCACGTCCAAATCATGTCGAGAAGAGCAAGCTCCCGCAGTCGGCCAGCGACGTGGGTCTGACGCTTACGGGTCCAAACCGAGGTATCAATCAGGAAAGCCATCGGACGGCGGCTCTACACGTCGAGCATCCTCCAACAGTTCGACGGCGTTCGGTTCCAGCCCATCCCCCAGTTCGTCGATATGTCGCAGTGTCGATTCGATTCTGACCAGTCTTCTCAATGCTTCCTCCACAGTTCCTTTGATGGTCTCGGCGTCTGCAAACTCTCTGGCAAGAGCAAGGAGGTCATCATCGATATCTATCAGTCGTTTGGTCACGACACAAGTATATCCTCAGACACCGATTTTGTATATATCAGTCGAATCGAGGACCATCGAATAGGAACACCAAAAGCAGGTAGATTTGAGTGATTACTCAAACTTGGGGCGGTCGAGTTATCCTACGGGCATTCGATCAAATGACAGGAGACGACAATGTCAAAGTTTCTCAGTGAGGAATGGGCCGCCGAAGCGACCAATGCCCTCAACGCCCATGAAGGATTCAAGAACGCCATTGGCGCGGCTGATCTAGGGATCCAGTTCCAAACCACCGACGCCCCCGACGGCGATGTTGACTACTACCTATCCACTTCGGGCGGCAACGCGACGCTGGCCGTCGGTGAACTCGAAGACGCAGATGTCACGGTGAAACAGTCATACGACACCGCTGTTGGAATTGCCAAAGGTGACCTCAACACCCAGACGGCGTTCATGACCGGCAAGCTCAAAGTCTCGGGCAACCTGGCGAAACTGATGATGCACCAGTCGGCTGTCCAGCAATGGAGCGCAGCTGTTTCCGATATGAACGTCGAGTTTTAGACTCAGTGTCGAAACGTTGACCGCCCGTTCGTCATAGTGTTGTAAGGCGTCACAAACGAAGGAGAAAAAGATGCCCCTCTATGCAGCACTGATCTACTCACCGGCCGGGACCCAGGGTCAAGGGACCGAGGAAGAGATGGCCCAGGTAATGGCCGACTATATGGAATTCGGACAGAATGCAGGCGCCGCCAACGTGATCGCCGCTGGCGAAGCTCTACACGACACCGACACAGCCACGACGGTTCAGGTAAAAGGTGGGAAGGGTGGCGATGTGGTTCTCACCGACGGGCCATTTGCAGAGACCAAGGAAGTCCTCGGTGGCTTCTACCTCCTGAACGTGTCTGATCTAGACGAGGCCCTCAAGTGGGCGCAGCAGATCCCCGGAGCATGGCACGGCAAGATCGAGGTGCGTCCCGTGATGCAGTTCGACGACCAAGGCGCACCGATCAGCTGAAACCTCGTCAGCCAGCCGGCTCGGCGACAAAAGGCGGCTTGAGCTGGGCGTCCCCCTCGCCCGGCTCAAGCCCTTTCTTTGATTAGATCAAACCCAACTCAGCGACGGCATCACGCTCATCGACGAGTTCTGAAACCGAAGCGTCGATTCTGGCACGGGAATAATCGTCGATCTCGAGTCCCTGGACGATCTCCCACTTGCCGTCCCGGGTTATACACGGGAAAGAGGAGATCAAACCCTCGGGGACTCCATAAGAGCCATCTGAGGTGACACCCATCGACACCCAATCGCCTTCGGGGGTATCCATCACCCAGTCGTGCATATGGTTGATGGCGGCGTTGGCTGCCGAGGCAGCCGACGACGCTCCCCTGGCGTCGATGATGGCCGCTCCCCGCTTGGCCACTGTAGGGATGAAGGTCGAGTCGACCCACTCGTGGTCGCCTACCAACTCATAGGCGTTCTCGCCGTCGACCTCGCAATGGAACAGATCGGGATATTGAGTCGCCGAGTGGTTGCCCCAAATCGTCATGCGACGTATCGACGAGACCGGGCGTTTGGTTCTCGCAGCGAGTTGGCTGATGGCGCGATTGTGATCGAGACGGGTCATCGCCGTGAGATTGGTGGTGTCCATCCCGGACGAGTTTCCACTCGCTATCAGGCAGTTGGTGTTGGCCGGATTGCCAACCACCAACACCTTGACCCGGGGCGATGCTGCGGAGGCGATAGCGGCGCCTTGAACCGTGAAGATGGCACCGTTCGCCGCGAGTAGATCTCCTCGTTCCATCCCGGCCTTTCGTGGCATGGCTCCAACTAAAAGTGCGAAGTCGGCATCCCCAAATGCCTCTTCAGGATCGGCCGTCTTCACCATTCCGGCGAGAAGGGGAAACGCGCAATCCTCGAGTTCCATCGCCACCCCGTCGAGGGCAGGCAACGCAGGAGGAATCTCCAACATCTGGAGGACGACAGGTTGGTCGGGGCCGAGCATTTCACCGGAAGCAATTCGGAAAAGAAGGCTATATCCAATCTGTCCGGCAGCGCCGGTGACAGCAACTTTTACAGGTGATTTCATGCCATTGAGAGTACCTCTCGTCAACTCCCCCTCCAAAGACGACGTAGCAGCAGAGTCCCGCGCTCTGGCTCCCCCTCCAGAGCGCAGCGATGGAGGGGGTG
>JBBKXI010000085.1:0-6147 GCA_037969415.1 Acidimicrobiia bacterium | reverse complement strand
GCCTAGGAGTGATTCGGTCGCCACCAGATCGCCACCTGTCATCCCGGCCAGCAATTCGGCGGTGTCTGTTGTTGACCAGACCTGAATTCCACGACTGTCTCCCCCCATCCGCAGAGAGTCGAATCGGGAATCGCGGATGAGAATCTTGTCGTTTTCGGAATAGTCGATCAATCCATGGTCAGCGGTCCCGAGCAGTGTCACCCGCGGGGGGAGTCTGCGCTGAATTTCGACCCAGATGCGGGAGGCGACGCCAATTGCTTCGGTAAATTCTGGCGAGGTGAGACCAAAGACATGCCCGGCGTAGTCGACATGTGGAACGTACGCGAATACGAACCGACCCGGCTCTGCGGCGAGCGAAACGACCGCGTTGATCAGGTCGTCGACACCCCATATCCCCTCGAAGCGAGTTCCTCGGTAGAGGGTCCGGGTAAGTGGGCTGTTCTCGAAGTCGCCGGGCTGCACCGTAATTGGCTCGATGCCGAAAGAGCGGAGACGCTCCCAAAGGTTGGGCGAAGGCAGCAAGGAGGCGTAGTCATGATCAACCGGCGCGCCGGTCAGATCGACCCATTTCAGGGTGTTGACGATTTTGTTGTGCTCCGGCATCCACATGAGGTGAGAGACAATTCCATGGCCACCGGGTGCGAGACCTGTTGCCACGGTGGCGAGGGACGTGCTTGTAGTTGATGGAAACCCCGATTCGAGGGTGCCCTTCATCGAATCTTGCAACGATCTCGCCTTCGGGTGAGCCACTTGAGACACACCGAGCCCATCAAAAAGCACGAGGACAACGGTGTCGCCTTCGGGGACGAGGTCGGACAGTGTGGAGTTGAGACGAGCCGACTCGGTCCGGCCGGTGAGGCGAAATTCGATCTCCGACATCAGATTGACCAAACCGACCGCGTCATAGGAGGGTGGAACCATCATCGAGGCACAGCGTAGACCTGACCAAGATTCTCCTTATCTTTGTTAGAGAATCTTGACTTCGACCAAAGTCGACTCATGCGTATACTCGGCGCCGGTCGCAGTCGAGCATGAACAACGGATGAGCTCATACTTTGAAAGTTATTTGACAGTCGGAACGTTTGCCGCTCTCGGGGCGGTACTCGTTCTTGGAATGCTGGGTATCGCGTCGGTGCTCCGACCTAGCAATCCCTCGGAGATGAAGAACCGCACTTACGAGTGTGGCGTCGATCCGGTCGGTTCTGGTTGGAGCCAATCTTACGTTCGCTATTACGTGTACGGCCTGATGTTTGTGATCTTCGACGTTGAAGCTGTGTTCATTTTCCCTTGGGCGATCCAACTCGAGAGCCTCGGTGTGTTTGGTTTGGTCGAGATGGTGGTCTTTATTCTGATCCTTTTACTTGGCCTCATCTATGCAGTCCGAAAGGGGGTGCTCCGGTGGGAGTAGCGCAACAGTTCGGAATGCCAAAGCCAGTGACGTGGCTTCTCAATTGGTCACGAAAGTATTCGCTGTGGCTTTTCCAATTCGGCCTTGCCTGTTGTGCCATCGAACTGATGGCCACGTCGGGTCCCCGGTTTGATTTCATGCGCTTTGGAATCATCCCTCTTCCCGCATCGCCGCGTCAGGCCGATCTGATGGTTGTTGCCGGAACCGTCACCGACAAGATGGCGCCTTCGGTCCGTCGGCTTTACGACCAGATGCCCGAACCAAAATATGTCATTTCGATGGGTTCTTGCGCCAACTGTGGCGGCCCCTATTGGGACTCATATTCGGTTACGAAAGGTGTCGATCAGGTGATTCCAGTTGACATTTATGTGCCAGGATGTCCTCCGCGTCCCGAGGCCCTGATGGAGGGAATTGTCCTCCTCCAGCAGAAAATCCAGGGCGAGAATATCAAGGAAAAGTGGAATCAGCGTGACCTGGAACCCGTCTGAAGTGGAAATAGTGTGACTTCGAGCCCATCTGAAACCGAAACCACCGAAACCCAGGGCCCTCATCCTCTTCAGGGCTACACCGACGCTGTAGCGGAGGCAGTTGGGGGAACCGGGGAGGTCTTGTTCGACACCGTGAAGGTGACGGTCGACTTGATGAGCTGGATTGATACCCATCGCATCGCTCGAGACGACCTTGATCTGGTGTTCTTCTCCTTTCTTTCTGCGATCCATTGGACATCTGACGTCGCGGTCGGCGAGCCATTAGCCGACGAAGACGTCGAGGAACGGATTGAGTTGATCACGACTGTCTCCGACCTGAATGAAGGACGTCGGGTGACTTTTAGCACTTCACTGCCCACCGACAACCCATCGGCACCGTCGCTGACGGATGTTTATGCGGGCGCCAACTGGCATGAGCGCGAGGCAGCGGAGATGTTCGGAATTACCTTTGATGGCCACCCCGATCCAGGAGCGCTCTACCTACCCGACGCGTTTGAAGGCCATCCTCTTCTCAAAGGCTTCCCTCTGCTGAGTCGCGAGGTCAAACCTTGGCCGGGCAAGGTCGATGTCGAAGGTATGCCGGAAAGCGCGGCGAGCACGAAACCGTCCACCGAGAACCCCGGTGCCTGAGTGACTATCGATCAAGACACACTTCGTCATATCAGCGAGGCGTCGGTCTCGGTGGAACTCGAGACGGCCGACATGACCTTGAATATCGGGCCGCAGCACCCGTCGACACACGGTGTGCTTCGTCTGGTGGCGAGGGTCGACGGCGAGCGGGTCCATGATGTGCGTCCGGTGATCGGCTACATGCATCGTGGTTACGAGAAACTCTCCGAGGTCCGTTCCTATCCTCAGATCACGGCCTTGCTCAACCGAATCGATTGGGTTTCAGGCTATGCCAACGAGATCCCTTTCATGGTGGCGACTGAAAAGCTAATGGAGATCGAGGTTCCCGAACGGGCCCAGTTCATCAGGCTGATCCTCACTGAGATGGCGCGAATCTCTTCCCACATGGTGTTCATGGCCTCATATCCGCTGGAGTTGGGGGCAGCAACACCACTCTTCTTTGCCCTCAGGGAGAGAGAACGGGTCCTCGACTTGCTCGAAAGCGTCACCGGGGGTCGTTTCCACCCCAACTTCAACCGGATCGGCGGGGTCAAGTCGATAGCTGGTGCCGGCCCAACGCAGAAGAAGACCCCACAAGATCTACCTGCCGGATTTCTTTCGGAAACACGGGAGGCGATGGTTCAGATTCTTCACGCCGCCGACCAACTCGAAGACCTGGTGGCGGGAAACGAAATTATCCTTGCACGCACTAAAGGTATTGGCGTGCTCCCCATTGAGGTAGCCGCCGCTTTTGGGGTTTCCGGACCCAACCTACGGGCGTCAGGCGCTGCTTTTGACCTCCGTAAGGTCGAAGATTATCTGCCGTACGACCGTTTTGACTTCGACATCCCGACCGGCGCCAATGGCGACTGCTGGGACCGGTGGTGGGTCCGACTCGAAGAGATGCGCCAGTCGGCGAGGATTATCAGTCAGGCGATCGAAGGTATTCCATCGGGCCCGCTGCAGGCCAAGGTGCCGAAGGTGATCAAGGTTCCCGCCGGAGAGACGTATGTCCGTGCGGAGAACCCGAAAGGTGAGATGGGCTACTACCTTGTGTCCGATGGCGGCCTGGGGCCCTATCGACTCAAGATCAGGTCGGCGAGCTTTTCCAACCTCTCAATCCTGCCCTGGATTCTCGAGGGAGTTCTGGTACCGGACATCATCGCCGTTATGGGGAGCCTTGACTTCGTCCTCGGGGATGTGGACAGATAATGCCCGACGTGATCCTTGATTTGTTTTCGAACTTCTGGGTTTCGTTGGTCGGCAAAGTCCTACTTGTCGCTCTGATGATCCCTCTCATCGGTATGGTGATCGGATTTGCCGAGATGAAGCTCTCAGCGAAGATGCAAAACCGGGTCGGCCCCTATTTTGCTGGTGGTCGCTGGGGTTGGGCCCAGTTGATTGCTGACGGAGTGAAGTTCTTCCAGAAGGAAGACCTGATTCCCACGGATGCCGACCGTCCTGTCTTCAAGACCGCCCCGATCTGGGTGTTGGTGGGCACGGTGGCGCTGTTTGTGGTTATTCCCTTCGGACCGGGGCTGATATTCCGCGATCTCGATGTCGGCATCTTCTATGCACTCGCCATATCGTCGCTGACGACGATTGGCGTTCTGGTCGCCGGGTGGTCATCGGCAAACAAGTATTCCCTGATGGGTGGTTTACGGGCCGCCGGCCAGATGATTGCCTATGAACTGCCCCTGATACTCGCCGTCGTGGGCTCGGTCATCCTCGCTGGCACTATGAGTATGAACGGGATTGTCGAAGCTCAGATTGCGGCTGGCTATCCGTATGTGATTGTTCAGTTTGTCGGCTTCACCATTTTCATGATTGCGGCCCTCGCCGAGTTGACCCGAATCCCCTTTGATATGCCAATTGCCGAGTCTGAATTGGTAATGGGATATCTCACCGAATACTCCGGTTTCCGCTTCCTATTTTTCTTCCTGGCCGAGTTCGCCAACATGTTCTCGATGTCGGCAATCGCGGCCACACTGTTCCTCGGTGGGTACTGGCTGCCGGGTTTGGCCGAGAGTCAGCTGGCTTACCTCGGCCCGATAATCCTGATGGCCAAGGTGTTTGTGCTGGTCTTTATCATGATCTGGTTCCGCTGGACCTTCCCTCGATTTCGCCAGGACCAGCTCCAATCGCTGGCATGGAAATGGTTGATTCCGTTGGCCTTGCTCAACATCCTGGTTACGGCCACATTCAAGGTTTTGTTCTAATGGCCGACGAACGACGCACTTTTCCCGGGGGAGGAATGCTCAAGGGCCTGTGGGTCACCCTGGACACGATGTTCAAGACAATATTCGTTCCCGGGAAACATCTGCGGACGGTCAACTACCCCAAGGTCAAAGAGACCCCGGTGCCCCGTGCCCGCGGCGTCATCGCGCTCGACCAGGAAGCCTGCACCGTCTGCATGCTCTGCGCCCGCCAATGTCCCGACTGGTGTATTTACATCGAGGGCCATAAGGAAGAACAACCACCGGAGAAGCCGGGCGGCCGAATCAAGGTCAGGGCGACACTTGACCGGTTCGACATCGATTATGCCCTTTGTATGTACTGCGGTATTTGCGTCGAGGTTTGCCCCTTCGATGCTCTGTTCTGGTCACCCGAGTACGAGTACTCAGAGGAGAAGATGGGCGGCATGCTCCATGACATGGATCGTCTCCAAGGGTGGCTGAAGACGGTTCCGGACGCCCCGGAGCTTGAGTCATGAGTTTTGCTGACTGGATCTCGGCACCGGTGAATTGGGTATTCCTCGTCATCGGAATCATTGTCGTGGTTTCGGGAATCAGGGTGGTGACCGCAAAGAACGTGGTTCATGCTGCCCTGGCCCTGGTTGGCGCACTTGCAGGCACCGCTGGATTGTTTCTGATGCTCTCAGCCGAGTTCGTGGCCTGGGTTCTCGTCCTCGTTTATATCGGCGCGGTCATCGTCCTTTTCCTGTTCGGGATCATGATCACACGTGCTCCCACAGGTCTCGATGAAACCCTCGACACCGACAAGAAGATGGTCCCGGCGATGATTTCGATTGCGCTCTTCATTTTGTTGGCCGGATCATCGGTCTATGCGTTCGGATCCAGGGAAGTCGCCCAGCTCGGGGAACCAACCTCGACCAATATCCTCGGCGAGAGTCTTTTGGGGCGATATCTGATTCCCTTCGAGGCGATTTCCTTTGTCCTCCTGGCGGCGCTAATCGGTGGCATAACCATCGCCCGCCGCGACCTGACTCCGCTCGAAGAAGAACTGCGAGACGCGGTATGAGGCGGCCATGCTCGTAAACCAGTTTCTCGTTATCGCTGCAGCCCTCTTCGCGATGGGTACGTACGGGCTCTTGATTCGCCGAAACATCGTGCTGATCCTTCTTTCGGTAGAGCTAATGCTCAATGCCGTCAACATCAATCTGATTGCATTTGAATCGATGATCCGGTCGGCCGATGCCACCGGGCAGGTTTTCTCGATTTTCATCATCACTGTCGCCGCCGCAGAAGTAGGCATCGGTCTGGCCATCGTCTTGATGATCTTCCGAAATCGTAAATCCGCAAACGTCGACGACCTCAATCTGATGAGGTGGTGACGTGGTCGTTCTGAGCTCTACGAATACTCCGAGGATCCCCGATTCGAGGTCTCCCCGCGATTCTCTCC
>JBBKXI010000084.1:0-6476 GCA_037969415.1 Acidimicrobiia bacterium | reverse complement strand
GAGCCCCGTCCAGCGACAAAACAGCCTCCGCGTGCCGGCGGCGAGATCCAGTGTCCTTCTTGCGGAGCAATCAACCCTTCGTCCAACCGACACTGTGAGGAGTGCGGAGCCCGCCTCAGCCAGGCACCTCTTCCCACTGCTCCGCGACCTGCAGTGCAAGCCAACGCCGGTGTGAGGGCCGCCCTCGGCATCAGCGGATTACTATTCGCGGTCGTAATCGGTGCTCTTCTCTTCAACGTCTTCGGGGGCGACGAAGACCCGAGCACCACGACTGTCGCCAGCACCACGACTACGACTCCCACCGCGCTGGAGAACGCTCCGATTCCGGTGATCAGTCAAACTTGTTCTCCCGAGGGGATCAGCACGTTTATCTGCGCCAACCTCACGTCGGGAACCCCCGATCAGTATCAGGTGAACTGGGAGGAGATTCCGGAAGGGGAGAAGATCACGATTCGGCTCACATTCGCACAGCCGATGATTGTGTCCCAGATTTTGTGGACCGGAATCACAGATCCGATCAAGTTCCAACAGAACTTCAGGGCGCGGGGTCTGGTAATCGCAAGTTCCGACTCGATCTCGCCGATAAGCATTGAGCTTCAAGACACGCCGGGTCAGCAATCGATTACGTTCGCCACCATCGGGGCCAATTGGATCGAGATCGAGATTCAAAGTGCCTGGAATGCCACACCGGTTGAAGGAAAAGTTTTCAGGGAACTGGCGATAGACGAGATCACGGCTATCGGCCGTCCGGCGGCAACTACTTCAAGCAGCAGCTCATCGACGACGACCACAACGGCGGCTCCGTAAAGCCAATCGGCTCTATTGTTTGATGTAGGGCTGCCCGTCGGCGGCCGGCGGTCGGGACCGGCCCACCAACCCGGCCACCACAATGATCGTGGCCACATAGGGAAGCATCAGCATGAATTCGGATGGGATGCCGGTACCGAGGATTGCTACTTTCTGGGCGAGAGCACCGGAGAATCCGAATACCAGGCCAGCAGCGAGCGCACCAAACGGCATCCAACGCCCGAAGATCATCGCGGCGAGGCCAATGAACCCGATACCTCCAGTCATGTTCTCCTCAAAACGGGATATCTGTGCAAGGGCTAGAAAGGCTCCTCCGAAGCCAGCGATGAGCCCCGCCCCAATGACATTTCGGTACCTGACCTTGAGCACATCGATGCCCAAGGTGTCTGCGGCCTTGGGGTGTTCGCCAACCGACCTGGCTCGAAGACCCCATCGCGTCCGGAAGAACCCGAAATGAAGAGCCACTACGAGGAGAAAAGTCACGTAGACAAAGAAGGTGTGGTCGAAGAACATCGGTCCAATTACCGGAATGTCGGCCAGAATCGGAATCCTGATCGACGAGACCCGGGCCGGCGCATTTAGGCCCTGGGCTTCAGAAAGGATCCGACTCGCCAAGAACGATGTCAGACCAACCGCGAGTATGTTGATTACCACACCCGCAATAATCTGATCAACACTGAACCTGATGGCAAGCCAGGCCAACAACGCGCCGAGAAGAGCGCCTACGATCATTCCACCTGCAACACCTGCGATCGTCCCAAAAGCACTTGACAGGATCACGGCAACAAAAGCTCCGGAGAGCAGTTGGCCCTCGATTCCGATATTGATCACACCAGCTCGTTCACAGGTCAAACCAGTAAGGGCTCCCAATGTGATCACGATTGACGAAATCACCGTAGAGCGCAACATGCCAACCAGGCTGAACGATCCATCGGCTGCAGCCCAGGCGAGGAAGGCCAGAACAAAGAGAAGAAGTCCGATGCCGAGAGCGGCGTTGGTCCAACGCAAATTGCGACGACGCAACCGGTCGGCGCCGAGCGCAAATATGAGGACAGCAGCAACCCCGGAGAAGATTCGAGAATTGAAGCTGAGCGACAAATTTTGGATCGAGTCAGTGGGAAGGCTGAGGTTGAACGTCGATGTGGCATCGGCGGGAACTCCGAATGCGAACACCCCGAGAACGACCGCAGCGAGCGCCATAAGGACAATTCCGATGATTGTCGACCGACGCTCTTCGGTGGTGGTTCGCTCGACAACCTCCGGTGTTTCGATTCCCAGGCCGACAGCCGTTGTCATGATCCCCACCCCGAACTGACCTGCGTAGCCGTCTCGTCTTCGACGATCTTCACCCGCCAAATCGCCCTAATCAAACCGGGTGCAGCTACGAAAATTACGATAAGCGCCTGGAGGACCACCACCAGATCGATCGGGACCTGCGCCGCCCCCTGCATCTCGCGTCCTCCGGCAGAAAGTGCTCCGAACAATATCGCTGCCCACATCACACCAATCGGATTTGATCGACCCAGTAGGGCCACCGTGATGGCGTCGAACCCGACGAAACCGGCCAGTGAAGGGGTGGCCTTGTATGGCTCCAACCCCATAACCTGATTGGCTCCCGCAATACCGGCGAGGCCACCAGCGATGGCCATCGCCAGAGTCACCACGACAGCCACATTCATACCGGCGTATCGACCGGCCTCAGCGTTAGAGCCCACTGCTCGAAACTCAAAGCCGATCGAAGAACGATACAAAAGCCACTGGACGACAAATACTGCGGCGATCGCAACCAGAATTCCAATGGTGACCCGGTATTGAGAGCCAAAGAGCCTGGGCAGTTGTGCCGATTCGGGGAGGGCGGCAGAAACCGGGTTGTTCCGCCCGGGGTCCTGAATGCCGGAGGTGGTGAGGACCCACTGCATGAAAAAAACCGCTATGAAGTTCAGCATGATGGTGGTGATGACTTCGTGTGCTCCGGTCTTTGCCTTCAAGAGACCCGCAAGGCCACCCCAGAGCATTCCACCAGCCAGACCGGCGGCCAACGTAAGGGGGATGTGGAGTATCGCCGGCAAATTTACGTAGAGACCCACATAGGTTGCAACCAAACCACCGATAAGCATCTGGCCCTGAGCGCCGATGTTGAACAAACCGGCACGAAATCCAATGGCAATACCGAGACCAGCGAGTAATAAAGGCGTCGCGGCAAAAAGCGTCTCGGAGATGGCGTTGATTGAGCCCACCGATCCCCGAAAAAGAGCTTTGTACGCCGCCCACACTTCGCTCCACATCTGGCTTATGGCAGTGGCGGGTTCAGAAAATAGGATCTTGAGACTATCGATATCGGAGAGGGCGATTATGAAACCGCCAATGATGAGAGCGGTTATCAGAGCCAGTGTTGGCAACAACAATGACCGACCAACGGATGTGCCGACCCCGGTTACCCGATCCATCCACGACGGTCGTTCTGGTGACGGCGACTTGTCGACAACTGGTGTCTCGATATCGCTCATCCTGTCGATCCGAGCATTGCCAGCCCGATATCGGTAACTGCCGCATCGGGTGCAAACTCACCGGCAATCCGGCCGTGATATAGAACGAGGATGCGGTCGGAGAGGGCGAGAATCTCATCGAGTTCGGACGAAACCACCAGCACCGCAGCACCGGCATCGCGCTTAGCAACAATCTGAGAATGGATGTATTCGATCGAACCAACGTCAATACCCCGGGTGGGCTGCGCTGCGATAACCAACTCGACCTCTCGTTCGAACTCCCGTGCGACGATCACCTTCTGCTGGTTTCCACCGGATAGGGTGGATACCGCCACCTCGATCCCAGGTGTGCGGACATCGAATTGTTCCACCAACCGTTCGGCCATCTCCTTTGTGACCTCCCAGTCCATTACGACTCCCTTTGAGAATGGCCGCGCATAGTAAGAGTCGAGAACCATGTTCTCGGCGACGGTGAAATCGAGCACCAGACCGCTCCCTTGTCGATCTTCAGGTATATGCGAAACACCGAGCCGATGAAGTTCCCGGGGTTGAGCATCGGTGATGTCGGCGTCGGCGAGCATTACTGAGCCGGAGAGGACGGGGCGCAAACCGGTGATCCCTTCGATGAGTTCGGTTTGCCCGTTGCCCTGGACCCCGGCGATCCCAACAATCTCGCCCTTGTGAACCTGAAAGGTGACACCATTTACAGCCTTGACGTTGCGTTCGTCGAGAACGACAAGGTCACTTACATCAAGCACCTTCTCCGCCGGTACAGCCGGCTGTTTGACAACGGTCAGATCGACCGGTCTCCCCACCATCATGTTGGCCAGGTCCTGTTGGGTGACATCGGCCGGTAGGGCCTCCCCTACTACCTTGCCCGCACGCATCACCACGATCCGGTCGGCCCCTTCGATGGCCTCACCCAACTTGTGCGTGATGAAAATGATTCCCTTCCCGTCCGCCTTGAGTCCTTCAACGATCCCAAAAAATTCATCGACCTCCTGGGGCGTCAGTACCGCTGTAGGTTCGTCGAAGACCACGAATCGAGCGTCGCGGTTGAGGACCTTGATGATCTCGACCCGTTGTTGAACCCCGACCGAAAGGTTTTCTATCAAGACATCGGGGTCAACACGGAGGTTGTATCGCTCCGATATATCCACCACTGTCTTTCTCGCCCGGGTCCTGTCGATAACCCCGCCAAAGCCGGTCGGCTCTTCTCCCAAAACCACGTTCTCGGTGACTGTAAAAACAGGAACGAGCATGAAATGTTGATGAACCATCCCTATTCCGTTGGCGATTGCGTCAGCGGTGGAACCAAGGACTACTTCTTCCCCGTCGATGGTGATGGTGCCTTCATCAGGCGTGTATAGCCCGTACAGGACATTCATCAACGTGCTCTTACCAGCGCCATTTTCTCCAAGAAGGGCGAGCACCTCACCGGGCGCCACCGTTAACGAGACGTCATCATTGGCGAGGACACCAGGGAATCGTTTGGTGATCCCTTCTAATACCAGCGCCAAACCGTCTCCTCGCTTCAAGATTGGGAATGTACCTTAGAACGAAGTAAGCCCCGGCGTATGCCGGGGCTCTCTTCGTTTGCGAGTTTGTCTCAGCGGCTTACTCGGGGGCGGGTGCGTACCTGGGGAAGTCGAGGTCTCCCGAAGCAATGTCAGCAAGGATTTGCTGTACTTCGGCGTCGAGTTCGGCAGGCACGAGGTCGGCCCAAGAGTGGTACTCGGACATCCCGACACCCTCGTTCTCGGCCGTACCGTTAACCAGTCCAGGGGTCCATGCACCGTTGGCATGATCGACGATCGAACGCATCACCTGGATAGCAAGACCCTTCTCGATCGTGGTCAGCCAAAGGTCCTGGTACTCAGCAGGGGCCGCCAGGAATGCATCCTGGTCGACACCAATGAGCGCAGCGTCGATGCCACGGTCCTGAATGGCCGTGCCACAAGGCAGGTTGATCGCTCCACCGACTGGCAACATGACATCTGCGCCTTCGTCGAGCATGCTCTCACATGTCGAGCGAACGGTTGGGTCGGCCGGGTCGAAAGTACCGGTGAAAGTTCCGTCCACAAGATCGGCATCCCAGCCAAGAACAAGGACTGACGCACCATTTTGCGAGTTGTAGTAGTTAACGCCCTTGGTGAATCCATCCATGAAGATGGCGACCGGGGGAATGTTGAGACCACCGTAGGTCCCGACAATTCCGGACTTGCTCACGCCAGCGGCGAGATAACCGGCGGCGAAGGCAGCCTCATCGGTCTGGTAAACCAGACCACGAACATTCGGGAGATCGATTGGGAAGTCAACGATCGTCCAGGTGATGTCGGGGTTGGCCTCGGCATTGGTTGTGGTGGCATCCGCCAATTCGAACCCGACGGTCACAATGTGCTCCGCGCCTTGAGCGATGCACTGGTCGATGTTGGGCTGGTAGTCAGCCTGCTCATCGGATTCCAGCAGCAATGGGTCAGCAGCGGCAGCGCCAGCATCTACAGCGTCCAGGACGCCCTGCCAGGCAGCGGCGTTGAAGCTGCGGTCATCAACGCCAGCAAGGTCAGTGACCAAACAGACGGCGACAGCTTCGCCTTCGACCATGGCTTCAGTTGTGGTTGTGTCATCAACCATCGCCTCGGTGGTGGTGGTATCTCCCCCACTGTCGGCAGTTGTGGTGGTCTCATCGGTATCTCCGCCACAGGCCGCAAGGACCAGGGCAAGAGCGCCGAGGAGAGCAATCACTCGTACATATCGTTTCACGTTGTTATTTCCTCCGTGATGTGTGTGAATAGGGCGGAGTAGTCCGCCCGCCTCGCAGGTTAGTGGGGAAATACGATCTATGGCGATGAAAGCCACTACTTGGCGAAGTGGCAAGCCAGATCAGAGTCGCCCGATCCGATCAACGAGGAGGTCGTAAAACCCGTCGGCGTCGATCTCATTCATCACTGTGGTGTTGGGTTCGCTCCCGGTGACCCCCCACCAGTCGACGACGGTCATTCCGAGGGTGGGGCCAGGTGCGGTCTCAATCTCGACGGCTACTTCCCTGCCGGCGAACAAGTCGGGTTTGATTAGATAGGCGATCACCGTCGGGTCGTGCAGCGGACCTCCGGGAATGTCGTATTTTTGCTTGTCCCACGTGTCGTAGAAGCCCAACATACCGGCAACTGCAATGCCGGCGGG
>JBBKXI010000083.1:0-3317 GCA_037969415.1 Acidimicrobiia bacterium | reverse complement strand
GCCCCAGCATTAGGGTCTTGATCACCCGATGATATGTCAGCTGGTCCATCTCGCCGTCGCAGGGACACAAGGCAACTCCGAGTTGGGAGGCGGCGCAAGTCCCCGTCCGCGATCCGGGCCGAGTTCTGCATCGGCGAATCGGCACGCTGTCCCAGAGCGCGGTCATCACCAGATCTGCTGCGCTCTTTGAACGGAATGGACCGAGATGGGCCAGGGCATCCTCTTTGACTGTGCGCACCACAGATAGCCGGGGAAATTCTTCCGCGGTGACCCGCACAAAATGAGAGCTTTTTGGTGGTCGGCTCCGTCGGTTGTGGCGTGGTTTGTGGGTGTGGATTAACCGTAACTCGGTGATTTCCGCCTCAATCACAGTAGGACAGATTTGAAAGTCGACCGACGCCAATTCGCGCATCAGGTTGGCGATCGATTTGCGGGTGTCACCGTAAAAGTACTGCCGGACCCGCTGTCGCAGATTCGTTGCCTTTCCGACATAGATCACATTGCCATGCCGGTCGCGGAAGAAGTAGACGCCCGGTGATCGTGGCAACGAATCGGTCAACGTGATCTTCTTGTAGAAGTTCGATCCTTTCGCCCGCGGAAGAGCAAGTAGGTCGTCGATGTTGGTGACGCCCAGCGAGCCGACCCGCTCGAGGAGTCCATGCAAGACATGTGCGGTGGCTTGAGCATCGGCCAGGGCGCGGTGGTTTGGAGTCACCGGCGACCTGAAGTGGGCGGCCAGCGTCTTGAGTTTCAGGTTGCGAACTTCGCTCCGGACCAATCGGCGTGCCAGTGCGGCGGTATCGACCGTGTCGTTGCGGAACTTGGGATACCCGAGGCGATTGGCTGCAGCATTGAGAAACGACATGTCGAATCGAACGTTGTGGCCGACAATCACCGCATTACCGATGAACTCGAGAAAATCGGGAAGCGCGGTCTCGATGGGAGGCGCCTCGACAACCATGGCGTGGGTGATACCTGTGAGGATGGTTATTGACGGCGGAATCGGTGTCCCCGGATCGACAAGGGTTTGAAACGACCCGATCTCTTCCCCATGGCGATACTTGACGGCACCGATCTCGGTTATCTCACAGTTCGTCGGCGATCCACCGGTAGTTTCCAGGTCGAGAACGCAAAATGTGACGTCAAAGAGCGGTGTGGACAATTCGTCAAAGCTGGTCTGAATGGGAAGGGTCACGTACAGAAACACTACTCGAACATATGTTCGAGTCAACAGTTAGGTCAAGGCTCTCCCTCCGCTTGCGGAGGGAGTACCCGGCGACGGAGGAGCCGGGTGAGGGTGGGGTTCTAGGCACCAACGCCGGGCAAACGCGTGGTTTCTACCGTCCACCCCCGGCCGTTGCTTTTCGCAACGGCCACCCCCTCCATGCGACTTCGTCTTTGGAGGGTGAGGTTCGTTCGGGGACAGTTAGGCTTTGGGTGTGGAACTGAAACGGCTTGGAACTTACTCGTCTTCCACCGAAGCCAATCTGGTGCGGGCGAAGCTGGAGGCGAACGGGATCGATGCGATGATTCAGGCCGACTCCGCTTCGGGTGCCGTTCCCCAACTCGAGGCTTACTCCGGAGTCAAGGTCCTCGTGCGCGCCGACGACTTTGCCGACGCCCTGGAAGTAATGGAGCGGCAGTTACCCCAAGAGACTGATTGAGGTCGATGGATTACCAGATCTCCTCACCCTCCAACGAGCGGGTAAAGCGCTTGGTCACGCTGCGGGATCGAAAACATCGTGACCGGGAGGGATTGTTCCCGGTTGAGGAGCAGAGGATCGTTGAGCGTGCTGCTTCAGCAGGTCACCTCCCCGTCGAGGTTTACTGGAGTCCCGATCTGATGTCGGGGCCTCCCATCGGTGATGTACCTCCAGTTTCGTTGAGCGCTGAAGCGTTGCAACGGGCTTCGTACCGGTCATCACCGGAAGGATCTATTTCCTTGTTCGCTTATTTGCCGACCGACCTCGATCGACTCGAGCCGGAGCGAAGTCCGCTTTTATTGGTTGCCGAAGGCGTGGAGAAACCGGGCAATCTGGGCGCTCTACTGAGAGTGGCCGACTCCGCCGGGGTCAGCGGATTGCTTGTGATTGACGAAAGAGTCGATCCCTTCAACCCCAACGTCGTGAGGGCTTCCACGGGAGCGGTTTTCACCGTCCCGGTTGCGACGACTTCGATTGCGGCCGTCCAAGCGTGGTTGAAAGACGGCGGTTACAGATCCGTCGGCGGGGTGGCTGGGTCAGACAATATTCTTTGGGATGTCGACCTATCCGGGCAACTGGCGATATGGGTGGGGGCAGAGGCCTCGGGTTTGAGTTCGGACGCCCTCGCATTTGCCGACGAGTTGCTATCGATCCCCATGCATGGTGCAGCAGATTCGCTGAACGTTTCTGTTTCCGCCGGGGTTCTCGTATATGAGGCGGTGCGACAACGCCGGTCCTGATCAGACCGTATAAGCCTCGAAATGGAGCGTATCTTCGAGGGGCCGGGTACCCCTCGACAAACTCCCCGACTTCCGGTCCGGGGCCGGGTAACCGACAGTTATCACTCCAATCGGGTTGTGATCATCAGGAAGATGGACTATCTCCTTGAGGGCTGGAAGTGAGTGGACACCGAGAAATCCCGCGCCCAAACCCTCGTCCACGGCCGCCAGGAGTACGGCCATCATTGCCGCCCCTGCGTCGACCCACCAGTACGGCACCGGCCACGCGATCTCGGCACCCTCGTCATCTGTTTTGTCCGGCTCCTGATAGCGATCGTGATAGATCTTCTCGCTCACTGACAGCA
Organism: Acidimicrobiia bacterium; assembly: GCA_037969415.1. Classification (GTDB taxonomy): domain Bacteria; phylum Actinomycetota; class Acidimicrobiia; order Spongiisociales; family ZC4RG35; genus MA-ANB-1. Next base: position 530 of record JBBKXI010000083.1, on the reverse strand, counting down.
CGATGTGAGCTGGTGCCCTTGATATCCACGGATCGAACCCCGCGGCGACATACCCAGGTTCGTCTGCAAGGTCGGCGATCTCTTGTCTGGTGTCAGCGTTCGTGACCACAACGACAGAAAATCCTTGAGAATTGCCTGCCGATGGAGCTCGCATTGCCGATGCTGCAATCCTGGCGAGTACATCTCGGTCAACGGGATCGGGCAGAAAGTTTCTGACCATTCTGCGTCTTCGCAGTACATCTTTGAACTCCATCTTCCGATTATGTCACAGTCAAAGGCGACGATTAATGAAGCGTCCAACGTTTGGTTCGGCGTTCTGGCACAATCGAAGGGAGAGAGATGACGGCAATATCGCAGCCAAACCAAAACGTGGTGTGGACCCGTGGAAACGGGTGTTTCGAACTCGCCACCGTTCTTGCCGACGGTGAGGTCCACCGGGTTGACGGAGATTTGGTGGATGGATGCATCGACAATCGGGCCGATTTCGTCGTCGCCAAGAAGATGCCCGGCTCATTCGACCTTGCCAACGT
>JBBKXI010000082.1:0-11629 GCA_037969415.1 Acidimicrobiia bacterium | reverse complement strand
AATCGCAGCAGTCAACGTCGTCTTCCCATGATCAATATGACCCATAGTCCCAACATTCACATGCGGCTTATTCCGCTCAAACTTCGCCTTAGCCATCCTCGGCTCCCTTTTCTCTCTGTCCTTGTCTTACTTACTAACTAATTCAGGCCTGCCTGATTTCATCAGGCAGAACGTGATCTCATCACGCCTGGGCCGATCTCATCGGCCCGATGTGATTTCATCACGCTTCTCCCCGCCGAACCGCCACGATCTCGGCGGCGATCGACTCAGGGACGTCCTGATACGAATTGAATTGCATTGAATAGGTGGCACGCCCCTGGGTCTTAGACCGCAGGTCTGTGGCGTAGCCAAACATCTCTGACATCGGCACCTGAGCCTTGATTACCTGGCTATTACCGCGCTGGGTCATACCCTCGACCTTGCCTCTACGGGCGTTGAGGTCGCCGATCACATCACCCATGTAGTCCTCGGGGGTGATCACCTCTACATCCATTACCGGTTCGAGGAGTTTGACACCTGCTTTGCGAGCTGCGTCCTGCAATGCCATCGAACCAGCGATCTTGAACGCCATTTCGGAGGAGTCGACGTCGTGGTAGGAGCCGTCCTGGAGTACGGCACGTACATCAACAAGAGGGTATCCGGCGAGAATTCCTTGATCGAGGGCCTCCTCGATACCGGCGTCAACTGACGGAATGTACTCGCGAGGGATCTTGCCACCCTTGATGTTGTCCACAAACTCGTAGCCGCCACCTGGACCGGTCGGCTCGAGGTCGATAACGACGTGGCCGTATTGACCTTTTCCACCAGTCTGTTTGACGTGGCGATAACTGATCTTCTCGATAGCGCGCCGGATGGTCTCGCGATAGGCGACCTGTGGCGTTCCCACGGTGGCGTCCACCCTGAATTCGCGGAGGAGACGATCGACAAGAATCTCGAGGTGGAGTTCACCCATACCCGAGATAATGGTTTGCCCGGTTTCCTCATCAGTTCGCACCAGGAATGTGGGATCTTCTTCGGAAAGTCGGTGCAGCGACTCGGAAAGCTTTTCGTCATCTGACTTGGTCTTGGGCTCAATGGCCACCGAGATGACCGGAGCCGGGAACTCCATCGACTCCAGCTGGATCGGAGAGTCAACCGCTGAAAGGGTGTCACCGGTTGTGGTGTTTTTGAAGCCGATTCCGGCAACGATGTCGCCGGAGAAAATGTTATCGATATCTTCCCGTGTGTTGGCATGCATACGAAGGATTCGCCCGAGGCGTTCCTTTTTGCCGGTGACCGTATTGAGGACGGTGTCACCTTTTGCAGCATGTCCGGAATACACCCTGAAGTAGGTCAATTTCCCGACATGGGGGTCGGTCATGATCTTGAAAGCAAGCGCCGAAAATGGCTCGGAGTCGTCGGCGCTGCGAAGTATCTCGACGTCCTCGTCACCGGGTTTGAACCCGTCGATGGCGGGAAGGTCTAACGGGGACGGCAGGTAATCGATAATGGCGTCGAGGAGGAGCTGAACACCCTTGTTCTTGAAAGCCGAACCGCAAAAAACGGGGTTGAACGACGCGGCCAGAGTGCCGGCGCGGACACCGGCTTTGATCTGGGCGACGCTGAGATCACCAGTCTCCAGATAAACCTCGAGTAGCTCCTCGGAGGTCTCAGCCGCCGCTTCGAGAACTTTCTCCCGATACTCGGCAGCCTTGTCGACGAGATTGGCCGGGATCGCAATGGTATCCCAGTGCGTGCCGTCATCACCCTTCCAAACATGGGCTTCCATCTCCACTAGGTCGACAACACCAACGAAATCGGCCTCGGTCCCGATTGGGAGTTGCATGACGAGCGGAGTGGCCCCAAGACGCTCGACAATCGAGTCGACGTCGAAATAGAAGTCGGCGCCGGTGCGGTCGAGCTTATTGACGAAACAAATGCGGGGAACCCCATATCTGTCAGCCTGGCGCCATACGGTTTCAGACTGAGGCTCGACTCCGGCGACACCGTCGAAGACGGCTACGGCACCGTCGAGGACCCGGAGGGCGCGCTCCACTTCAACTGTGAAGTCAACGTGGCCCGGGGTGTCAATGATGTTGATCCAGTGGTCGTGCCAGATACAGGTGGTGGCGGCAGAGGTGATGGTGATGCCTCGCTCCTGCTCCTGCTCCATCCAGTCCATCGTGGCGGCGCCTTCGTGGACTTCACCGATCTTGTAGTTACGGCCGGTGTAATAAAGGATGCGCTCGGTGAGGGTCGTTTTGCCCGCGTCGATGTGAGCCATGATCCCGATATTTCGGGTTCGGCTCAGCGGCACTTCACGCAGTTGTGAAAGGGCACCGTTTTCGTTGCTCATCTTCTTCTATTACTCCGACTCGTTATGTATTTGTCAGGCCCCTGCTCCGGCGGTTCGGACCTCTTCGGATGGTGAGGGCCGCCTGCTGGAACTTTCCGGGAAAACTAATTTGTTAGTTGGACCGGTGGGAGACTCGCGCCTACCAACGGTAATGAGCGAAGGCCTTGTTGGACTCCGCCATCTTGTGGACATCTTCTTTTCTCTTGATGGCCGCACCGGTGTTATTCGATGCATCCAAAATCTCATTGGCCAGCCGTAGGGCCATCGTGGGCTCACGCCGCTTCCGGGCGAAATTGACCAACCAGCGAACAGCCAGGGTTTCCTGGCGACGGCTGGAAACATCAATCGGCACCTGATAGTTCGAACCACCAACGCGGCGGGACCGAACTTCGAGCTGGGGCCGGATATTGTCAACGGCCCGCTTCAAAACAATGCTGGGATCCTGTCCGGTCCGCTTTTCTACAGTCTCGAGTGCCTCGTAGACGATGGTGCGGGCGGTGCCCTTCTTCCCTTGAAGCAGGACCTTGTTGATCACCTTGCTCACCAGGACGCTACGGAATACCGGGTCTGGCTCGATGGTGCGGATCTGGGCTGGGGCACGACGCATGGCTAGTCCTTCTTCGATCCGTAACGGGAGCGCGCCTGCTTGCGGTCGTTGACACCGGAAGCGTCAAGGGCGCCGCGGATCACCTTGTAACGGACACCGGGAAGGTCGCGAACACGACCACCTCTGATCAGCACCATGCTGTGCTCCTGGAGGTTGTGGCCTTCGCCGGGAATATATGCGGTCACTTCCTGGCCGTTGCTGAGACGGACGCGGCAGACTTTGCGAAGGGCGGAGTTCGGCTTCTTGGGCGTGACCGTATAGACGCGGGTGCAGACTCCTCGTCGTTGCGGCGCGCCGCCAAGGGCGATGGCCTTGCTCTTCTTCACTTTCGGCTTCCTGCCCTGTCGGACAAGCTGCTCAATAGTCGGCATTTTTCTCCTTACGCGAGAAAGCGATGCGGGCGCAGCCCAAGCACCGTTCCTGTTGTGAAACTTTGCGTACCGGGCACGTGAGTGCCCGGCTGGTCCAAGCGAAAACCCTCACGAAAAGGGGGGATACCTGAACGAGTATTGATTCTACGGGTGTCGACGATTAAGTACCAAATCGGTTGGCTGGTCCACCCAACCTTTCTACTTCGTTCGCACACGCACACACCCGGCTGAGCGAGTAGGTTCTGGTTTGCGGTTCGAACCGGGGTGGTGTCTCCATGAATCTCCCAAAATGGGTCCGTCAGGTCGTAACTTCAATATCCATCGTCGTCTTGGTCGCAGCATGTTGGAGGTTCGAGGAGCCCAGCGGAGGGCCAGTCGTACGGAACGACCTGACCCCGAATATCGAAGTTTTTCTGATTGGGGAAGACGGCAGCGAGAATTCGCTACCTGTTCCCCTAACTCAGAGCATGAGCCTGGGAATTTCCCACTGGGTATCAGAAGGTTGTACCACCAAGGTCCTCATCGCCAGATTTGAAGACGGCACCGAGGTCGAACGACGCGATCCGGGTCTCAGCGAAGCCGAGTTATGGATCGTCAACGGAGACCCCAGCGACTAAGGGCCTAGCGGCCTAGTCGGGGAGTCATTCCGACGGGGTCTAATCGCCGGTTACGTTCTATTATCAGGGCACGGAATCCGCTGTCGACGAGACTCGGTCACCGTGTTATGGGTGGGTGTAGACACGCTCTGACATCAGTCAGACCTCGCATCGGATGACGGGAGGGCTAATCAAAGGAAAAGGACCGCCGACGGGCGGTCCTTTTCTTGTTCTGTGTCCTAAAAGTGCCACTATTGGCACTGTGAACCGTCGGAAAGCGGTTTTACTCTTCTTCTTCCACTTCGACCGGGTCAGGCTTCGCCTGGTAGGTGCCGCCAATACTGGCCAGCCATTCGGCCGGGTTCTCGGGCAGTCCCTCATCGTCGGGCGTGCCGGTACCCTCACCGAGAAAGCCAAGGCTTTCGACGGTGGTGGCGCCGGGAAGGACCGGTTGCAACGACTGGTACTGCTGGGAGCCGGTGCCGGCAGGAATCAGCTTCCCGATGATCACGTTCTCTTTGAGACCACGCATGAAGTCGGAACGACTCTGGATCGCGGCATCGGTGAGGACCTTGGTGGTCTCCTGGAACGAAGCTGCCGACAACCATGAATCCGTGGCCAACGACGCCTTGGTGATACCCATCAACTGGGGACGACCCTGGGCCGGCGCCTTGCCGGCCGTGACCAACTCGCGGTTGGTGTCACGGAAAAGCTGATCGTCGATCAGTGCGGCTGGTAGGAAGTCGGAATCGTTAGGCGAGATCACGAAGACCCGGCGCAGCATTTGCCGCACCACGATCTCGATGTGCTTGTCATGAATCTCCACACCCTGCGACTTGTAGACCTCCTGGACCTGGTCGACCAAATACTGTTGGGCTGCTCTGACTCCGCGGATCTCAAGAACTTCCTTGGGATCGAGGTTTCCATCAGTCAACTGGGTTCCGGCTTCGACTTCGGAACCATCCTTGATGACAGCGCGTAGCTTGGTTTTTCTTGAGATCTTGTATTCGTAGATCTCCTCCTTGCCAGCGTCGACAACAAGACGGCGCCCATCCTCGTCCTCTACAAGCCGAACAACACCCTTGGCCTCAGACAGCACCGCCTTACCCTTGGGGGTACGAGCTTCGAAGAGCTCGACAACACGAGGCAGACCGTGCGTGATGTCCTCACCGGCCACACCACCGGTATGGAAGGTACGCATCGTCAGCTGGGTACCAGGCTCACCGATCGACTGGGCGGCCATAATTCCGACGGCCTCCCCCAACTCGACCACCTTTCCGGTGGCGAGAGAGAGTCCGTAACAGGTCTGACAGACACCGTTGCGGGTGTCGCAAGTCAACGGTGACCTAACCCGGACCGACTCGACATCGGCTCCTTCGACAGCAAGAAGTTCCTTGGTTCCGATCAACGTCCCAGCGCGAAGTTTCACGTCGTCAAGCGTGGCGACCAGAGTCCGGCCTTCTTTGAGGTCGTCGGCTAGAACGCGGCCGTAAAGACGGGACCGCAGGTTGCGGATCTTGGTGCCCCGCTCGTCGATGACCGTGACCACGATTCCCTTGTCGGTTTCGCAGTCTTCCTCGAGGACGATCATCTCCTGGGAGACGTCGACCAGGCGACGGGTCAGATAACCGGAGTCGGCAGTACGAAGCGCAGTGTCGGCGAGTCCCTTACGGGCACCGTGAGTAGAGATGAAGTACTCAAGCACCGAAAGTCCTTCGCGGAAGTTGGAGATGATGGGGCGGGGGATGATGTCACCCTTGGGGTTGGCTACCAGACCACGCATACCAGCAATCTGACGAACTTGCATCATGTTTCCACGGGCTCCGGACCCGACCATCATGTCGAGTGAGTTGAATTTTTCGGTCTTCAAACCCGCCTTCATGGCGTCGGTGACCTTCTCAGTGGCTTCCGTCCAAATCTCAATCAGTTCCTGACGACGCTCGTCGTCGGTGACGACACCCTTCTGGAACAAGCCCTGGACCTTCTCAGCACGCTCTTCGTATTCTTCGAGGATCTGGGCCTTGTTAGCTGGAGTGTGGACGTCTTCGAGACCGATAGAGAGTCCGGCCTTCGTCGAATACGTGAAACCGAGTTCCTTGATTCCATCGAGAACCTCAGCGACAACCGAACGGGGGTAGAGTTCAATCACAGTCTCGATCAGTTTTCTGATGTCCGACTTGATAATCCTGGACTCGATGTAGGGGAAGTCGTTCGGGAATACCTGGTTGAAAAGGGCACGACCCAGAGTGGTCTCAGTGAGACTGTCAGGATCGGGCGACTCCTCCGCAAGCAATCCGGGCAGAAGCGGCTTGAGATCGGCATGCATCGCCGGGTCTCCGGCGATTTCACCAAGTCTCATCTTGATCGGGGCATGAAGGGCGAGTTCACCAATCTCGTAGGCCATCATGGCCTCGTCGAGGTCGGAGAAGCGACGACCGGCACCACGACCGTCCTCGACAAACTCCGAAAGGTAGAACACGCCAATCACCATGTCCTGGCCGGGGGTGACGATAGGTCGACCCGATGCCGGTGAGAGAACGTTGTTCGAAGAGAGCATCAGGATACGTGCCTCAGCCTGCGCCTCCGAAGAGAGCGGCAAGTGGACGGCCATTTGGTCTCCGTCAAAGTCAGCGTTGAAAGCTTCACACACCATCGGGTGAATCTGAATCGCCTTGCCTTCGACGAGCACGGGCTCAAAAGCCTGAATTCCGAGACGGTGAAGCGTCGGGGCCCGGTTCAACATGACCGGGTGCTCCTGGATGACCTCCGAAAGCACATCCCACACCTGGGGACGCTGGCGTTCCACCATTCGCTTGGCGGCCTTGATGTTCTGGGCAAGGCCCAAATCAACCAGACGCTTCATTACGAAAGGCTTGAACAGTTCCAGGGCCATGATCTTGGGCAGGCCACACTGGTGGAGTTTCAGCGACGGCCCAACGACGATTACGGACCGACCTGAATAGTCAACACGCTTTCCGAGCAGGTTCTGACGGAAACGGCCTTGCTTGCCTTTGAGCATGTCGGACAGTGACTTGAGCGGGCGATTACCGGGTCCGGTCACCGCTCGACCGCGACGACCATTGTCAAAGAGGGCGTCGACGGCTTCCTGGAGCATTCGCTTCTCGTTGTTGACAATGATCTCTGGAGCACCGAGGTCGAGGAGGCGCTTCAGCCGATTGTTGCGGTTGATCACACGACGATAAAGGTCGTTGAGATCGGAAGTGGCGAAACGCCCACCATCGAGTTGCACCATGGGGCGCAAGTCGGGTGGGATAACCGGGACCGTCTCAAGAATCATATCCTCAGGACGGTTGTGGCCCTCCCAGAAAGGCTTGACAACCTTCATCCGCTGGGTGGCCCGCTGACGCTTCTGTGCTGACTTGGCGTCAAGGTTCTCAATGAGCAGTTCCATCTCGGCATCGAGGTCGAGGTGGGTTAGAAGATCCCTGACTGCCTCGGCACCCATGCCACCGTTGAAGTAGTCGTCATAGCGGAAGTAGATCTCACGCCACAACTGCTCGGACTCGACGAGGTCTTTGGGCTTGAAAGTCCGGAAAGTATCAAAGGAGTCTTCGACCAACTCGACTTCACGGTTAGCCCGCTCTTCACGATCCTTGATTTCCCGTTCGACTTCTTTGCGTCGGGCGTTGATTTCCTGGCTCTTGGCTCCGCCTTCTTGCATCCGCTCCAACTCGTCTTCGAGTGCTTCGAGACGCACTTCATGCCATTCAGCGAACTCGGAGCGAACGGCTTCGACCTCGTCATCGCGGGCACCCTCGAGTTCGGGAAGATCTTTCTGACGCTTCTCATCATCAACAGAAGTGATGATGTAGGCAGCGAAGTAGATGACCTTCTCCAGTTCTTTGGGAGACATGTCAAGCAGGTAGCCGAGTCGGCTCGGAACACCTTTGAAGAACCCGATGTGGGTTACCGGGGCTGCAAGCTCGATGTGGCCCATCCGCTCGCGGCGCACCTTGGAACGTGTGACTTCTACGCCACAACGCTCACAGATGATTCCCTTGTAACGAATCCTCTTGTACTTGCCGCAGTAGCATTCCCAGTCCCGCTGCGGGCCAAAAATGCGTTCGTCGAAAAGGCCCTCTTTTTCGGGGCGAAGCGTCCTGTAGTTGATTGTCTCCGGCTTCTTCACTTCTCCGTAGGACCAGGTGCGGATCTGATCGCTGGATGCGAGGCCGATTTTTAGCTCATCGAATAGCTGTTGCGCCATGTTTTATCCGTTATCCCTTTGTCGTCTTCTCCGTACCGTGAACGTAGCGATTCAGTCAGAATCGGGGCGTTCCGGTCGGCTCAAATCAATTCCCAGAGACTCAACCGAGCGATAGGTGTCTTCTTCAAGTTCGCGAAGTTCCACTTCCTCGCCGGCCGAGAGCATCTCGACGTTGAGGCAAAGGCTCTGCATCTCCTTGATCAAGACCCTGAACGACTCTGGAATTCCCGGTTCGGGAATGTTGTCGCCCTTGACGATCGCTTCGTAAACCTTGACGCGTCCCTGGACATCGTCTGACTTGATGGTGAGCAGTTCCTGCAGTGCGTAGGCCGCTCCGTAGGCCTCCAGGGCCCAAACTTCCATCTCGCCGAAACGCTGACCACCGAACTGCGCCTTACCACCGAGTGGCTGCTGGGTGATCATGCTGTAGGGGCCGGTTGACCGGGCATGAATCTTTTCATCCACGAGGTGGACCAGCTTCAGCATATATATGTATCCGACCGTGATCGGGGTGTCGAAAGGCTCCCCCGAGCGACCGTCATAAAGCTGGGCTTTGCCATCGTTCTGCACAAGACGCTCGCCATCGCGATTGGGAAGTGCGTTCTTGATGACGGACATGATCTCGTCTTCACGGGCACCGTCAAACACGGGTGTTGCGGTCTTAGTCCAAGGCTTGGCACCACCCTTCGCCGGGCTGTCGCCGGTGAACGGTTCCCACCCTTGGGCCGCCGCCCAACCAAGATGGGTTTCGAGAACCTGGCCCAGGTTCATCCGGCTAGGAACGCCAAGCGGGGAGAGAATGATGTCGACCGGGGTACCGTCGGCGAGGAAGGGCATCTCCTCTTCAGGTAGAACCTTGGAGATGACACCCTTGTTGCCGTGACGCCCGGCCAGCTTGTCGCCTTCTGAGATCTTGCGCTGCTGGGCAACATAGATCCTGACCAACTCGTTGACACCGGGGGGAAGGTCGAAACCTTCGCTGCGGCGGAACACCTTGACGGCTATGACCTTCCCGGTCTCACCGTGAGGCACTTTCAATGACGTGTCGCGAACCTCGCGTGCCTTCTCACCAAAGATCGCACGGAGCAAACGTTCTTCCGGGGTCAGTTCGGTTTCACCCTTCGGTGTAACCTTTCCGACCAGATAGTCACCGGGACCAACTTCGGCACCAACCCTGATGATTCCTTCCTCGTCGAGGTTGGAGAGCACCTCTTCGGGGACATTGGGAATGTCACGGGTGATTTCTTCCGCACCGAGCTTGGTGTCGCGGGCATCGAGTTCGTGTTCCTCGATGTGAATCGAGGTGAGGACGTCCTCTTTAACGAGACGTTCGGAGATAACGATGGCATCCTCATAGTTGTATCCCTGCCATGGCATGAATGCCACCAGGAGGTTGCGACCGAGAGCGAGTTCACCCTGGTCGGTGGAGGGGCCATCGGCGAGAACATCTCCAACAGCGACCTTGTCTCCCTCGCGGACCAACGGCTTGTGATTCATGCACGTGCCCTGGTTAGACCGACGGAACTTGTCGAGGGGGTAGGTGTGCTTCTTGTTCGCGCCACTTTCCTTGACCACGATTTCGTTACCGGTCACCTCAACGACCTCACCGGCCACAGTGGAAATCACCATGTCTCCTGAGTCTTTGGCCGCACGAGCCTCGACTCCAGTCCCCACCAGCGGGGCATCAGAAGTAAGTAGGGGTACTGCCTGGCGTTGCATGTTCGAACCCATCAATGCCCGGTTGGCGTCATCGTGTTCCAAGAACGGAATCAAAGAAGTTGACACCGAGACGATCTGCTTGGGAGAGACATCCATGTAGTCCACGGCTTTGGAGGTGACGTACTCAACCTCGCCACCGGCGCGTCGCACCAGCACTCGTTCGTTGGCAAACGCACCGCTCTCTTTGAGGGGGGCATTGGCCTGGGCGATGACATACCGCTCTTCCTCGGTTGCGGTCAGGTATTCGACTTTGGCGGTGACCACGCCGGATTCGACCCGCCGATACGGAGTCTCTATGAAACCGAACTCGTTCACTCTTGCATAAGACGCCAAAGAACCGATAAGACCAATGTTGGGCCCTTCCGGTGTCTCGATCGGGCACATCCGCCCATAGTGCGAGGAGTGGACGTCGCGGACCTCGAAACCTGCACGCTCACGGGAAAGACCACCCGGTCCTAGTGCCGACAATCGGCGACGGTGAGTGAGTCCGGCCAGCGGATTCGGCTGGTCCATGAACTGGCTCAACTGGCTGGTCCCGAAGAACTCCTTGATCGACGCCGTTACCGGTCGAATGTTGATCAATGACTGAGGTGTGATCGCATCGGGGTCCTGGGTAGTCATCCGCTCACGGACGACACGCTCCAGACGCGATAGACCGACTCGAACTTGATTCTGTACCAACTCGCCAACCGTGCGGATGCGACGGTTGCCGAAATGGTCGATGTCATCGGTTGCCACCCGAATCTCATTACCGAGATGGGTGGTGATAGTCGACTCGCCGGCATGAAGCGCAACGAGGTACTTGATCGAGTCAATGATGTCTTCATCGCGAAGCATCTGGAGACCTTCAGCCCGGTATTCGCCGGTGCTCTCCTCGAGGAATTTCTGGCCAACCTTGTATCGCCCAACCCTGGTGAGGTCGTAGCGCTTCGGGTTGCGGAACATGGTCTGGATCAAGCCGCGAGCGGATTCAACAGTCGTGGGCTCGCCGGGTCGAAGCTTGCGGTATAGGTCGAGCAACGCCTCTTCCTTGGTGGCGTTGGTGTCTTTCTCGACAGTGTTCTGAATCGACTGCGAGTTACCAAACAATTCGAGAATCTCTTCGTCGGTTTCCGCGATACCCAGGGCTTTGAGGAACGACGTCACGTATTGACGACGCTTTCGATCCACCCGAACCCCGATGGTGTCTTTCTTGTCCGTGTCGAACTCAAGCCAGGCTCCACGACCGGGGATAATTTTGGAAGAGAAGATGTCCTTGTCGGATGTCTTGTCGGGAGAACGATCGAAATAGATGCCCGGGGAGCGAACCAATTGGGACACGATTACACGTTCGGTCCCGTTGATGATGAAGACTCCCTTGTCGGTCATGATCGGGAAGTCTCCGAGGAAAACTTGCTGCTCTTTGATCTCACCGGTCTGTTTGTTCATGAAGCGAGCAGTGACGAAGAGGGGTTGCGCAAAGTTGGAATCACGCTCTTTTGCCTCTTCGAGGCTCATCAGCGGATCGCCAAAGCGATGGTCGGTTAACTCGAGTGCGAGCGAACCGGTGAAGTCCTCAATTGGACTGATCTCTTCGAAAATCTCTCTCAATCCCTCTTCGAGGAACCATTTGAAAGATTCATGTTGTACGGCAAGTAGGTCAGGTAGCGGCAGAACTTCCGGGATTTTCCCGAAAGAAAAGCGCTCAGCCACGCGCGAAGCCAAGAGGTGCCTCCTTGGAAATGCGGATTAGATGGTAACGCAAGAAAGAGACACACTAACAGACGCGTCAGC
>JBBKXI010000081.1:0-6083 GCA_037969415.1 Acidimicrobiia bacterium | reverse complement strand
ACCCGTGGATTGGTTTATGGGACGCTCCGTTCTCTCAACGGACTCGATCGACTGATCGCAGCGGGTGCCGGACGAGGATTGGACCGGATCGAGCCAGCAATTCTCGACGTTCTCAGGATCGCCGCGTTTGAGATCACCTCCAGTGAGGTGCCCGATCCGGTCGCAGTCAGTGTTGGGGTCGACCTGGTCAGAGAAATCCGCCCTCAGGCATCCGGTATGGCGAATGCGATCTTACGGCGGGTGGTTGAGGCACCGGACGTCGACCTCAGCTTGGAACTACCCGAATGGTTGGAACGCTCGCTTGCCCGGATCTGGAGTGAGGGCGAAATCACAGCATTCATGGCCGCTTCTTCCCAGGAAGCGGCGAGGATTGGCCGGCTTCGCTCGGGTGAGCCAGGTGAGGGGTTGCCGGTACCGGGGGTGGATACAGCGTATGAACTTCTGCCCGGCCCTGTTCCGGATAATTTCATGGTCCAGGACTCAGCTTCGATTCAAGTGGTAAATGCTCTGGGAGTAGAACCAGGAATGCGGATTGTCGATCTGGCGGCGGCTCCGGGAGGAAAGACCCAGCATCTCGTTGATATCGCTGGACCGGAGCCCTTTGTAATTGCCGTTGATTCCCACCGAAGAAGAGTTCGCTCGGCAGCCAGACGGGTGCGAAATGCCAGCTGGATCAGGGGCGACGCTGGCAGTCCCCCCCTCCTCCCGGCATCTTTCGATAGGGTCCTGCTCGACGCCCCGTGCTCTGGGTTGGGAACGCTGAGGAGACGTCCCGAGATTATCTACCGGGTCTCCGATGACGATGTAAATAGCCTCCACGCCCAGCAACGGCGGATGCTCGAATCTGCCATGGCGTTGGTAGCTCCCGGCGGCCGACTTGTGTATTCCGTATGCACGGTGACACCCGAAGAGACCATCGACGTTGTAAGCGGACTGGACACCATCGCTCCAGCGGGCATCGGCGAAGACCTCGCGGTGGGACGTCTCCTTGCTCCTCATACCACCGGGACCGACGGGATGTTTGTCGCACAATGGGACGGATGATTCGGTGCCAGGCTCCGTAGAATCGGATTGAGATGAATCAGATAAAAATTGCCCCTTCACTGCTCGCCGCCGATTTCTCAAGCCTCAGGGAGGAAGTTGGCCGGATAGAAGACAGCGTCGATTGGCTTCATCTCGACGTTATGGACGGTCACTTTGTCCCCAACATCACCTTTGGTATCCCGGTGATTGCAGCCCTACGGCCGCACACTGACCTGAAATTCGACTGTCACCTGATGACCACCAACCCCGATGTTTATGTCCGAGAGCTGAAAGACGCTGGCGCCGACCTCGTCACGATGCATATCGAAGCGATACCCGATCCGACGCGAGGTATCGCCAGGGCAAGGGAAGTGGAGCTCTCCGTGGGTCTGGTCGTCAACCCGGGTACCCCGATCGCAGCGATCGAGCCATACCTCGAATTGATCGATATTGCGGTTGTAATGTCGGTTGAACCCGGCTTCGGGGGACAGGCATTCAATCCCGACGTGCTCGACAAAGTGACGAGACTGAGAGAACTTGTTGAGAACCAGGGATTGTCGACCGATATTGAGATAGACGGTGGCATCACGCCCGATACCGCCGGGCTCGCAGCCCGGGCGGGGGCCAATGTTTTCGTCGCCGGAACCGCCATATTTGGTGCCGGAGATCCGGCCATGGCAGCAAAAGAACTGAGAAGGGCAATCGAAAATAATGAGTGAACGGGTGCTTGTCGCCGACGACGATCCGGACATCCTTTCTGTCGTCAAAGTCAACTTCGAGCTAGAAGGATTTGACGTTGATACTGGTGTAGATGGCGAAGATGCCCTGATGAAGGCGACCGCCAATCCTCCCGATGTCATTGTGCTCGACATCATGATGCCTCGAATGGATGGTCTGACCGCCCTACACCGTCTCCGGGGTCAGGCTTCGACGGCAAACATTCCAATCATTCTTCTGACTGCCCGGGGACTCCCCGAAGACCGGGTCCGTGGTCTCGAGCTTGGCGCCGATGACTACATCACGAAACCATTCGATATCAACGAATTGGTGGCCCGGGTCGGTGCCGTAATTCGCCGCACTCAGGCAGCGCGCGATCTTTCCCCTCTCACCGGACTTCCGGGGAATTTTCGGATCACCGCTGAGATCGAAACGAAGATCAAGTCGGGTGAATCTTTTTCGCTGGTCCACGGCGACCTCGACAACTTCAAGGCTTTCAACGACCACTACGGATTCATGCGCGGCGATGAAGTGATCCGTTTCTGCGCCGACTGTCTTGCAACTTCGGCTTCCGATCTCGGCATCGTCGACCCCTTCGTTGGACACATAGGCGGCGATGACTTTGTGGCGATCATCCCCGCCGAAATGTCCGAGCCCTATTGCAAAGAAGTCGTGCAGCGGTTCGACGACGGGATACTCGACCTCTATGACACTGCCGACGCCCTGCGCGGGTATATCGAAGTGATCGACCGCCGCGGCGAACGCTACGCCTTCCCGGTGGTTTCGCTCTCGTTGGGTGTAGCGTCCAGCGAAGTGCGAGACATCAACACCCAATGGGAAGCGTCGGCGATCGCGGTGGAAATGAAAGAATTTGCTAAGAAGCAACCCGGATCCACCTACCGAATCGATCGACGTCTCGGTTAGTGGCTGATCCGTCGGTAATGGGCCGGGCGATTGAGGTCGCTGGCCAATACCGCACCCATCCCAATCCACGCGTTGGCGCCGTCATAGTCAACACCAGCGGCGAAGTGGTTGGGGAGGGCTTTCACACCGGGCCCGGGAATGAACATGCTGAGGCAATGGCCATCGCCTCCGCCGGCGATCGAGCCATCGACGGGACGATGTATGTCACTCTCGAACCGTGTAATCATCACGGTCGGACCCCGCCTTGTGTTGATGCCATCGCCGCCGCGGGCATTCACCACGTAATCGTGGGCACAGTCGATCCCGATTCCAGGGTTTCCGGATCGGGCATTTCCGCCCTGATCGAAGCCGGAGTCAAGGTGACTGCTTGGGACTCGCCGGGTGAAGCTGAAGCTGTCGATCCCGCCTACTTTCAACATCGCCGGACCGGACTTCCCTTTGTGACGCTCAAGTACGCAATGACTTTGGACGGGTCTGTGGCCGCCGAAGACGGAACCTCGCGATGGATCACATCTGCCGGGGCGCGCGATGACGCCCATCGATTACGTGCCGGTGTCGATGCAGTAATTGTTGGTGCTGGGACCCTACGCAAAGACGACCCCGGCCTGGATGTCCGTCTCGAAGGGTACGACGGCCCCCAACCACGGCCGGTGGTGCTGGCAGGCGCTGAGTCCCTTCCTGAAGGAGCACGGCTTCTCGAGAGGGATCCCCTTTTGGTTACGACTAAGGGTGGACCCATGTGGGAAGGGGTCGAAACTCTGGTGGTTGATGGGGATCGGTATCCGGATCCGACGTCCGCAGCCCGGGCGCTCGCCGACAATGGCTATCTCGACCTTCTTCTCGAAGGTGGACCAATGGTGGCCTCGTCGTGGTGGAAGGCGGGTCTGGTTAACCATGGTTTCGTTTATCTCGGAGCCAAAGTGGGTGGTGGTCAGGCTATGGGACCGCTGGCCGGGAGCTTCCCGACAATCGGCGATGCTCTTGCTGTCGAAGTCGTCGATGTGCGGTTGGTCGGCTCTGATGTGAGAATTGAATTCCACTAAGGAGCGCAATGTTCACTGGGATTGTTGAGGACACTGGCATCGTCGCCGAAATCGCCGAAACTGCTGGCGTGATTGCTCTGACCCTCGACGCTCCCATCCTTGCCGATATCCCGATTGGCGCGTCGGTATCGATAAATGGGACTTGTCTTACGGCGGTTTCGGTTGACGGTTCGCGCGTCAGCGTGGAGTTGGTACCCGAAACACTAAGCAGGACAACATTTGGCGGCATCTCTGCAGGTGATCGTGTCAATCTGGAACGTCCGATGACTCCTGCGACGCTGTTTGATGGCCACATTGTTCAGGGCCACATAGACGGGGTTGGCGCCGTTAATTCGGTGAAACCCGATGGAGGCTCCAAATGCGTGGCCGTGGAAGTTCCCGACTCCCTGATGCGTTACATTGTGGAGAAGGGTTCGATCGCGGTCGACGGTGTCAGTCTCACTGTGGCGGCGGTATCCGAATCGGGCTTTGAGGTTGCGATCATTCCCCATACCCTTGAGGTCACCACCTTGGGCCAGCTTGAGGTCGGAGATCAGGTCAATCTGGAAGTGGACGTCCTGGCCAAATATGTTGAGAGGTTGTTGAAGAACTGATGTTTTCGCCGATCGAAGAAATCATCGCCGCGATAGGTCGTGGCGAAATGGTGATCATGGTCGACGACGAAGACCGCGAGAACGAAGGTGACCTGATCCTTGCTGCCGAAGACGCTGACCCTCAAAAGATGGGCTTTGTTCTCCGTCACAGCAGCGGGATTATCTGTATGCCAATCATCGGGGAGCGGCTCGATGAGTTGGAGTTACCGATGATGGTCTCCAAGAACACCGATGTCCGACGGACGGCGTTCACCGTTTCCATCGACGCCACCAACGGAACGACGACTGGGATCTCCGGGGCCGATCGCGCCCGAACCGTCCAAGCAGTGCTCCACGAGAACACCAAACCCGAAGACCTCGCCCGACCCGGTCACATGTATCCGTTGCGTTACGAACCGGGAGGGGTCTTAAAACGGGCTGGCCATACCGAGGCCGGCGTCGACCTGGCCCGTCTCTCCGGAAAATATCCTGCGGCGGTGCTCGCCGAAGTCATGAATGATGATGGGACGGTGGCCCGACTGCCTGAACTGGAAGTCTTCGCTGAGGAGCATGGTCTATTGATCGGGACCATCGCCGACCTTATTGCATACCGTCGGCATCACGAAGAGAAATTGGTGGAACGGATCGTTGAGACCCGGATCCCAACCGCCCATGGCACATTCGCCGGTGTCGGCTACCGATCGACGGTGGACAATAGACAGCACATCGCCTTGGTGTACGGGGACATCGGCGACGGTGCAAGTGTGCTGACCCGGGTCCACTCTGAGTGCCTGACCGGCGATGTATTCGGAAGTCTCCGCTGCGATTGTGGAGCTCAATTAGATGCTGCTCTGGCAGCGATCGCCGAAGAGGGCAGGGGAGTGGTGCTCTACATCCGTGGCCATGAGGGCCGGGGCATCGGCCTGCTCCACAAACTGGCGGCTTATCGCCTCCAAGATGAGGGGATGGACACTGTCGACGCCAACGTCAATCTGGGGCTCCCGGTTGATGCCCGCGATTACGGAGTCGGCTCGCAGATTCTCTACGACCTCGGGGTGCGTTCGATGCGTCTGATGACCAACAACCCAACTAAGCGTGCCGGTATCGAGGGCTATGGGCTGTCGATTGTCGAGACCGTCCCCATCATCATCGACGCCAACGATGAAAATCGGGACTACCTCCAGACCAAGGCCACCCGTCTCGGTCATACACTCGACATCGAGGCCGGTGCGTGACCGAAATCGAAGGCGTGCTCGACGCGTCGGAATTGAAGGTCGGAGTGGTGGTCGCCCGCTGGAACCAGACCATCACCGACCGACTGCTCACCGGGGCATTGGATCGTCTCAAAACGCTGGGCGCCGACGATGTGATGGTGCTCCATGTGCCCGGTGCTTTGGAAATACCATTGGGTGCCGCCGCCCTGGCCAAATCCGGTTGTCAGGCAATCGTTGCGATCGGTGTCGTAATCAAGGGTGAAACCGACCACTACGACATCGTGGTCCGGGAATCTACTTCCGGCGTGAGCAGGGTGGCTCTGGACACCGGAGTCCCCATAGGTAACGCAATCCTCGCCGTCCACGACATCGACGACGCTATGGCCCGATCCGGCACCGGCGAAGCCAACAAAGGCGCCGAAGCCGCCGACGCCGCAGTACTCACCGCAACAGCATTTCGACAACTCCGTGGCTAGAACTTCTCTCCCTCCTTCGTCTGGAGCACCTACCACCCGTGCCGCCTTTTCTCTCCCTCCTACAGGAGGGAGTACCCGGCGACGGAGGAGCCGGGGGAGGGTGGGCGTTGAGAC
>JBBKXI010000080.1:0-15779 GCA_037969415.1 Acidimicrobiia bacterium | reverse complement strand
CTGCTATTTCGCCGTCGATAGCACCCGGGCGGATCTGGGTTTTCTCGAGGAGATATACAAGGCCGCCGTCGATGCAGGCGCGCAAGAGGTCGCCGTTGTCGACACGCTTGGAATTGCGTCTCCCGAAACAGCGGCGTATCTCACGACCATGGTGTGCTCATGGGTTGGCGATGGTGTGCCGGTCCACTGGCATGGACACAACGACTTCGGGCTGGCAACGGCGGGCTCGATCGCAGCCGTTCGGGCGGGCGCAACCTGGGTACAGGGAACTGTCAACGGGATGGGTGAGCGAGCCGGCAACGCCAACCTCCCCGAGTTTGCTCTCGCCCTCGAAGCTCTTTACGGAGTATCGACGAACATGAATTTTGAGCGCTTGAACGAAGTCTCGGAGTTGGTTAGAGAGATCTCCGGTTATCACCTCGAACCCTACAAACCCCTGACGGGGGCCAATCTCTTCGTTCGGGAGAGTGGCGCCGTTGCTGCGCAGTTTCACGATCCACAAGCGGTTGAGCCATACAGTTCTGGATTGGTGGCCGCTCAACGAGGCATCGTGCTCGGTAAGAAGAGCGGTCTGGCAAGCATCACCATCAAGACCGAAGAGCTCGGGCTTGATCTTCCACCCGAGAAACACGGTGAGGCCCTGGCAGCCGTGAAAAGCCTCAGCGTGTCCAAGGGTGGCCTGGTATCGGATGAGGAGTTCAAGGCCCTTGCCGAGGCATTGGTGAGTTGAGCATGGCAATTCCATTTCGAATCGGGGTGATGCAACTGACCATGGAGCCACTCGACGAAATCATCGAGCATGCGCAGGTGATGGATCGCAATGGCTTCGACACCATGTGGCTGGCCGAGGCGTATCCCTGGTGGCGAAAGCACTCCATGGAGGCGCGGTCGGCGACTGCACTTTCACCAGTGCTTGCCCGAGAAACTGAAAATCTGGCAATCGGGTGGGGAATCATCTCCCCATACACCCGACACCCTCTGCAAATCGCGATGGAAGCACGGGTTACCCAGGAAGCCGCTGGCCCCGGTCGGTTTTACCTCGGCCTTGGCGCATCGAAGATCTTCATGAAGGCGATAGGGGTCGGTACGAGGATCGAGGAAAGGCCACTCACCAACGTCAAGGAAGCCATCGGAATCATCAAGTCGTATCTGGCTGGCGAGGAAGTCGAGGTCGATGGCAAAGAGTTCACTGCACAGGCGCCCGCCCTTCGCGACGATGCCGAAGCCCCGAGATGGGAGGTCCCTATCTACATGGCGGGTACCGGGCCGCGCATGCAAGCCACAGCGGGAACCCTGGCTGACGGACTGCTCACGCCGAGCATCACGACTCCCGATTTCGTCCGTTATGCGAGACAGAACCTGAACGATGCAGCCGAAATGGCCGGGCGGGACCCCGAGTTGATAGATCTTGGTTGCACCATCGTGGCCAGCATCGACGCTGACCACGACAAGGGCAGGGACGGTGCCAGAGAGATCGCCGGGATGTACCTGGCCAACAAGGTCCAGAACATCCAGGGCTCGGCAGACGTCCTGCTCGACAGCGCCGGGTTGACTTTTGAAGAAATCCAGCCGATTGCCGAAGCAATGGAGGCCGGAGGTCGACTCGCGGCCAAGGCAAAAGTGACCGACGAGATCCTCGACAAGTGTCGACCAATCGCAGGAACACCGGCGGAGTGCATCGCCAGTATTGAGGCGTACCGGGACGCCGGATGTACCCACATCATGCTCGAGCTTTGGGGCGACGACCGCGCTGGCCAACTCGAGATGTTCGGGAAACAGGTTTTGCCCCACTTCCGGTCATGAATCGATCGCGAATGCAATCGGCGGTGATTGAGGCCGTCAATCGGGACCGTCTGGTCGCGACCGCAATGGAACTTGTTGCCATCCCGAGTTTCACCGGGTCAGAGCAGGCGTGTGCGGAGTACATGGTGAAAACTCTGGAAGCGGCAGGCATGGATGCCACGTTGCAACACATCGAGGCTGACCGGGCGAACGCAGTCGGGACATTGTCCGGGTCCGGAACCGGTAGGACTCTTATGTTCAACGGACATCTCGACACTTCGTACTCAGGAAACGAGAGTTGGCTCGACGCTCCGGGTTTCAAACCCGATCCCATCGTTCGAGATGGGGCGATTCTCGGCCTGGGGATCATGAACATGAAGGGAGCGGTCGCCTGTTACGTGGAGGCGGTTCGGGCACTTCGCGATTCCGGTGTCACCCTTGACGGAAATCTGATTGTTGCCGCGGTTGCCGGCGAGATCGAGAAGGCCGAATGGGGCGAGTACCAGGGAGCGGAGTTCCGTGGGTATGGAGTTGGGACCAAACATCTTGTTGCCCGGGGCATCACCGCCGACGCATGCATCCTCGGCGAACCAACCGAGCAGAAAATCGCCCTGGGACACTACGGGACCATATGGGCGCGGATCTCAACCTCGGGCCCCTTCATGCACACCGCCTTCGTGGCTGGCCGTCTTAAGGAGAATTCGATAGTCCGGATGCACGACATTGTGAAAGCAGTCCAAGAGTTCGTGCCGATATGGGAGCAACAAGCCTCTTATCGAGGGGGGCCCGGTGCACTCAACATTGCAGCGGTCAACGGGGGGTTCCCGTGGAGGGCAAGCCGATCACCATTCCGTACCGACCTATTCATCGACATGCGCGTGCCCCCAACCATGGGCCTGGATTCGGCCGAGTCGACATTCAACGACCTGGTTGCCTCCCTCGTCGAACGCTATCCAGACTACGGGATCTCTTCTGAAATCTTTGTTTCGGTGCCCGGGTCAGAAATTGACGAAGCGGACCCGGTGATCGCCGCAATCGATTCAGGACATAAAGCAGCCTTCGGGGCGTCTGCCGATCGCGATTGGGTCCGATGGGGTTCCGATGCGTCGACTCTCACCAAACACGGGATACCTTCGGTCAACTACGGCCCCATTTCCGGCGCTCTACCGGGCCCCGAAGGTGAGAGTGTGTCAATTGATTCTTTGACTGGAATGGCAACTTCCTATGCTCTGACAGCAATCGAATATTGTGGAGTGAGCTCAACTTGAAACTTGTCACCTACCGCGATCCCGATGGTCTCGACCATCCCGGGGTCCTCAGCGACGACATCGTCACCCAACTCGACTGGCCCGATATGCGAAGCCTTTTCGAGGCGGGAGACAAGGGCATCGAAGCGGCGGCCCACGCCGACGGGCCAACGCACTCTCTTTCTGACGTTTCGTTACGGGCTCCGATAATCCCCAAGAAGTTCTTTCATACGGCGGGCAACTTCAGAGAGCATGAAGAAGAGTCGAAGAATGTCAACTGGTCACATGAGATCGCACCATGGATTGTGTTCTTCCAGAATGTCGACGCCATCATCGGGCCGGGTGAGCCAATTATTTATCCGGAACACCTGACCAACGAACTCGATTACGAGCTGGAACTCGCGGTCGTCATCAAGAAGAGCGGCAAGCACTTCGGCCCCGAAGAAGCCGCCGATTACATCGGTGGGTATGTGATTTTCAACGACGTCACGGCACGAGACATTCAGCGACGGGAAATGAGATCAGGCGTCTTCTCTTTCTGCAAGGCGATCGACACTTTCTGCCCGGTTGGCCCGTGGATTGTCACCGCCGACGAAATCGGCGATCCGCACGACCTTCAAATGACGCTGCGCGTCAACGGAGAAGAGCGGCAGGTCTCGCACTCGAAGAACATGTCGATCACCATCCCCGAGATCATCTCGCATTACTCAGCGCTCGGCTACAGCGCCGGCGACATCGTCTCGACGGGCACGGTGTCAGGGGTGGCGGCTTTCCAGGATGACCCTCAAGCCTGGTACCTCAAACCCGGTGACGTCGTCGAGTGTGAAATTGAGAAGATCGGCGTGCTGAGCAACCCGGTCATCAGCTGGAAAGAAGGCCACGGTGTGGACGCTCCGCCCAAGGTGGCCTGGTAACGAACGTGGCATCGCTGAATATCGAGCACATAACTTTCGACTGCGAGGACCCCCAGTCGTTGGCTGCCTTTTGGGCGAAGGTCATGGATTTAGAAGTCGAAGACGACTCCGATGACTTTACGCGGCTGACTGCGGGCCAGGGTGGAATCCATTTTGCGTTTCAGAAAGTCCCTGAAGGGAAAGAGGCCAAGAATCGGGTGCACCTCGACCTCAATTCGGACAACATGGTCAAAACCGTAGAAAAGCTGGTGGGTTTAGGTGGTTCGGTTGTACAGGAACGGTCCAGCCCGAACACCACATGGACGGTTATGCGGGATCCTGAAGGCAACGAATTCTGTGTTAACTAGACCGCATCGTGTCCCGGAACGACAATAGCGAATTGAAAGGAGCACCATGGACCGTCGAATAATCAACCCCTGGACCTGGCAGGAGGCCTTCGGTTTCAATCATGGTCATGAGGTTACGGGAGCCGAGAGAACTCTCTATCTTGCTGGCCAGGTTTCACTCGACGACGATGGACAACTCGTTCACGAAGGCGACATGGCCGCTCAGATCAATAAGTCAATAGACAATATCGAAGCTGTGCTCAATGCGGCTGACATGACCCTGGCTAACGTGGTTCGGCTCAACATCTACACGACCGATGTGGACGATCTTCTCGCTAACGCAGCAGTGCTGGGACGTCTCGCCGAAGCCGGATGCCGCTACACGTCAACCTTGCTCGGCGTTGCCCGGCTTGCATTTCCGGAACTACTAGTCGAACTGGAGGCGACGGCAGTCGCCTGAATTTCTCTAAATGCGTTATTCGTTAACGCGCCAAGAGCTCCGGGTGCCGTTGTAAACCGGCGATCACCGCGTCGACATCTTCCAGCGAGTTGTAACAGTGCCACGACAACCTGATGTTGCCGTCGCGTGACGATGTGAGAATCGACTCTTGCTTCAGTGCATCGACCAGGGCGTACTCGTCGGTTGATGCCACCGCAATCATGGGGCCGCGGAGCGAGGGGTCGCGTGGCGTCACCAGCTTCGCACCAATCCGATCAAGCTCCTCGATGAGGTAGTCGGTTAGGGCCCCAATATGTCTCTCGGTCGCCTCGATACCGATCTCGTTCATCAGGTCCATACCAGCCACCCCCGCGTAGATGCTCGGAATTGGTGGGGTTCCGGCTTCGAACTTGCTTGCGGTATGGGATGGGGAATAGTCAGTGATGTCCATCTTGAAGATGTCGTCGTCGGCGAACCACCCGGTCTGCACCGGAGTGATGGATGGCAATAGATCGGCGCGACAGTAAAGGAAACCCAACCCCGCCGACCCAAGCAGATACTTCAGGTTGCCACCCACTACGAAGTCGACATCAAGCTGCCGCACATCGATCGGTACGGCTCCGACCGCTTGGTAGGCATCGAGAAGCACCAGGGCGCCGACGTCATGGGCGATTTTGACGACCTCTTCGACGTCCGTTTTACTGCCGTTGCGGTAGCAGACGTAAGTAATGGCAACCAGTGACGTTGCCTCGTCGACGGACTCCGCAAGTCGATCGAGTGGGATGACGGTGTCGCGGGACGCTGGTACGTGCTCCACCTTGGTCCCGGCCAGCTCTTGGGCATGCATATTCTGACCGATCGTCGGGAACTCGAAGTCGCTCATGACGATCTTGTTCCGTCCATCAGGTTGACCCAAGCCGCTGAGCAAAGAGCTGACACCCACTGAAACCGAATTGGTCACCGCAATCTCATCTGTAGTCGCATTGAGCAGCCGGGCGAACCCGGACCGCGCCTCCCCGGCAAGGTTTATCCAGAGTTCCCATGGCGCGCCGATCTCGTCCCAATCAGTCAGATACCTTTCGTAGGCAGCGCGCACTTCGTGAGAGAGCGCGCCCTGAGAGCAACTGTTTGTGTATACCGCACGCTCCAGTAACGGGAACTTGTCTCTTATCGAATCGGGTAGTGCCGTTGTCATATTGACTCCCTCGGTCAGTTAGCGTCCAAGATAGGCCTTCTTGAGGTCTTCATTCTCGGCTAGGGCCGCGGCACGGTCGGCAAGGACGATCCGACCTGTCGCCAGGACATAGCCATGATCAGCGATAGAAAGAGCCATGTTGGCATTCTGCTCGACTACGAGAACCGACACTCCGGCAGCATGAACCCGCTGGATTATCTCAAAACTCTGCTCAACCAATATTGGCGCGAGGCCCATAGAAGGCTCATCCATCAGGAGGAGCTTCGGCTTCGACATGAGCGCTCGTCCCATGGCAACCATCTGCTGCTCGCCCCCTGACAAAGTCCCTGCCAGCTGGTCCTTTCTCTCTGCCAGAAGCGGAAACAGCTCGTAGACATTTTCAAGGTCTTCTCCGATATCGTCGTCACGGAGATAGGCTCCCATCTCCAGATTCTCGAGAACAGTCATCGGCGCGAAGAGCCGTCGGTTCTCGGGCACAATCGCCATCCCTCGCCCGATTCGAAAGCTCGTCGACTTATTGGTTACATCATCACCATCGAACACGATGGTTCCGCTTCGAGGCTCGACGATCCCGAGGATGGTCTTCAGGGTCGTTGACTTTCCCGAGGCGTTGCCGCCGAGGAGGCAAACCAATTCACCGGCCTTTATCTCCATCGAGATCCCCTGGAGAATGTGGATTAGCCCGTAATAGGTATTGACATCCTTCAAGCTCAGGAGGGATTTAGCGTCGATCATTTGGACTGGGCTGCTCCGTAACCGAGATAGGCCTCGACCACTTTGTCGTCGGTAGCGACATCATCAAAAGAACCCTCTGCGATCTTCTCTCCATGGTCTAAAGCGACCACCCGGTCTGATATGCCTTCGACGACATGCATGTCGTGCTCGATGACGAGTATGGAATAGCCGGCTTCTTCGCGAAGACGTCCGATCAGCTCGGTGATCTCATGCGTCTCGGCCGGATTCATTCCCGCCGCGGGCTCATCGAGCATCAACAGCCTCGGATTGGTGGCCGTCGCCCTCGCGATCTCAAGACGGCGACGATTCGCGTACGAGAGACTGTAGGCCGGCTGATCCCACCGATATCCCATTAAGCGGTCGCCGAAGAAGCCCAACTTCTCTTCGGCTATCGCCCGCACCTCCTTCTCTTCTCTTCGGGCGGACGGTGTCCGAAGAGCCGACTGCCACAGGCGGGTCCGGGTGGCGCCATAGGTCGCGGCCATAACGTTCTCCCGTACCGTCATGTTCAGGAACACACGGAGGGTTTGGAACGTCCGGGCGATCCCGAGATTGGCGATGGTTTCGGGGGACGATCCAAGAATGCTGGCGCCATCGAGGAGGATCTCGCCAGAGTCGGGTTGGTAGATCCCACTGATAATGTTGAAGAGCGTGGTTTTTCCGGCCCCGTTGGGTCCGATCACACTCACGATTTCTCCGGTGCCAACGCTGATGTCGAGGTCTTGTAAAACCTGAAGACCACCGAATGTCTTAGAGAGGCCGCGAAGCTCGAGGATAGGAGTCACGTGATCTCCACTTGCCGGATTCCAAGGAGCCCCTGAGGGCGAACCGCCATCATCACCATGAGAATCCCACCGAATAGAAGTTGGCGGGTCACGCTGGGTTGAAGGGCGAGCTTGTTCTCCCAGACAAGTATCGCCAGGTAAAGAGTCGGGATCAACCAGACCACTCGCCACCAGTTCTGAGCAGCGATGACGCCGAGAGCTCCCACTATGGCCAGCACGAAGGCGTAGCTGGTCACGACTTCCTGGGACTGGCCCAGTACCAGAAGCCAGCCGTCGAGCACTCGGGATATGAGCGTGTCGTTTGCGGTTCCGAGGATTGAGTCGCCCCAGATGGCCAGCGCCGCCCACCGCACCGCATATCCAAGGATAACGAGCCCAGCGAGCGCCGTGGCAACCAAGCGCCATTTCTTCAGCATCGCCACAGTCAGGGCAACGAGGCCGACGTAGAACAACACTCCCGCGGTACTCGGGTCACGCAACATCTCAGGTGTGTAAGCGATCACGATCGCTCCCAGTACGACGCCGGGGATTGATCCGAGCCCCCCGAGAATTACGGCTGCATAGATCGTGATCAAGAAGAGAAGCACGAAGTTGTTGGGAAACACGCCTACCTGGACCGATGCGAAAATCGTGCCAGCAAGACCGGCGATGGCGGCACCCACAGCGAAAGCGAGCATCTTTAACCTGTTGACCGGGGTGGTCATGTGTTCGGCGGCAAGCGTGTCCTCGCGCAACGCCCTCCAGGCTCGACCGGTCCTCGAGTCGTTGATGTTGTGTAGGGCGACTATTAGCAAACCAAGCAAAACCAAGAGCAGGTAGAAATTACGATTGAAGGTCCCGAACTCGTAGCCGAACAGTTTCCATGGCTCCACGCCGGTGATCCCGTTCGGCCCTCCGGTTAGATCAAGATCCTCGCTGACCCCAGGCAGACGCTCGAAGTTGCGAACAACCTCACCGAATATCTGGGCGAAAAACAAGGTCATGATGGCCAGGTAATCACCAACAAGACGACGTGATGGGAGACTGAGGAGTGCTCCCAGGAGGGCAGTAGTGGCCACGATTACCGGAATAGCGATCCACGTGGGCCAATGGGCCGGAAGTTGATTCGACGTCACAATCGCATAGAAATAGGCGCCGAAACCGTAGAAAGCCACGTAACCGAGATCGAGGAGTCCGGCCCACCCAACGACGATGTTCAACCCAAGGGCCAGCATCGCCAGCAGGAGCACCGTAATCCCGATGCGCACCCCGCTCTGGCTGACGACGAGAGGATACGCCGCCGCTAGCAACAAGAAGATAACCAGACGCCATCCGGGACGCAGCGAGTCGAACAATCTCCGGATCGGCGCTGTTCGCCCTGAATACTGCTCTTGCCGATCCCCGGATTGCTCCACCCACTGATCAACGCCGATTTCGGACACGTTCAGACCTTTACCAATTCAGGACGACCGAGGATTCCTGTGGGTCTCATCAGCAAGAAGCCAATCAGAAGACCGAACACAATGAGGTTTTGGAAAGTGGACGATATGTACCCGGTGGTGTACGCCTCGGCGAACCCAATCAGCAGACCGCCCAGCATGGCGCCGGGGATGGATCCGATGCCTCCGACAACCGCTGCGGTAAAGGCTTTGAGCCCGGCGACGAATCCCATCAAGTGGAATACGCGTCCAAATACGAGACCGACCATGACCCCGCCAACTCCGGCGAGGGCGGAACCGATCAGGAAGGTGACGACGATGACCCGATCGACGTCGATGCCCATCATGGCTGCGGCTTCGCGGTCAAATGAGACTGCTCGAACCGCCTTACCGGTCTTGGCGCGCGCCACCCACATTGTCAGGAGAACCATCAACACCGCTGCCGTAACGATTACGAGGATACGGACCAGCCAGACATTGATGGGACCGAGCGTCAAACCGGTGTCGATCGGAATGAGCGTCGGTGCGTCGTAGCTCTTGGAATTCGCTGTGAACAGGAGAAGCGCCGCGGCCTGGAGGAAGAATGAAGCTCCGACTGCGCTGATGAGCGGAGCAATGCGTGATGAGTTGCGTAACGGCCGATATGCGAAACGTTCGAGTGCGACACCAATGGCGGACGAAACCGCCATTGATGCCACAAACATGAGTGTGATGACAAGCCACACCGGCACGACGAGTGCTGACGGCCCACCAAGGACCGTCAGCACTCCGTAGCCGGCAAAGGCTCCGAACATGTAGATCTCACCATGGGCGAAGTTCAATAACTTCAGAACTCCGTAGACCATCGAATAACCGAGTGCCAGCAGTGCATAAACACTTCCGAGCGTCAGGCCGTTAATGGTCTGCTGGAGAAAAAACTCCATGTTCGTTTGTCGTTATCTCTCGTTTAGGGGACGAGGGTCTTGGAACCATCCTCCTGGATTTCGAAGATGAAGAACTGACCTTCGGCGAGGTCGCCATCTTCGGTGAACGAGATAGGTGATCCGAGGATCGAATCTGCCTGATCGGTGTTTCGGACTTCGGCCTGAACATTGGCACGGTCCGGCACTTCGCCAGCTTCACAGACACGTGCAACCGCCTCAAGGATTACCCGAACCGCTGCGTAGACAGGAGGCCCGAACGTGTTGGTGTTCTCGTACTCAGCGAGGTATCCCTCAAGGATGGTCGCTGAGCCGGGGATGGCCGAGATATCAGGGGCGAACGCCGCGATAAATGACCCGGCCGTTGTGAAGTCCTCGGAGTCCATTCCGTCCGATCCGAAGATCGTGGCGGTCTTGGACTGCTCCGACATCTGGTTCGAGAAGATCTGACCGTTGGCAGCTACCTGCCATGGCAGGTAAACAAAGTCAGTGTCGTCCGGGATCGTCCCCACTAGCGCGGAGAAGTCCGTGACGTCCTGGGCCACCGAGTCGGCGATCACTTCAACGTTCGCGGCTTCGAGAGCAGCCGTCACCGAGTCAGCGAGACCGGTTGAATACGAAGACTGGTCATCGACGATGAAGACCTTCTGTGCACCTTGTGCCACGAGGAAGTCGGCCGTCGTCGGTCCCTGGTCGTCGTCAGTCGGGACAGTTCGGAACATTCCGGTATAGCTCGCGGTGATTCCGGCACGTGTCGAAGACGGCGAAATGAACGTGAAGTTCGGATCTCCGGCTTCGTAAACGGCACCTGCCGCATCGACCTGATCAGAACCCGCAGGTCCGACAGCAGCGACCATCGCTGTGTTGTCGAGGAATTGAGCTGCCAGGGTGGCACTCTGAGCGGGGTCGAACTGGTTGTCACCCTCGACGATTTGGATGTCATATCCCATTTCTTCGTTGAAAGTATCCACCGCGTACTTGAACCAGTTGATCTGGACTTCGCCAATGAATGCAACGGGTCCCGTAATCGGTCCGATAAAGCCAACCGTGGCCTCGCAAACCATCGGCTCAGCGCCAGTGGTCGTCGTCTCTTGACCTGCGGTTGTGGTGGTCTCTTCGCCTGCAGTTGTTGTGGTGTCTCCCCCGGTACCGTCGCCGCAAGCGGCTGCGATCAAGGAGAGGGTGAGCAGCATTGCTACCAACCTCCACGTCGACTTATTTCTCATCTATTTCCCTTCATTTACTGTTTTCTTCGTAGGCCTCGGCGGCGCTCCCCGCTGGGTGGAACACTCCGAGGACTCTTAGTGGCCGATCACCGGTGTTTTCGAGGCAGTGCTCGACCGGCGGCGGCAAATGGATACACGTCCCTGTTGAGATGGGGGTCTCGGGCTGACCTTCGAGATGGAGAACGCCTTCTCCGTCGAGGATGTAGATGACTTCGTCGTACAGGTGATAATGGGTCGGAGCGCGACCGGGAGGTATCCAACCAACGAACTGGGTGACATCCTGGCAACCGGATGAGGGGTCGATGACAAATTTGAACTCCCGGTTCTTTCCGGCGGGAATCACTGGCTGGTCGGCCACCGAAACTGTGACTCTACGCTCCTGAGGCGTGTCGCCGCTCTCGGTTGGTTCGGGGGCCGTGACCGAAACGACGACTATGTCGTCGGGGCCGGGATTGTCTATGACATATTCTTCGCCCGCCTTGATGTAGATGCCAGTGTCTGATTCCAGTACGTGGTTTTCGCCGTTGAGATTTAGCGACCCACTCCCCGACACGACGTAGGCCACCTCATCCCGCCCGTCGCCCTGTCGGGAGACAGAGGTTCCAGGGCCGAAAGACAGAACCCTTTGGGCGAGGTGCTCGGCTCCCACCGTGTCGTCGATGGTTGTGCGTGAGGTGACGGAGTCGCCCGGTTCGGTGGTAGCAATCACATCGTCGACATGGGTTATGTATCCAGCCATCAAAATTCCAGTTCCTTTAAAACGTAACCCGTGCTCCACGCAGATTGTGGCATGAAATCACAAATCGTGTTGAGAAACCCCACTCAGTCCGTCACCGAGAGAATATCAGCCAACTTTGCAGCGTTGATGTTCCCGCCAGAGACAATGCAGACAATTTTCCCTTGACCTGCCCCACTTTTGAGAGCCGCCGCAACCGAGGCAGCTCCAGCGCCCTCGGCGACCACGCGGTTGCGGGTGGCGAGGAGCCGCACTGCATCTTCTACCTCGGCCAGGGACGACACGATCGACCCGGCGAGGAGTTCCTTAACCAAAGGCCACATCTCGTCAAGGACCCGGGCAGACCCGATCCCATCCACAAATGATGGGACATACTCGATGTCCGTCGGGCCGCCGGCTGCGAAGGCGGCCCGCAAAGCTGCGGAGGTCGATACCTCGGCGCCGAAAACCGGTACGTCGGGTCGAAGATGACGAAGTGCAGACGCGATTCCTGAGCTGAGCCCACCACCGCCATAGGGGACAACGACCGCATCCATGTCGGGGAGGTCTTCGACTAACTCCAGGCCGATGGTTCCGTTTCCGGCGATGACTGCGGGATCGCTCACAGGATGCACAAATACACCGGTTTGCCCCTCACGCGCATGGGTCACGATTATCTCCCACCACTCGGGGAAAGGAACCTTGATGGTTTGGGCGCCGAGACGATTCAAGGCCTCCAATTTTGCCTCTGGTGCGTGGTCGGGGACCACAACAGAACAGGGAATACTCAGACGCCTTGCGTTCCATGCGACACCTTGCGCCATGTTTCCGGCGCTAGCGGTCCACACTCCAGCCTCGAGGGCTTCGGGGCCGGCCAGGGCCATGGCGTTCCCTGCGCCGCGAATTTTGAACGCACCAATGGGCTGGAGATTCTCGAGCTTCAAGTAGATCTCGATCGGGCCAGTATCAGCATTGAGTCGAACGAGAGGCGTGCGGAGCGCGATGCCTTGGAGGCGTTCTCGGGCCGCCTCGATTTCGGCCAGAGGTATCGGGTCAGTCATGTCGGAGTCCACCTATCTTGACGCTCATCCCACTGTGGGACGCCAAGGCATTTTTGTAGACGAGATCTGCAGCGGCGATGTCCTCGACCGCGAGTCCGAGCGACTTGAACAGAGTTATCTCGTCGTCGGACCGACGGCCCACTGAGGCGCCGGTCAGGACTTCGCCGATCTCGGCGATGATCGCATCATCGGTGATTGCGCCCTCCTCCCGTGCAATCAGAAAATCTCCGGATTCATTGAGCGTCGACTCGCGCCTGTCGACGAACAAGCGTGCCCTTGCCATGGCGGCAGAGTCCAGTTCTCGTGCGAACGGAACACTGGAGCCGACGGCGTTGATGTGCATCCCGGTCGCCAGCATGTGCCCGGTCAGGATCGGGGTAGGTGCAGCGGTGGTGGTGCACACGATGTCGGCACCGTCCACTGCCTCGTCGACACTTCCAAGAACCTGGACCTCGAGATTCGATCCGGCCACTCTCTCCGCGAGAAGTCGGGCGTTTTCAGAGTTTCGACTCCAAATCCTGACCTTCTCGATTGGACGTACCAGCGGAATGGCCTCGAGATGGGTTGTTGCCTGAACTCCAGATCCGAGAATCGCCAGGGTGGAGGAATTGGCACGCGCCAGAATGTCTGTGGCAACTGCGGAGGCCGCTCCAGTGCGAATCGCAGTGATCTCGCTGGCATCGACGATGGCTTTGAGCCGACCGTTGGAATCGTCAAAGAGCATGACCGTGCCTTGGTGCGAGTCGAACTCGGTGCCGGCGTTTCCGGGAAACACGGTGACGGTCTTTATGCCCAGCGTGTTGATCGAACTGAGGTGCCCGGGCATCATTCCAAGCGCACCGACACGTTCCGGCATCCACATAACAGGCCGCAGCGGTTGAATGCCTCCACCATTCGCCAGATCAGTCAGCGCCCCTTTCACAGCATCGATACATTGCTCCATCGGGAGCAGACGGCGCAGATCTTCCTGGCCGATTATTAGCGTTTCCACGCTCACCTCTCTTCCCGCAAGAAGTACCCACCGACCTCGGCCCACTGACCCTGGGACAGATCGAGCGATATCGCCTCTTCAACGGGTTCGAAGTGTGACGGGCGTCTCGGTCCAACTATCGAAGAATCGACTTGCGGATGTTTTCGTAGCCATGCCAAGGCGAGGCCAGCAACACTCACACCGAGGTCGGTAGCATCCGAAGTCAGACGGTCGATACTGGCGAATGTCTCCTCCGTCCAATACTGCATATAGGGCTCAGGTCGCTTCGTCATCCTCGAACCTTCGGGATAACCCTCGTCAAACCGATACTTCCCGGTGAGCCACCCACCACACAGTGGGCTGAAATTGGTGAATCCGAG
Organism: Acidimicrobiia bacterium; assembly: GCA_037969415.1. Taxonomy (GTDB): domain Bacteria; phylum Actinomycetota; class Acidimicrobiia; order Spongiisociales; family ZC4RG35; genus MA-ANB-1. The sequence continues at coordinate 1,666 of JBBKXI010000080.1, read as the reverse complement.
ATTGTGTTCCGCACAGACTTTCAGAACGTCGGACTGGTCCGTCTGGTCGATCAGATTGAACGAGTTTTGAACCCAATCGAAGCGTTTCGAGCCGGCCGAATCGCTAGCTGTAAGCGCCGACTCGAGAAGTGGCGCTTCATAATTCGAGGCACCGACGTAGCGGATCTTGCCCGCCGTCACAAGTGAATCGAACGCCTCGACCGTCTCCTCGATCGGCGTCTCCGGGTCGGGCTCGTGTGCAAGGTACATATCCAGGTGGTCCACGCCGAGGCGGGCGAGGCTGGCGTCGACTTGACGGAGGATGTGCGTTTTGGAGAGGCCACGATGCGTCGGGTCCTCACCGACCTGGTTGGCGACCTTCGAACTCAGGAGAAGGTGATCACGGACCGACGAGCCTCTGGCCCTCAGCCAGTTTCCGATGGTCGTTTCGCTTCTGCCTCCGCCGTAGGCGTCAGCGGTGTCGAGATAGTTGATCCCGAGATCCACCGCCCGATCGAGTAACTCGAATGCCTCAGATTCGGTCTCGCCTTGGCCGAAGAATGCCGGGGCGCTGCCGATACCCCCGAAGTTGCCACAACCCATTCCGAATTGGGAGATTCGGAGATCGGTTAGGCCCAGTTTGTGGATTTCCAAGTTTTCCTGTCGATTGAGGAAACACACCTTAGGAGTTCCCAACAACGGGCGGGAGCGCCTCAGATTGCCCTACCTGGTGGTCAGACCTAGGTGTATTGCTTCGGAGGGTTGTTGACGTTGTGAGGGTTTGAGCCTCCCTGGTTATGTGGTGTTGTACACATCGCAGAACCGAAGGAGGCTCATTGTGCACGCTAATGCTCCGTTAACCCCTGCTGGCCGGATGATCTTGTGTCAACGGATCCACAGGGGCCGTCCTATTGCTCATGTGGCCCGGGAAATGGGGATTTCGCGTCAGACTGCCACTAAGTGGTGGAACCGTTATTGCCGGGACGGCGAAGAGGGGCTTTATGACCGGCGGTCGGCGCCTCATTCGACTCCGAACCGGCTGTCCGAACGCACCGAACGGCGGATTATTGGGTTGAGGGTGAACAAGAGGTGGGGGCCGGCTCGGATTGCTGGGCACCTCCGGTTGGTGGTGTCCACGGTGTGGCGAGTGCTGAAACGCTACCGAATATCGAGGCTAAGGGACTTGGATCCGCCCACCGGAAGGATCATCCGCCGCTACGAAAAGAACGTCCCTGGTGAACTGGTCCATGTTGATATCAAAAAGTTCGGGAGGATCCCCAACGGTGGCGGCTGGCGGGCCATCGGAATCCAGAACCGGGATCAAAACCAACAAAGGGAAAGTTGGATACACATACCTGCATTCGATGGTCGACGACTATTCCCGGCTTGCATATTCAGAGTTCTGTTCCGACGAGAAAGCCAACACTTGTATCCGGTTCCTGCAAAGAGCCCGTGACTGGTTCGCAGAACACGGGATCATGATCCAAGCAGTGATGACCGACAACGGTGTCGGATACAAATCCCGTGTATTCGCCGACACCCTCGAAGCCGTTGACATCGAACACGTGAGAATCCGCCCATACCGGCCACAGACCAACGGCAAAGTTGAGAGATACCAGCGGACCCTCGCCACTGAATGGGCATACGCCAACACCTGGATCTCGGACCGCCAACGCGTCGAAGACCT
>JBBKXI010000079.1:0-5948 GCA_037969415.1 Acidimicrobiia bacterium | reverse complement strand
GCGGCGTCAGTCTGGTAACGTCGAACCACACCGCTGTAATTCACCTTCGGAGGTCGATCTAGGGTGGCCCGGGACGGCTTTGCTCATCTTCACGTTCACTCTGAGTTCTCGATGCTCGATGGGGCGGCGCGCGTTAAGGACATGGTTCGGGTTTCCCTTGAAGACAATCAGCCTGCCATTGCGATCACCGATCACGGAGTTATGTACGGGGTCGGGGATTTCTACCGTGCTGCCACCGCCGAGGGCGTTAAGCCAATCATCGGGGTTGAAGCGTACATAACGCCTGGCAGCCGATTTGACCGGCCGGGCCGGGCAGAGAATCAGCGGTACCACTCCACCCTCCTGGCAGAAACTCAGGTTGGGTATCAAAACCTCATGAAGATGGTCTCGGCCAGCTATCTCGACGGCTTCTACTACAAGCCGCGGATGGACTTCGATCTCCTGGCAAAGTATTCCGAGGGAGTGATCGCCACGTCCGGATGCCTGGGCGGGGAAGTAGCTTCTCGACTGGCGCCAGACGCATCGCGAGAAGAAGGCAACCGGAACTCCGCCAGAGACTTCGATGGGGCGCTCGCCGCCGCAGCCCGATATCAGGACATCTTTGGCAAAGACAACTTCTTTATCGAAATCGCCGATCACGGCATTGAAGCCCAACGTAGGATCTTGCCGGACCTGGTTGACATTTCTCGGCGGATCGGCGCGCCACTTCTTGCCGCCAACGACGCGCACTACATTTCGGCGGCCGATGCCGAGGCCCATGACGTCCTCCTCTGTATCCAGACCGGCTCGACTATTGACGATCCGAATCGTTTTCGGTTCGAAGGGACCGGTCTGTATTTGAAGTCGGCCCAAGAAATGCGGGCGCTGTTCCCCGAGGATCTCTACCCGGGAGCGTGTGACTCCACCCTGGATATCGCTGACCGGGCTGATGTCACACTTGAGTTCGGGAAGATCCTCCTGCCCTCGTTTCCCGTTCCAGACGGCTACGACGTCGAGTCCTATCTCCGGGAGTTGGTGTTTGAAGGAGCCAAGCAGCGGTACGGGGCGATGCTTGACGAGGAGGTGGTCGACCGAATCGAGCACGAGCTGCGGATCATCAGCGATATGGGCTTTCCCGCCTACTTCTTGATCGTTTGGGACATCATCAAATATGCCAAGGACCAGGGCATCCGCACCGGTCCGGGGCGAGGATCGGCGGCCGGCTCGATCGTCTCCTATGCCCTGCGGATCACTGATCTGGATCCACTCAAGTACGGCCTCATTTTTGAACGGTTCCTCAATCCCGGTCGCCGCGAGATGCCCGATATCGACATGGACTTCGATGAGCGATATCGCGGCCAGATGATCAAATACAGCGCTGAGAAGTACGGATCCGACCATGTCGCTCAGATCATCACGTTCTCAACGATCAAAGGTCGGCAAGCAATTCGTGATTCGGCAAGAGTGCTCGGCCTGCCGTATGCGGTTGGGGACAAGGTCGCCAAGATGATGCCCCAAGCGATCCTTGGCAATGAAGCAACCCTCGACAACGTGCTCGAAGCTCCTGGTGCCGATGCTGACCAGGATCAAAAGGAATGGTTCAATAACTCTGCAGAACTGCGGACTGCGTATGAATCAGATCCGGATGTGCGACGGGTGGTTGACACCGCCAGAGGCCTGGAAGGTCTGCGCCGCCAGGATTCGATCCACGCCGCCGCAGTCGTGATCTCTCCTCAGCCGGTCTCGGAGCTTCTCCCCGTACAGCGGAAGGGCGAAGACAACGAAATCGTCACTCAGTATGAGTGGCAGGTCGTTGAAGCCCTCGGACTCATGAAAATGGACTTCCTGGGGCTACGAAACCTGTCGACCATTGAGCGGTGCCTTGAGTTGATCCGCAAATCCGGTGAAGATCCGCCTGACATCGATCACGTCCCACTCGAGGACGCCAAAACGTTCGAGTTGTTGCGCGCTGCCGACACCATTGGCGTGTTCCAGCTTGAAGGAACGCCCATGCGGGCGTTAATCCGGTCTTTGGAGCCAGATACGTTCGACCACATCATTGCGGTCAATGCTTTGTTTCGGCCAGGTCCGATGGGCATGAAGATGCACTACGCCTACGCCGACCGAAAGAATGGTCGTGAACCGGTCGAGTATCCGCATCCGGCGACCGAAAAATTCCTCGCAAACACCTACGGGATCATTGTTTATCAAGAGCAGGTCATGCAGGTTGCCCAGGAAATCGCCGGATATGACATGGCCGATGCGGACAAGCTTCGCAAGGCGATGGGCAAGAAGATTAAATCTGTCATGGACGCCGAGAAACAGAAGTTCGTGGACGGTTGCGTTTCCCAGGGACATCCGCCCCAACTCGGTGCTGATCTGTGGGACGCGATCGAACCCTTCGCCGGGTATGGGTTCAACAAGTCCCATTCCGCGGCCTATGCCCTCATCGCCTACCAGACCGCTTATTTGAAAGCTCACTTTCCCGCCGAATACATGGCGGCGCTCCTGACGTCGACCAAGCGGGACAAAGATCGCACGGCCATCTATCTCAATGAGTGCCGGGCAATGGGGATCGATGTGCTGGTCCCCGATGTCAACGTTTCTGAGACTGACTTCGTGAGCCGGGATGGAAAGATCCGGTTCGGAATGTCGGCAGTTCGTAACGTCGGCGAGGGCGTCGTCGAAAGGATCGTCGAAGCACGTGAGGGCGGAGGACCGTTTGCGGATTTTTCCGATTTTGTGAATCGGGTCGACCCGCTCGCCCTCAACAAACGCACGATTGAGTCCCTCATCAAAGCCGGTGGGTTTGACAGCCTGGGGCATGGCCGCAAGAGCCTGTTTTTGATCTACGACGACATCCTGATGAGCACACTCGAACGCCGCCGCAATGAGGACGTCGGACAGTTCAGTTTGTTCGCGGCTGCCGAGTCAGATGACATCGAGGCCGAAGTTTTCATTGGTACCGACGAATGGGACAAGAAGATCAAGCTCGGGTTCGAGCGTGAAATGTTGGGCTTGTACGTGTCGGATCATCCGCTTCGGGGCGTTGAGTCGGCGATTCGATCGGCGTCCTCGGCTTCGATCAGCAGCCTCATGGACCAGGGCGACAATACGACTGTCACGATCGGCGGCCTGGTCGGGCCTATCACCAGACGCATGACCCGCAAGGGTGAACCCATGGTGTTCTTCGACCTCGAGGATCTTGAGGGAGCCGTCGAAGTTATGTGTTTTCCGAGGACGGTTGCCGAGTATGGGCCTCTAGTACGCGAGGATGCCATTCTGGTGGTGACGGGGTCTCTCGATCACCGTGGCGACTCGGTGAAGATCCGGGCCAAGACGCTCAGAGAAATCGATCTGACGATCGACGAAACTGTCCGCCTCGAGGTACCCGCTCAGTTGCTGTCGCCCGAAAACGTGCAACGTCTCAAGGAAGTTCTGACGAATCATCCAGGAAAGGCCCCTGTGGTCTTGCATATGACGACGAGTGATGGGCACAAGGTCCTGCGACTCGATGACAACCATCGGGTGGAACCACGCTCGGCTCTTTATGCTGAGATCCGGGAGCTATTCGGGCAGCGATCGGTGATCTGACCGTTTAGGAACCGATCAGGTCGTTGACCAGCCCGGTGTCCTTGATGAGGTCAGCCAGCGAAGCCAGGTCGGTCGGGGCGGTTGGCTTCCAGGGGATCGGCACGATGGGGGTCCGATACCTGGCTGCGAATTCGTCCCGGACCGTCTCCTGGCGCCGAGCTTCCCTGGCCCACAGCGCCAGGTTTCGTGCCAATGGTCGCGTCGCGTCGGATGGTATTTCGGCCTTCTCCCAGCTGGCCGGCAGCGTCCGGTTGAATACGATTGCCGCCGGTGGTCTGGCAACTTGGGGCAACTCCTTGAAGAAGCGGGCGGCTTCGGCCACAGGAGCCGGGTCGGAAGTGGTGACGACGATCGTGGTCGAACGGCGAAAGTACTTCTCAATGTCCTGTGACCGCTTCCGGAGACCGTCGTAGGTTGTTCGCAGATCGAATAGGAAGGCTCCTACTCTTTCGAGCAGGTCGGATCCAAGAGCGATGTCAACGATGCGCAGGGCCGGCCTTGCGGCCACATTGAAAAGCTCTCTCCTTCCCGGAAGGGCACCACCAGTCAACCAGCGGAACAGACGGCCGCCCACGAGGTTGGTGAGCTCGTTTGGCGCGGTAAAGAACTCAATACCGCCCGAGGCCGGAGGAGTGTCGACAATGACGACATCCCAGCGCCGCTCGTCGAGGTGCTGCGCCATCGCCTCGGCGGCCGCGTACGACTGGGAGGCCGGGAAGTGGCGGGTAATCGCATGAAAGAACTCAGAGTTGACAAGCCGGTCGGCTGCCTCAGGAGGAGCGTGACTACGGGCGATCTGGTCCCAACTGGCTTCTGAATCAAGCATGGCAGCCCAGAGCGTCGGCAGTTCGTGGTTCGCAGTCGGGACGTTGTGAAGCGCGTCGAGGCCCAATGCGGTCGCCAGTCGGCGGGCCGGGTCCACCGTGAGCACCAGGGTCTCGTAGCCGGCTTGTGCGGCGGCTACGCCGAGGGCCGCCGATATCGTCGTCTTGCCCACACCACCCGCGCCGGTAACCAGAATCGGGCCGTTCATCGTTGCTCCAAAACGTCAGCAAGTCGCTCGGCGACTTCGACCGGCCCCGTGACGCCGAAGAGGTAGGGAAGCGCCCGCCCGCGGCCTGGCAACTCGGCAAGCCACTTTTGTTGCTCGTGAAATATTCCGTCATGGAGCGCTGCAGCCGCGCCCATCGGGCTGGAGACGTCGGCCGGCACGTTGGCCCCGAGCGGTTCCAATATGCGATTCGTGATGACTTCCGCCACGTTGATGAGCTCTTCGTTGGCGATCCAATCCAACGTTTCGGCGGTTTCGATAGTGGGAAGCTCTTCAGCCAGGGTGACCATCACGAGGCCCGTGCGGGTCTTGTCGGCCATAAGATCGCTCATCCACCTGGTCTGCTCGCGGACCTTGCCCGCCCCCACCAACTCCGAAACGGTTTTTGGGGCTCGGATATGAGAACCGATGGCGCCGGAAGGCGGGGCGTCGGCAACGATGAGATCCCAGTTATTCGTCCTCGTCTCAAAAAGCACCTTACCCATGGTGACTGTTTCCCGGATGCCGGGTGCGGCTGACGCCAGGGCGTCGAAGGCCCGCGCGACGGGACCGATCCGAGATAGCTTCGGGACCCGGAGCACGATGCGCAGGTACTCATCGAGTGCGGCCGGGCGTTCGATTCCCATCGCGAAGATCCCGGGGCGGACCTCTCCGATTTCGTAGCCGAGCGTTTCGACTCCGAGGTGGGCTGCCAAGCCGCGCTTTTCGACCATGCCGATCGCGAGTACCTTCCGGCCACGACGAGCAGCTTCGATAGCTAGGGCTGCGGCGACAGCTGATTTTCCGACGCCTCCTTTGCCCGTCACAATCAAGAGTTGTTGTTGCATTTGATCAGGCTAGTGGTGGGGTAGGGTGATCGGATAACAGGAGAGTCGCATGGCTGAGTTTGATGTGGATGAGATGCTTGCACGTTTTTCGGAACGCGCTCAGGCGGTCAGGGACCGCCCGATGCCGCCGGTCGAGGGAGAGGCCCGCAAGGGGTTCATCAAGCAGGCCGAAACTGACCTTATCGACTTCTCGTTGATCGCCAACGCATCGTGGGAACTGGTTGACGGGTTTTTGGTTCTGCGAGTTCCGCTCGCCTAATGGTTCGGTTTGCCGATCGGGTTGCCAACGTAAAACCTTCCACGATTCGGGAGATCTTGCATCTCACGCAGCAGTCTGAGGTCATCTCCTTTGCGGGAGGTCTCCCCGCTCCGGACCTGTTCCCGATCGGGCGCCTGCGTGAAGCGGCCGACCAGGTTCTCTCGGATGCTGCCAATCTTCAGTATTCGATTACCGAGGGGGAGGTTCGTTTGCGCGAGCTTCTCGCCTGGCAGTCGCC
>JBBKXI010000078.1:0-13778 GCA_037969415.1 Acidimicrobiia bacterium | reverse complement strand
CCTTCTCGTGGGCGGTCTCAACGGCGAATGGTGCCGCCGTTTCCTGTGCACGTTTCATCGTTGAGATCCACACTTCGTCAAGACGGTCGAGACTCTCGAACCGATGTGCCACCCGCTTTGCCTGTTCGTGTCCCAGGTCGGTCAGGTGCGGGTCGTTGCGCGCGATCCTGTTCGGGGTCCAATCCGGCTGGCCATGGCGAATAAGGAAAAGATCCATGCGGTCCAGAGACTAATGGCGACTATCCCCCAAAGACAGAGCCGGATTCCAACTCCTCCCCGTGAGGCGGAGCCGATAGGGGGAGGTGGCCATTCCGGGTAGGAATGGCCGAAGGGGGACGGAGGAGACCGCGCGTAAAGCTTTTGTTGGTGCCTTAAGTCCCCCCTTCCCCTCGCTGGCGCTCGGGTACTCCCCCCATCGCTCCGCTATGGGGAGAGTTCGTTCCGGGGAGACAGTCGAAGGTGGCTCCGCTCTTTCGGGGGGACGGTCGAACGTACAAGTGAGGATCCGACTCCGTCTTTGGGGTGTGAGGGGATACCATGCATTCCGTGTCCCGCACCGCTCTGATCGAACACCTCCGCATTCATAGTCTCCGTCTCGATGGCCCATTTTCTCTCAGCTCCGGCGAAATATCGGATTGGTATCTCGATGCGCGGCAGACAACCTTCGATGGACAGGGAGCTCGACTTGCCGGCGCCGCGGTACTCGAAGTACTCGGGGCCGACGTCGAGGCGGTTGGTGGAATGACAATGGGGGCCGATCCGATCGCAATTGCAACGGCGTTGGTGGCTAGTGAACAGGGTCGGCCACTTCGGGCGTTCTCGATCCGTAAGACAGAAAAATCCCATGGTGTTGGGGGACGGCTGGTTGGCCCGGTGGCGTCGGGTGACCGGGTGGCCATTCTCGAAGACACTACGACCACAGGATCGGCGGCCGGCGAAGCCACGGACGTGGCCGAATCGGCCGGTCTCATCGTGTCTCAAGCTATCGCCCTGGTCGATCGGTCCAACGGTGCGGCCCGACAGCGCTTCTCAGAACGTGGAATCGATCACATCGCCCTGGTGGAGCCGGCGGACCTGGGGGTCACACTGTGATTCTCGAGGTGCGCAGGTCGGGTTGGAAAATGTGGTGGATGGCTCTCGGGGCTATTCCGCTCTTGGTCATCGGGCTTGACGTCCTCACCAACCGTCGGATCACCAACTGGCTACGCGAGTTGCTGTTCCGCCCCGACGACACTCAGATCTACGAACCGCGTGACGTCATTTGGGCTTGGGCCATGGTCCTTTTTGCAGGATTGATCGTGCTTTGGTCCCTGAAGGAGCTTTTTGCGCCGACTCCGGTGGTCCGGGCGACACCGGAAGGGCTGGCCATGAAGCTGCGGGGCCCGTTCCGGAAGACAGACTTGCTTCCCTGGGAGAAGATCAAAGACATTCAAGGTGGAGAAATCGACGATGAAGAAGAGACTCTTCCCCTCCTTGCAGTTGAGGTGATGGACCGGTCCGGACTTCCCGACCATCCCTGGGGGGCGCGATGGGTAGACACCCGGGTTCTGGGGATTCTGGCCCAGGACTGGGCTGAAGACCCCGACGAGATAGCCGATGCCATTGGGGAGTACGCGGTCAAATTGGTTCGAGAAGAGCGTGCCCATGCCGCGCCACCAGCATTGGAAGAAGAGTGATCGTCGGCGCGCATACGCCGGCTGGCTCGCCTATTGAAGAGGCGGCCATCAGAAACGCCGACCTCGTTCAGATATTTCTGTCTAGCCCGCAGTCATGGAAAAAGCCTATGCCCAGGGCCGACGCGCCCGAGCTCAGGAAGTCGGCGATTCCGATCTATGTCCACGCCCCTTACTTGATCAACGTATGCGCTGACAACAATCGGGTCCGGATCCCGAGCAGGAAGATCCTCCAGGACACATGCGATGCCGCGTCGGAGATCGATGCCGCCGCTGTGATTGTCCATGGGGGTTATGTCACCGGTGACGGGCCGACCGAAGGCGGTATCGAGCGGTGGCGTAAGGCGTTGGAAGTCCTGGATTCCGACATGAAGGTGCTCATCGAAAACACTGCCGGGGGCGACAAGGCAGTCGCCCGCCGGGTTGAGTGGATTGCCAGGCTTTGGGAGGAAATCGGAGAGTTCGGTGTGGGGTTTGTCCTCGACACATGTCATTCGTGGGCAGGGGGTGAGCCGTTTGACCAACTGGTCGAGCGAGTGGTCGCCGCCACTGGAAAGATAGATTTAGTCCACGCCAACGATTCGAGAGACCCCTTCGATTCCAGGCGCGATCGTCACGAGAACCTTGGGAAAGGATTGATTCCTACGGATCAGTTGGCCCGTGCCATCCGCGACGCAGATGCTCCCGTCGTAGTGGAAACGCCGGGCGGTCCTGACGATCAGGCCGCCGATATCGCATGGGTTAGGGCACTCGGCGCCTAATCCTCTATCTCGAAGCCCTGCGTGGCCAGGGCTGCCCGCAATGCATCGGTCTCACCGGCGGCAATGGAAAGTGTAAGGATGCCACCTCCACCATATTCGGCGTGACGGAGTTGGATGTCCCGTAGATCCACCCCACTATCAGATAGCGCCATGCCGACACGGCCCACCTCTCCGGGCCGATCGAACAACACGACCCGCACTTCAGCCACCGGTGCGCCCAGCTCGGACCTGCCCTTTTCTGCGCTACCGAGTCGCTCGGCGATGGCGTCCCCATCAGATGTCGAAAGCTCGGCATCCCACTCCTTGAGGATGTCGATCAATCCACCGATTGCTGACCTCACTGGAGCTCCGTTGGTGACTAAGACCTCACTCCACCAGCTACCGCCCGAGCCAGCAACACGGGTTAGATCTCTAAAGCTGCCTGCGCTCAAACGTGTTGCGCCGGGAGACTTGGAAACAAGCTCAATGAGAGCCGATGCCAAGACACGAGGGAGATGGGAAACAGTTGCAACGTATGCATCGTGTTCTGCTGAGGTGAGTAACACCGGATTGGCCCCCATCGTGGCAACAACTCGAGACACTTCATCTATGGCCCGTTCGTTCGAGTTGTCACTGCAAATCGCCCAGCTTGCCCCATGGAACAAATGTGCCGACGCAAATCGGGGCCCACTTACAGCACTGCCCGCCATGGGGTGGCCGGCGACGAAACCAGGGAGATGACTTCCGGCGGCGACCACTGGTCGTTTGACACTGGCGACATCGGTGATGGTTCTGTCCGATTGCAAGCTTTCAAGCGTGGAAAGCGTGGCGTCGAGCGGGCCACAGAGAAATGTTATGTCCGTCCGGGCATCGTCGTCATCGGGGGCATGCAACTGTCTGTCGATTGCACCAACTGAGCTCGCCTCGTTGAGTACTCCGGCTTCGGGGTCCCAACCGGCCACCTTCCATCCGTGGGCTTTGAGAGCCAGACCGATGGAGGCGCCTATCAAACCGGTCCCGTGAATCGTGGCAAGTTGTGACGTCAGTGCGGGCTCCCTGGTGGATGGATGAGAATACACGGCGTCGCCATTCTGAGATTTTCTGGTCCCCGGGGTTGACGTATTGATCGAGAAAGTGGACAATTGGCGAAGATGAGTAGCTCACTGCGTCCCGAGGCTTCGACCTCCTCCGACTTTGCAGTGTTTTTCCGCGGGTATTTCGGCTAGTAGCCGATACACCACCACCCCCCCGCACAACCCTCTCTGTACCCGCCTTCTCACCGATCACCGGAGCTATTCCCATGGACAAATCCGTTCAAACCAATGATGACCACATCGAGACCCTTCGAACCAACGTAGATGGAATCGACGGCGACATCCTGAGTCTCCTCGCCGAGAGGCGACGATTATCGATGGAGATTGCCGTTGAGAAACAGAAGAACCGTCGCCCTTTTCGTGACGAGGGGAGGGAGAATTCCCTTCTCATGGAGCGGGCAGAGGCCGCCAAGACCCACAACCTCGACCCGGCTCTGGTGATACGCCTGTGGGAGCAGATACTTCAAGACTCGGTTCGTCTACAGCACGAACAATTGCAGGGAGAGCTCAACGGGGTCGAGGGGCGCAATGTGACAGTTGCCCTCCAGGGTATAGAGGGCTCCTACAGCCAGTTGGCTGCCGAGCAGTTCTTCGTCGACAAGCCGGTCACCAGCACCTACCTCGGATGTGTCCGTTTCGCTGATGCCGTGGAGGCGGTGGAACAGGGACGGGCAGACATGGCGGTGCTTCCGGTGGAGAACACCACCTCCGGGGGGATAGCCGAGGTCTACGACCTCTTGTTGCACAGCCGGTTGTCGGTAGTTGGCGAAGTCAAGTTTCGGGTCAGGCATTGCCTGCTTGGTACCAGCGACGCCACGCTGGAAGGGTTGAAGACGGTGTACGGGCACCCGCAGGCGGTTACCCAGTGCTCGGAGTTCCTCGCCGCCCTCAGTGGAGTCGATGTCGTCTACTTCGGCGACACCGCCATGTCGGGTCGACGGATTCAAGAGATAGGCGACCCCACGGTCGCGGCGATCGCCAGTGAAGAAGCCGCGCGGATGTTTGGCCTCCAGGTATTGAAGCGAGAGATCGGTAACCGGAGTGAGAACTACACCCGATTTCTGGTCGTGGCCCGGGACTCGATCTCCGTCGATCCCCAGATTCCATCGAAGACGTCGATGGTCATGTCGGTTGGAAACGACCCGGGTGCCCTGATGGATGTCCTCGGCGAGTTCCGTGATGAACAGATCGCTCTGGTCAAACTGGAGTCGCGGCCCACCGTCGACAACCCGTGGGAGGAGATGTTTTATGTCGACTTCGATGGCAACTCTTCCGAAGCCAGAGTGCAGAGGGCGTTAAACGGCGTCCGTCGGAAGGCGAAGTTCATCAGGCTTCTAGGCAGTTATCCCTCCCAGGACCTCCGTCCGCAAAGAAGGAGCCTGGACGAAAAGAGCAACAAGCCGATTGCCGAGCCGTCAATCACCGTTGTCGATCGGGGTCCTATTCCGTCGCCGAACGGATACATGTTGGCCGGAAGGGGACACAAATCGGCAAATACCGTTCTCGACATCAGTGGAATCAAGCTGGGCGGTGGCGACATGGTGGTCATTGCCGGGCCGTGTGCCGTGGAGTCGTACGAACAGGTGATGGCAGCGGCGGCATCGGTCAAGGCATCGGGAGCGACTCTGCTTCGAGGTGGATGTTTCAAACCACGAACCTCGCCTTACAGCTTCCAGGGGCTTGGCTATGAGGGCCTGGAGATATTGGCTGAGGCGGGTCGGGTCCATGACATGCCGATCGTTACCGAAGTCCCCGCGCCCGAGGAAGTAGAGCGGATGTCAGAACTGGCTGACGTTCTACAGATCGGCGCTCGAAACATGCAGAACTTCACCTTGCTCTCAGAAGTGGGATTGTCATCTCGACCGGTGATGCTGAAACGTGGCCTAAGCGCTTCGCTCGATGAACTTCTTCAGGCCGCCGAGTACATTCTCGCTGCCGGAAATCAGCAGGTATTCCTTTGCGAAAGAGGAATCCGGACATTCGAAACGTCGACCCGGAACACGCTGGATATCGCTGCGGTCCCGGTTCTGCGGAATCGCACTCATCTACCGGTGATCGTTGACCCGTCACATGCCGCGGGGGAGCGACGTCTGGTCGCCCCGTTGGCTCTTGCGGCCCAGGCGGTGGGAGCAGACGGGATCATGGTCGAAGTTCATCCCAACCCGGACGAAGCTCTGAGTGACGGACCGCAATCCCTCACGCTCGACGATTTCGCTCAATTGATGGCCACCATGCGGACATGAGGTGATCTATGGAGCGGTGTCGGTGAACACCTGGATGGTGCCGGAGTAGTTCGCTACCCAGACCTCCCGGGAATCGATGTCATATGTGATGCCAATCGGATTCTGTTTGGTATCCAGTTCGGCCATCTCAGTCATATCGCTGGTCCGCACTTTGCTCAGAGAATTCGAGTTGTAATTGACCACATAAAGGGCAGTTCCGTCGTCACTTATGGCCATACTCCGTGGTGCGTTGCCGGTGGCAACCCGTGCAACAACCTTACCGGTGGCGAGGTCGAGCTTCGCAAGTTCGCCGTCGCCGTTCAGCGAGATGTAGAGGGTCGACCCGTCCGGGCTGATCACGAGATGCCTGGGGTATTGACCGACACCTTTGATGGACGAGGTCTCCATGGTCTTTAGGTCGACGACGGCAATATCTCGTCCCCCCATGATCGTGACGTAGGCGGTGGAGGAATCGGGGCTTACTGCGATTCCTCGAGGATGACGCCCCATCGGGACCCGGGCAACCTCCTCTTCGGTCTCAAGGTCAATGACAGACAGGTCAAACCCACACCAATTGGTGACGAGAAGCAGGCGATCGTCTGGAGTTACCGCGAGGAACTTTGGCACCGAGCCAACCCGATAGAGCCGCTCGATCTCCAGGTAGTCAGTATTGATCTGGTATACGAAGCTGTCCGGCCAATCTCCCTGGTCACAGTCATCGCTGGCGTTTTCACTCAGCCCGCCGCCATACATGCGGTAGTTGGAGACGAAAGCAGTGTCGCCGGACGAATTGAAGGCGGCCTCGACCGGAGAGCCCTGGTACTCGCCCGCCTCGACGGGAAAGTCGAAATGGCCAAAAGCACGTGGGGTAACCGTGTCGCCAATGGTCGCCACGAGTTGATGTTTGCGGTCGTAGACGGTGACTGTGTGCCGGTACATCATGTTCTGGGCAAAGAACAGACCGTTTCCACTCGACACGATCGATTTGGGCGCGATGTCTCCGTCGATGGTGGCGGTCGCCACACCAGTTGGCGCTCGGCCGAGGTCAGCCCGTCAGTCGGTACCAAAGTGGTGGAAGTCGTTGTGGGAGGTTGTGTAGTGGTTGACGAAGAAGTGATGGTTGTGACGATGGAAGCGTTGTTTACCGGCACAGATGACTCCAGAATGCCTTGCGGGGCACCGGAGCAGGCCGCCACAACCAGAAGGCAGAGCGTAGAAAATCGGAGCGACCGGGAGTTCATGGGCCATAGGGTAAAGCGCAGGGCGTGGAAGCAATTACCATTTGGTCGTGACCAAGATCACTGTTCCCATGATTCGGGACCGCAAAGGCGGCCCCAAGATCTCAATGATTACCGCATACGATTATCCGTCGGCGATTATTGCCGACCGCGCCGGGGTCGACATCATCCTGGTGGGCGATTCTCTCGCCAACGTGGTCCACGGTATGGACGACACCTTGGGCGTGGACATCGACACCATGATCCTGCATACGAGGGCTGTGAAGAGGGCGAAGCCCAATGCCCTGGTTGTTGCCGATATGCCGTGGCTCAGTTTTCACATTTCGCCTGAGGAGTCGGTACGCAACGCGGGACGGTTGGTCCGCGAGGGCGGAGCAGAAGCGGTCAAGCTCGAAGGCGGCTTGAAACGAATTCCCATGGTCCAAGCGATCATGGACGCGGAGATCCCGGTGATGGGTCACGTTGGACTCACGCCGCAGTCGGTTCATCGGATGGGTGGTTTCAAGGTTCAGGGAAAAGTGGTTGAGGTAGCCCGGAGTATGATCGACGACGCCCGCGCCCTTTCCGAGGCCGGATGTTTCTCAATCGTGATCGAAGGGGTGCCCGACGTTCTCGGCGACCTCATAACCAAGCAGGTCGACGCACCCACCATCGGAATTGGGGCCGGTCCTGGAACCGACGGCCAGGTGCTGGTTTACCACGACCTTTTGGGCTTGGGTTCAGGCAAGTATCCCAAGTTCGTCCGCAGCTACGCCAATCTCGCTGACGACGCGGTTGCCGCCATCGAGCGGTTCGTCACTGACGTCGAATCTGGGTCATTCCCCGGTGAGGACGAGAGCTATCACGTCACCGATGAGGTGGCGGCCGAATTGCTCAGGAGTCCCAAGTCCGACTAATCCGAATCGGGTTGGGCTGCCTGGCCATCGCCTCTTGCAGCGTGGCGACGAACGCCAACACGACCAGCACATCGCCACCCCCCGAAACTACCACCACGACTTCTGACGTCATCTTCTTCGATGGGGAGACTGCAAGCCTGCACATTGGGGGCGAAACGCTCAACGTTGCAGTAGCCGACACTGCCGACGAGCGCGCTCGAGGACTGATGGAGATCACCGACCTCGGCGGTGTCGACGGAATGTTGTTCGTGTTCGAAGAATCTCGAGCGGTCACTTTTACGATGAGGAACACGGTGATACCCCTCGACGTTTGGTTTATCGACAGCTCTGACACCATCGTCAATACGCTGGAGATGGTTCCATGCCCGGGGGAACCGTGTCCCGGCTACGACTCCGTCGAGGATGTCATCAATGTCCTGGAAACCCCACTAGGGATGTTCGATTTCGATCTTGGCGATACCGTCGACTTCGGATAATTCCGGAACTTTAGCCGGGAAACTCTGCCCTAGTCAGCCGCTGCCGCGACCTCGATTATCACGACTGGAATCTCCCGGTCGGTTTTCACCTGGTAGTCCTCGTAGGACGGCCAGATGCCCGTCATTTGGTTCCAGAGGCGCGCCCGTTCTTGCCCTGTGACTGTTCGGGCCTTCCCTCGATGATGATCTGCCCCAACCTGTACCGAGACATTTGGGTCGGCTGAGAGGTTCAGATACCAAGCCGGGTGTTGGGGAGCCCCGCCCTTTGATGCAACCACCACATAATTCGGTCCGTCTTGGGTGTAGATGAGGGCCGAGCGGCGAAGCTTGCTCGACTTGCGCCCTCGTGTCGTCAACAACAACGTGTCGGTCCCTTTCCACCGTTTCCCCGACTTTCCTTCTGTCTGGACGTAGTCGTCAATGTGACGTTTCACCCATCCGGTTGGGCTGTCATGGATGGTTTCGTCCGGTGTCAGGTCTTTGCTCGAAGTCATCAGGCCAACATACCCCGAATGACAGTTTCCGAAGCAATGGGTTACACTCTCAGCTTGCACCGACGCACGCGCTGTCGGGAGCAAAACCCCTGCTCCATGAAGCCCAAAAAGGGTGAGGTTGGGGCCTTCCATACGGATGTCCACAGGAGGTCAAATGCGCGACTATGAATTAATGACGATCCACCGGCCTGATCTGGCCGAAGACGACGTCGAGTCCAAAATTGGCGAACTCGAGTCCTACCTATCTGACGCTGGCTGCACTGTTGCCAAGCGTGACCAGTGGGGAAAGCGCCGTTTCGCCTATGAGATCGATCACATTCCCGAGGGCTATTACACCGTCCTCACGTTCCAGAGCGGAGCCGAGTCGGTCGACGCCCTCGACAGGATGCTTTCGCTTTCGGACGATGTGATCCGTCACAAGATCGTCAAAACAGACGACTGACTGGAATCCGTCCTATTGATCCGGCATGATCGTCGGTAGATGTGATCAGAGGAGATCTCAATGTCAAATAACGTAACTCTCATCGGAAACCTGGTTGATGATCCGGAGCTCCGTTTCACCCCCTCCGGTGTCGCTCTCGCCAAACTTCGTTTTGCCGTGAATCGCAGCTGGAAGGACAAGAACGACCAGTGGCAGGAGTCGACAAGCTTCTTCAGCGGGACCGTCTGGCGGGAACAGGCCGAGACGGTGGCCGAGTCGCTGCAAAAGGGGACCAGGGTCATCGTGACCGGTCGCCTTGAGCAGCGGACGTGGGAAACCTCCGAAGGGGAAAACCGCTCGGTGGTTGAAGTCCAGATCGATGAAATCGGCCCGTCACTTCGTTGGGCCACGGCCTCTGTCAATAAGACCCAGCGATCGGGCGGAGACTTCGGCGGCAACAGCGGAGGCGGTAGTGACGGCGGTAGCAAAGTCCCACCAGCCCCGGTCGCCCGCGAAGACTATGGGCCCGACGAAGCCCCGTTCTAAATCAGAGTTGTAACCAGGAGAATTATTCATGGGTAGAAAAAGTACCAATAGCGACAAACGTCCCCAGCAGGGGCGTCGTCGCGGCCCCGACACCCGTCGGATCCGTACCAAGCCCTGCGCTTTTTGCACCGACAGGACCGCGACAATCGACTGGAAAGACGTCTCGATCCTTCGTAAGTACACTTCGGACCGCGCCAAGATCCGGCCACGTCGTGTTACCGGAAATTGCCCCCGTCACCAACGCGAGATAGCCGTAGCCATCAAGAACGCGCGTGAGATGGCGCTTCTTCCCTACATCTCGACACGATGAAACTGATACTCATCTCCGATGTTGGTGAACTGGGAAAGCGTGGCGATGTAGTCGATGTAGCCGATGGATACGCCCGCAATTTCTTGCTCCCCAAGAAGAAGGCTGTAAAGGCCAACGACGGCGCCCTGGCGCAGGCGGAGTCAATCCGCGAGGCCCGAGTTGAGGCCGAACGGAAGGCCAAGGACGAGGCCGAGAAGATCGCTACTCAACTGGTTGGTACCCGTGTGGTCCTCGCGGCCCAGGCCGGTGACGAGGGTCAGCTTTACGGCTCCGTCTCGGTGGCCGATGTTGTTGAGGGGATTCGACGTTTCGCCGGTGTCGATCTCGACAAGAAGCACGTCGAGATTCCCAAAGCAATCAAATCGATCGGTCTTCACGAGGTAAACGTAAACCTCCACCCCGAAGTCCAGTTCCCGGTAACCCTCGACATAATCCCCGCCTAGAACAGCCCACAAAGGCGTTTCCGAGACGCATTTGCGGCGACCCTCCGAAGACCACGTCGTTTCTTGCTCCCTCTCCAAAGGCGAAATCGTATGCGGGGGTGGACGGTGGGAGTCGCGCGACTCTCCTCCTCCCTCCTACGTCGCCGGGTACTCTCTCCAGGTGGAGGGGGCGTCAGATGTAGTGCGTGGGCGCCCGACGGAGGGTCCAAGTGGGGATTGGAAGTCCTCAAAAATGGAGCTCTAGTTATATGGCGTCATGAAGATAGAGGCGATCCACCACATCCAACTCGCCATGCCGGCTGGTGAAGAGGAGGTGGCCACGATCTTCTACGAGGGGATCCTTGGCCTTTCTCGTGTTGAGAAGCCATCACATCTGGCGGGTCGCGGCGGCTGTTGGTTCGAAACAGGCGAAGTGAGAATCCATCTCGGGGTGGAACCGGAATTTCGGCCGGCGCGCAAAGCCCATCCGGCATTAATTGTTGCCGATATTGAGGTGGCGCGAGAGCACTTCGAGGAGAATGACGTATCGGTCAACTTCGACGAATCCCTTCCCGGATTTGATCGGTTCTACGTCGATGATCCATTTGGGAACAGGATCGAGATTCTCCGCCCCCATTTCTAAAAGATCGCGAAATCAATCACTGTTTTAGCGGGTTCTGAAAAATCTGGCGGTCGCGAAAAACATAGACCGCTTCAGCTTGGTCGACGGGTTGCGCACCGTCTATGTTGGTCGTAATTCCCCCGCTGCGGCAGTAGTCAGCTTCCCCCGGCGGGGTCCTACGCGTCAGGACCCCGATGTGCCGGACAAATCTGTCCCAGTCGTATGGCATCTTGTAGTTGAGGACGATATATGACGACAACATTTGACGACCGACAGATGAGGCCGGGTTATCGCAACCCTCCGCATTCGCGCGAGGCCGAGGAGTCGGTTATCGGTGCGGTTCTCCTTTCGGAAGACGCCGTCAACGATGTGATGGACTTGCTCCATCCAGAAGACTTCTACGTCCCCGCGCATCAAGCCATTTTTGAATCGATCAGGTCTCTATTTGATACCGGCCAGGCCGTTGATGTAGTCACCGTCTCCGAAGCTCTCCGTCGTCAGGGCGAGCTGGAGAAGGTTGGCGGTCTGCAGTACCTCACGCGGATGGTCGACATTGTCCCCTCGACGTCCAACGTGACCTACTACGCCGGGATTGTCGACGAGCACGCCAAACGCAGGGAGCTGATCCGGGCCGGTGCTGCGATTACCGACTTCGCGTTCAATCTCGATGAGGAGGTTGGCCACGTTCTCGATCGATCGGAACAAGCCGTTCTTTCTGTCGCGGAGAAAAGAACTTCGCAAACGCTTCTTGAAATTGGTCCAATGTTCAACGATGTTCTCGAGCACATCGAGATGCTGGAACAACAGGGCGATGAGCTCGCCGGATTGGCCACCGGGTTTGTCGATCTGGATAAGAAACTCGCCGGGATGCAACCGGCGAACCTGATCGTTATTGCGGCACGCCCGGCCATGGGAAAGTCGTCCCTGATGATGAATATCGCTACCAATGCGGCCATCGCAGGCGAGCCGGTTGCCGTTTTCTCGCTCGAGATGTCCAAGGAAGAGATCGTGCAACGGATTCTGTCTTCGGTGGGCAAGGTCGACTCGATGAAACTGAGGTCGGGCCAGCTCGGACCGCTATGGCAGAAGGTTGTCGACGCTGCGGGGAAGATGTATCAGGCACCTATCTATATCGACGACTCGCCCATCGTCACGATCACCGACATTCGGGCCAAGTGCCGGCGACTCAAGCGGAAGAAGGGACTCTCGCTGGTTGTGGTCGACTACATCCAATTGATGGAGGCTTCGGGTCGGGAGAATCGGCAGCAGGAAATCGCTCAGATCAGCCGGAATCTAAAGAATCTGGCGAGGGAGCTTGAGGTTCCCGTCATTGCACTGTCTCAGTTGAACCGGTCGCTTGAGTCGAGGGAGGATAAGCGTCCGCGGCTTTCCGACCTGCGTGAATCGGGCTCGATCGAACAGGACGCCGACGTCGTCATGTTCATCTACCGCGACGAGTATTACAACCCTGAGAACACCGAGAACAGGGGGATCGCCGAAGTGATAGTCGCCAAGCACCGCGCCGGTTCGACCGGCCCGGTCCGACTTACGTTCCAACCCGAGTTCACCAGATTCGCCAACCTGGGCCATGACATCATCTAGCTTCGAACGGCTCAGTGACTGAGATTTGTCCGGGGTGCCTTGGTGAGTTCGATCCCGATGACGGGCCAAGACATCGCTATATCGGAGCATCGTCGGCGTGGACTGCGGAAGTACTTCGCTGGATGTGACGGTTGCATTTGCACGCGGTTAGCCTGATCGTTCGTGCCAAACGGTGATGAGAGTTCTGAAGTACAGAACGGCCTGAGAAGCGCCGGCACTTCGCAACATCCTCATCCTCCTCCCCGTCAATCCGGCGGAGGTCGCTACCTCGTTCTGCTCTCCGTCGGCGCTCTTGGAATCGTCTATGGCGACATCGGCACCAGTCCTCTCTACGCCTTCCGCGAATCGTTTGTTGCGGCAGAGGGACTTGGCGTCAACGAGCAGAGCATCATGGGAATTCTTTCCTTGATGTTCTGGGCATTGATAATCGTGGTCTCGATCAAGTATCTCGTTTTTGTGATGCGCGCCGATAATCACGGCGAAGGCGGGATTCTCGCCCTTACTGCGCTGTTGACCCCGGCTCGAAAACTGAGGGCAGACCGGGTCAGGTGGGCTCTGATCCTGATGGGCTTGTTCGGAACGGCCCTCCTCTACGGTGACGGGATCATCACACCGGCGATCTCGGTTCTGGCAGCCGTCGAAGGCCTCGAAGTAGCTGCACCGTCCATGGAACCCTATGTGATCCCTCTAGCTGTCGGAATCTTGATCGCTCTCTTCAGTATTCAGAAGCGGGGCACCGCGACGGTCGGAGCCATCTTCGGCCCGGTGATGGTGGTGTGGTTTGTGTTGCTCGGCCTTCTCGGAGTCATCCACATCAACGATTACTGGCCCATTTTCAAAGCTGCGAACCCCATGTTCGCTATCCAGTTTCTAGTCGATATGCCCCGACAGGCCTTCCACGCTCTGGGCGCTGTCTTCCTGGTGGTCACCGGTTCTGAAGCCCTTTACGCCGACATGGGCCACTTTGGGAAACGACCCATCCGAATCGGTTGGGTCGCATTGGTCTTCCCCGCCCTGGTGCT
>JBBKXI010000077.1:0-26781 GCA_037969415.1 Acidimicrobiia bacterium | reverse complement strand
GCTATGGGGGTTATCGGCCCCCATTGCAAAAACTTTAGCGTGATGGTCTGAGCCCGATAGATCATGGCCTTACCTCCACCAACCCCGGTCCGATCAGATGACCCGTGACATTGAGCCCGGATGAGAGATTCTTGACGCTGACAACACCGTGACTGCGCGCCGTTAGTACCTGACCATTCATGCGAACTTCAATACCTGAGGCGCGGCTGAGCAAGGTCACCGGAGCGCCCGGGCGAAGCTTGTTGCGGTCTTCAATATCGTTCGGGAATCCGCCTCCAAGATTGGTCTCGATCCGGCGAAGGTTTCCCCTCATGTACTCCGCCATTCGGCGGCGACCCATATGGTCGAGAGGGGTGCGGATTTAAGAACCGTCCAGGAAATGTTGGGACACGCTACGATTAGCACCACGCAGATCTACACGAGAGTGAGTGCCGCACATCTCATGGAGATCTACATCGAAGCGCACCCGAGGAGCAAATGAGTAGCTTCAGCACATCCAAAATTAGGGAAATCCTCGAAGCCGACCGGATTCATCTTGTCCATCAGCTAGATGAGCTGGGTGCCAACGAATCGGGTGACCTCAGGCCCGATATTGATTTTGGGGCGAGTTTTGCCGATGCGGCGTCAGTGACAGCCGAACGGACCGAAGTTATCGGCCTGGTTGACTCGATTAAGGCTCAACTCACCGATGTTGACGCAGCTTTGAAGCGTCTCGACGATGGCACATATGGGACCTGCGCCAGGTGCGGTGCCGAGATTTCGCAGGAACGTCTCGATGCGCGGCCGGCTTCCATTCTCTGTGTCGACTGCAAATCGGCGGCCAGCGTCTAGCGACTCCACCGTTGCCCGGCTCATTTCCCCATCTTTTCACGAGATTCTTCGACTTCATCTTTTCGCGCCCGCTGACCGCCGCCGAAATCGAGACCGTGTCCGAGTGGTTGACGCCCCACGAGGGCGAAGTCTTTTTCGCACAGGATCATCGGGATCAGAGGCATGGGCACAACGCCGGGAGTTTCGTTGCTTCGGTCTATCCGGCGGACCCAGCAGCAATTAGTGCCGCCGCTCTTCACGATGTGGGTAAGCGACACGCTCAACTCGGTGCACTGGGACGGTCCCTGGCATCGATTCTGATCAGACTGAAACTCCCCCTGAGCCGCCGGATGTCGATGTATCGGGACCACGGAGACATCGGGGCCGCCGATCTGATTTCAATCGGTTCTGCCGATGTTGTCGTCAGTTTCGCCAGGAGCCACCACCACGAGTGTCCGGCCGACTTTGATCCCGTGCTATGGGAGGTACTTCAGGAATCGGATCGTTGACGACCCTGGTGCAAGAGTCGCTGATCCCCGTCTAAAGGCGATAACCTGCGGTCAGCGATGACGTATCAAGTGAAGACCGCCGTTTTTGAAGGGCCGCTCGACCTTCTCCTTCAACTCATTACCAAACACCAGTTAGAGATATCTGCAGTTGGCCTCACCGATGTGGTGTCGGAATACATCGCGTTTCTTGATGAGATGACCCAGCTTGATCTCGAGGTGACATCTGAGTTCCTTTTGATTGCGGCGACCTTGGTGCAGTTGAAAGCAAACTCATTGCTACCCAACCGAGCCGTGTTTGACCTGGATGACGAATTGCTTTTGTTGGAAGAGCGTGACCGGTTGCTTTCCCGCCTTCTGGCCTGTGTGACGTTCAAGGACGTCGCTGCTGTTCTTACGAGACGTCTCCAGGAGGCCAATCGATTTGTAGCACGCACTTCGGGTCTGGACCAGAAAATCGCAACTCCACCTGCAGAATTCCGACTTCCGGTCAATGCGACCGGTCTCAGAGATTCAGCGATGAGCGTTTTCACGCGCCAACTCGAAGAACCGGACCTCGACCATCTCGAACTGGATATGCCCTCCGTTGCCTCAGCGATCGACGAATTGCGAGCCCGGATTGCTGATCTCGCCCTTTCCGATTTCGAAACACTTACGGAACATTGCGAGCGACCGGTTGAAGTTGCGGCATATTTTCTCGCTCTACTGGAGATGGCAAGATGGGGATTGGTCGAGGTGCATCAAGAAGACTGGCTTTCGAGCATTCAAGTCAAACACGTCCATCGCATTGACGCTGACCTCACCTCGGAGTGGGCCTCGTGAATCCTCAGGCGGCATTGGAGGCAATTCTCTTTGTTACCGAAGAGCCGGTTCCGTTAAATGAACTTGCTGAGATCCTGGAAATGAGCCCGGACCAGGTTGGGTCGATACTTTCGGAGATGGCAACGGGCTTCGCAGCCCGCGATTCGGGATTGGTACTTCGTTCGGTCGCAGGCGGATGGCGCATCTACAGCCACCCCGATGCCTACCCCTACCTGGAACGGTTTAGTTCGAGTGCCACCGCCCGGCGGATATCTCCAGCCGCCATAGAAACTCTCGCTGTGGTCGCGTATCGCCAGCCGGTGGCCCGCAGTCAGATCTCAGAGATCCGCGGCGTGGACTCTGATTCCGCCGTTAGAACCTTGGATCGGCTCGGATTGATCGAAGAGGTGGATCGACTCGACCTTCCGGGCAATCCCGCGGTTTATGGAACAACAAGACTCTTCCTGGAGAAATTGGGCTTGAACGATCTGGGCGATCTGCCCCCACTCGCAGATCATGTGCCCCCTGCGTCCGCCCTGGAAGGGCTTGAAGAGTCGCTCCGTCCCGGAGCCTGAACGTTGGCCGAACCTGTACGCCTCCAGAAGGCAATAGCTCATGCCGGCTTGATGTCGCGTCGTTCCGCTGAGGAAATCATCGCCTCGGGAAAGGTGACTGTTGACGGCGACACAGCTGTGCTCGGCGATCGGGTTGACGTTGAGAATCAGGTGGTGATGGTCAGTGGAACAATCCTTCCGGTCAATCCAGCGAATCAGACGATACTTTTGTACAAGCCGGTCGGTGTTATCTCCACAGCTGACGATCCCCAGGGCCGGCCGACCGTCGTAGAAATCGTAGGATCGGAGACCCGACTCTATCCGGTGGGACGGCTCGATTCCGACTCGGAGGGGTTGATTCTTTTGTCCAACGATGGGCTGCTCACCGAAAGGGTTACCCACCCCAGATATGGGATCCGGAAGAAGTACTTCGTCGAGTTAGAGGGAACGGTATCCCGAAGCTCCGTGCGGCGCCTCACCGAAGGGGTTGAGCTCGAAGATGGCCCCGCCATGGCACTATCGGCACATGTGGTCGACGCCAGCGGGAACAGATCTCAAATCGAGATAGTCATGGGGGAGGGGAGAAAACGCGAAGTGCGGAGGATGATGGATGTCATAGGTCATCCGGTTCTGCGCCTGGTGCGAACTGCGATCGGCCCGATTGCAGACCCGCACCTCCGACCGGGAGAGTGGAGACTGCTGAGCACCCAGGAAATCGCGAATTTGTTCGCCGAGGCGACTCCAAAGTGACAACGAGGACGATTTCTCCCCCTGATGGGCGTATCGAATCTGTCGCATCCCCTCCAGGATCGAAATCGCATACGATCCGGGCCTTGTTTCTCGCCGGGCTGGCCCGAGGTGAGAGCACGATAAGCAACGGGCTTGAGGCTGAGGACACGATTCGGGCGAGAGATTGTCTCCGCCAGTTGGGCGTGGTCATCCAGGATGACGGCCACCGGTGGACGATTGCCGGCACTGGTGGGAAACTGATTTCTCCTACGCAGACTCTCGATTCCGGTGAGTCGGGATTGACTGCACGATTCTTGATGGGCGCAGGCTGCCTCGTTGACGGTGTCACCACTATCACCGGCAGAGGCCGTTTGCCTGACCGGCCGATGGGATCCATTCTCGACGCTATCGCGTCGCTGGGCATCGAGGTCCGTAACCGGTACCCATGGGAGATCCATGGCAGCGGCAGTATCCCGGGCGGTCGTGTCGTAATTGACGGTTCAACCAGTAGCCAGAGTGTTTCTGCTCTCCTATCGGTCGCCCCTTTTGCCCGGGAACCCATGACGTTGGAAGTAGCTGGGCGATCGATTTCGGCAGGCTACATCGACATGACTCTGGCGATGATGCGGTCATTTGGTGTCGATGCGACTTCAACGGAGAGCGGCTGGATGGTTCCGTCCACGGGGTATCACGGTGCGGAAGTTTTGATTCCATCAGATGGCTCGGCCATGGTCTATCCGGCTTCTGCCGCCGCCATTTCAGGTGGTTTCATAACCATTCTTGGCGATCCCGGAAATCATCCTGACCTCGCGTTCTTAGGCATTCTCGAGAAAATGGGATGCCAGGTTCGGCGCCGTTCTGATGCTGTGGAAGTGGTCGGGCCGGACCGGTTGCAGGGTGTTGTCTGCGACATGACCGAAGCCCCCGACTCAGCCGTGGCCCTCGCGGTACTTGCTGCTGTTGCCGACAGCCCAAGCCGAATCGACGGGCTGGGAAGTCTCCGCCATAAAGAGTCCGATCGCCTTGAAGCACTCCGCAACGAGCTGGAGATTGTGGGGGCCGACATTGAGATTGTCGGCGACTCTCTATCGATAATTCCCACTACTGCGGTGACCAGTCATGTACTGGATAGTCACAACGACCATCGCCTGGCGATGAGTCTCGCAATGCTCGGCCTCGTCGCCGAGGGCGTTTCAGTTCGGAACAGCGACGCCGTGTCAAAGACTTGGCCCGACTTCTGGGAGTGGTTGACGACCACAGGCGCGAGAGTGTCGATTGATTGAACGAGGGTTCAAAAAGTTCTACAAAAGAGTTCCTAGTTCGAAACTCACTTGCTATGTTTATGGGTACGGAGAGGGTCATACCGGTCCATTGCCCCCATTGTCCAGACAACCCCCATCTAGGACGCCCCGGGCCGGTACCTCTCCGTTTTTTGATTTCACAACGGTTTATCCTCGCTTTCGTTGAGACCCCTCATCGTCACCATCGATGGACCGGCCGGTACCGGCAAGAGCACCGTTTCCCGGCGTGTGGCTGCGGAACTCGGGCTACCACACCTTGATACCGGCGCTTTCTATCGAGCCGCTGCCCTGGTCGCGTTGCGCTCCGGTGTAGACCTCGACGACGAATCCGGGGTTGTGGCAGCGGTCGGATCTGCATTTTTCGACCAGGAGGACGGGCGAATGTTGATCGACGGAGAAGACGTTTCAGTCGAGATCCGAGACCCATTGGTGGCCAATGCATCTTCAGCCGTGGCGACCCATCCTCGGGTCCGCTCCGCGCTCGTTGATCATCAACGTTGCTGGGTTGAACTACATGGTGACACCGGAGTCGTCGAAGGTCGTGATATCGGATCTGTAGTTTTTCCGGATGCCGGAGTGAAAGTTTTTCTCGAGGCTGACCCATCTGTGAGGGCGGCACGTCGGGCCAGGGAAACCGGTCAGTCCTTCGGCGAAGTTCTCGCCGAGCAGGGTATCCGGGATAGCCAGGATTCGTCACGGGCCGCGTCCCCACTCGTGGTCCCCAAAGACGCCTTCGTAATCGACACGTCAGATCTCGAAGTGTCCGATGTTGTCGATCGTATTGTCGAGTTAGTCAAAACTGCTTCCTGACAAGTCCACCTACCATGATGTTTATGACGATTGACCGAGTGCTGCTTGCCGAACCGCGCGGATTCTGCGCGGGTGTGGAAATGGCGATCAAAGCCCTCACCTGGATGACGCGAATATTCGAACCGCCGGTGTATTGCTATCACGAGATCGTCCACAACGAATGGGTGGTCCAGGCATTCGAGAAGGTGGGCGTGGTTTTTGTCAACGACGTCGGCGAGGTACCCGAAGGTGCCCCGATCATGCTCTCCGCACATGGATCCGCTCCCGATGTGGTGTCGGCGGCAGGTAACCGGGCGGCCGTCGTAATCGACGCTGTGTGCCCCCTCGTCACCAAGGTCCATCACGAGGTCAAGAAAATGGCCGGTAAGGGCTATGAGATCATCTACATCGGTCACAACGGGCACGACGAGGCGGTGGGGACAGTCGCAGAAGCGCCTGGGTCGATAACCCTCGTCGAACCCGAAACCGGTCTCGGCGACTATCAGCCGGAAGATCCGTCGAAGGTGGCTCTGCTCGCCCAGACCACTCTGGGTGTTCACGAATGGCGTCAAGTGATGGAGGATGCCAGCGATAGATTTCCCGAGCTTGCGACGGCGCGGAAATCGGATCTTTGCTATGCGACTACCAATCGTCAAGAGGCGGTGGGCCAGCTGAGTGCCGAATGTGATTTGATTCTGGTGGTCGGCTCCCACAACTCATCCAACACTCAGGCGCTCGTTCGTGTGGCCCGCGAAGCCGGGGTAGATGCCTACCGGATCGACTCCGCAGATGACATTCTTCCTGAATGGCTGGCGGACAAGAAGGTTGTGGGTTTGACTGCCGGCGCCAGTGCGCCGGATCATCTCATCCAGGAAGTGATCGATCGACTCAACCCCACGGAAGGGTTCGAGTTGTGGAAGGTGACCGAAGAGGGCGAGTACTTTCCGCTACCTCCCCAATTGCGAGCATTCGTGAGCACACTCCAGGCGTTGGTCGAGGCTGGTGTTACGGCGCAGAAACCCGGGGGAGCGGGGTATCTCGAAAACGACCGTACCTGGACCGCCTCTGAAGCCCTGAAGCTCATAAGCGCCTGAATATGAACACACTGCCGGTGGTCGCCGTCGTGGGCCGGCCCAATGTTGGAAAATCGACCCTGGTCAATCGGATCATCGGGAGTAGAACAGCCGTCGTTGAGGAAATGCCGGGTGTAACCCGCGACCGTAGGCTGTTCGAAGCGGAATGGGCCGGCCGAGAATTCATCCTGGTGGATACTGGAGGCTGGGAGCTAAAACCGGCTTCAGGCATCGATCTCTCTATCAAAGAGCAGGCGGAGGCTGCATTGTCGGGAGCCGATGTGGTGATGGTCGTGGTCGACGCCATGGCCGACCTCTCTGATGACGACACCGGGGTGATTTCGGTGCTTCGCGATACGGACGTTCCGGTGGTCCTGGTTGCCAACAAAGTTGACAGCGCTGGCGCCGAGGTCGACGTGGGCAGACTCTGGAAGTTGGGGCTCGACGAGCCATTTCCGATCAGCGCCTACCACGGGCGCGGCGTCGGCGAACTTCTGGATCGTATAGTCTCGCTTCTACCTGAGGATAGGGGCGAGCAGCGAAGCAACATTCGTCCCCGTCTGGCCATTATCGGCCGACCCAATGTCGGCAAATCAACACTCCTCAACAAGCTTCTCGGAGAAAACCGGGTGATCGTGTCAGCTACTCCGGGAACGACACGCGATCCAATTGACGTGGAGATCGAGATTGACGGCGTCGAGTACACCCTTGTCGATACCGCCGGGATCCGTCGCAAACCCCAAATCACCGAAGACGCCGATTTCTATGCGGTGGTTCGTGCGAGGGAGGTGCTCAAAGAGGCCGACGTCGCCTTGTTGATGATTGACGCCCTCGACGGAGTGACTCATCAGGACCAACGCATTGCACGCGAGGTGGCCGACGCGGGGACCGGTTTGGTCATATTGCTAAACAAGTGGGACGCCATTGACGAAGATCAAAGAGAGGAGACCGAACAGTCAATTCCCGATCGATTCGGTTTTGTCGACTGGGCACCGGTAATGAGACTGTCGTCGGCCACAGGGGCCAGGATTGGCCGTCTCGGTGGGATTGTCGAGTCGGTCCTCGAGGCTAGGGTGAATCGGGTGGGGACGGGCCAGTTGAATCGTCTCATTCGCGATTGGACGGCCGCCCATCTAACTCCCATTCGAAAAGGGAGAAGAACCAAAATTCACTACGCCGTCCAGGCTGGTGTGGCCCCACCAACCTTCATTCTCTTCACTTCGGGCGGAGATCTGTCTGATGACTATTTGAGATTTCTGGAGAACAAACTTCGTAATTCGTTCGATTTCACGGGGAACCCCGTCCACATCGTAGAGCGGAAAAAGGCCACCCGAAAATGACGGCTGAGTCCGGCGAGGAATTCGAAGAGCACTCTTCAGAGTTAGATCTCCCAACACCGCTCAGCTTCAAAATCATGGTGGTGCTGGCCGGCCTCTATCTGCTCTATCGGCTAGGACAGGGTGTCGTTTGGCTGTTCCAGGCACTCAGCGGGTAGCCAGGTGCCTGGAATCAGTCGGGCTGGGGAGATTTGAACTCCCGACCTCCGGTCCCCCAGACCGGCGCGCTAACCAAGCTGCGCCACAGCCCGGAACCGAAAATACTAATCGGGCGTTGGGCCAAGGTCGTCTCCTGGTGGGCCCAGCGTGCTGGGAGGGCTTTTCATTAAGTGACTGTTGATACCTGCCGACAATTTGTTGGGAGGTCATACAGAAATTGCCCGACAAACTCATTCGAACTTTCGCTGCATCCTCAATTCTGGTCGCGCTCGCTATCGGTGCTTCTTTGCAACTCCTTTCCGACCCTGAAGAGAAGCCCGTTGAGATCGTGGAGCAGGATTCGGAGCCGGTAGAAACGGCACTGACCGGTGAATCCAACACGACAGCAACCGATGGAGAAGTCGTCGACGATGAACCCTTTGTATACAGAGTTGGCTTACTCAGTGGCGTGAGCACCGAGAACTTCTGGAAGTACTTTGGTTCGGCACCCACCGTCTGGGACGCCTACGTTCTCGCACCGACCAAAGCAAGCTTGTATCGAGTCGACCCGACCACGTTGGAAATCGTCCCCGAACTTGCCGAATCACTCACCGAACCAACCTGGAATGCCGAGGGATGGCACACCATCGTGACTTTGCGCGACGACATGAGGTGGAGCGATGGCATACGGATGACCGCTAGCGACGTTGCGTTCACCTATCGCACAGTCAAATCCGTTGGCCTGGGGGGTCAATGGGCTGATGTCTTCCCCGGGAGTGTTACCGGTGTCGTGGCCATTGATGATGTTCATCTTGAGATCAAATTTGCATCGCGCCCCAGTCTCAGCACCTGGCCTTACGGTGCTGGCACCGCACCGATCATCGCAAGTCACATCTGGGGGACTCAGATCAGCAGCGAAATGACGCCAGAACAACTGTTTGCGCTTGACGGCCATGGTGACGTCGCCGGTGGTCCGAGCGAGATCGTTGAAGTGGGCGAGAGCCGCATCGTCGCCAGAGCCAATCCCGGCTATCCCGGCAACAACGCGGCCCCGGTCGTTGAGTATCTGGTTTTCCCGTCTGAAGATGATGCTATATCGGGGCTGGTTGACGGGCAGGTTGACCTGTTGGCTTCCCCCAACGGACTCCAGCCCGACCAGGTAGTCGAGCTGGCCGGTGCCCATGGTGTCACAACAATTACCAACCCCAAGTTCGGCGTAAGGTATCTCAGCTTCAACACCAAACGTGAACCAATGGATGACATCGCCTACCGAAGAGCCGTCGCATTCTTGGTGGATAGAGTCGGGCTCGCATCGGAAGTTGCTTCCACCCCGCTGGCGAATGCCATGCTGCCTGCAGCAGCTACAGCTTGGTACGACCCCGAGGTGGCCGGTGCTATCGCTGACGGATACACCGTTGAGCCAGTAGAAGGTTTGGCAACAGTCCTCGCAGCTTTGAAAGAAGCCGGATATTCATGGACCGTCGAACCCTCATGGAATGGCAGCGAAGTGATCGCCGGCCAGGGCCTCCAGATCCAGGGCCGTACTCCGGCAGCCCTAACTATCCTTACCTCGGGCGACTCTTACGACCCGGCCCGACCCGACTACGCCGACCGGATAGCTTCATCGATAGAGTTGCTCGGGTTTCAGGTGATTCCCGTCACTACCGACTTTGCCAGCGTCGTCGACCTCACTTTTACTCCCGATATCGATGGCAACCTTCAATACGACATGGTTCTCCTTGGTTGGTCCTTGGGAAATCCTGGTTTACCGTCCTTCTACGGCGACCTCTTTGGGTCGAAAGGGGCTGCTAACAACACCGGTTATTCCAGCGCAGCCATGGACCGCCTGGTGAGATTGCTCGATTCGGCGCCCGATGATGAGCAGGCCCGGGAGATCATTTGGAAAATCGAGGCGCTGATCGCCTCAGACCTGCCATACCTTCCCCTGTACGCGAGTCAGATTACCGAGGCGTATCGCTCAGATTTGGTCACATTCCCGGATCGACAGGTTCTCGGTGGGATTCAGGCAGCGTTTGCCGGGATCGAACTGGTCACACCCAAGAACTAGAAAACCGGATAGCCTGACTCGGTGGCAGATACCCCGGCAGCACCCAACCGAATCTTGACGATTCCAAACCTCGTTACCTTTGTTCGTCTGATTGGCGTGGGGGTTTTTTGGTGGGTTCTCCTGGTCGATGAGAACATCGCCTTGGCGGCGTGGTTGATCTTCCTGATCGGCTGGACCGACTGGATCGATGGGTATCTTGCTCGAAAGCTCAATCAGGTTTCGGAGCTTGGTAAGGCGCTCGACCCGATCGCTGACCGTCTGATGATTGTCTCGGCTGTGGTCGGCGGGTTGGTTGTCGGGGTAGTACCGGGATGGATCGGTATTCCACTTCTGTTTCGAGAGCTGATCATGGCCGGAGTTGCCCTGCTCCTGATCTTGAGGGGCGGCGGGACTCTGCCGGTGCGGAAACTCGGGAAGTGGGCCACCTTCATCATCTACGGTGCGATCCCTGCCTTTTACCTCGCCGGTGCCGACGTGTGGACCAACCTATTCCTTCCCATCGCGTGGATCTCCGGTGTCTTGGGATTAGCTCTGTATTGGTTTGTGATGTTCCAGTACATCGGTGATGCGCGTGATCGGCTTTCGGCGGTAGAGTCGTATTCCAACCCGAGCAGCGGGATCGAGGAGAATTGATGCAAGTACCCGAAAGCCTTTCTTACACCGACGAACACGAGTGGATCCAGCAGCTGGACGGACGGGTTCGGATCGGGATATCCGACTTTGCCCAGGATCAGTTGGGCGACATCGTTTACGTGGAATTGCCCGAAGTTGGGTCACGTGTCGCCAAAGAAGACATCCTGGTGGAGGTGGAGTCGACTAAGTCGGTGGGTGAGGTCTACGCCCCTGTCGCTGGGGTGATCGTCGCGGTTAACGAGAGCGTTTCGACCAGCCCCGAACTGGTCAACAAGAGCCCATACGACGAGGGATGGCTCGTGGAGATCAAACCCGACGAAGATCTGGACACCAGCGGCCTCCTCGACGCCGCCGGATACCGCGAACTGACCGAATAACCTCCGCAAGCCGGGAGAGTTTCTATCATCGGTCCGAGATGCCTGAGCAAAACCGCCCCGAATCCGACAATGAACCTGTAGTTGAGGTCGATAATGACCCAACCGTGGTGTATGTGCCCCTCGACGATCGGGCCGAACACCCGCTCAGTAGGGAGGAAGCTTCAAAAGTCGGAGGGTTTTCGGGGTTTGCCCTCGTAGTCGAGCAAGGTCCCCGTGCCGGACTCACATTCTTGCTACCCGAGGGAAACACCACTGTCGGGCGGCATCCCGAGAGTGACATATTTCTCAACGATGTCACGGTTTCTCGCCATCACTGCCGTTTTGTCGTCGCCGACGCTGAACTGAGTGTCGAGGACAGCGGGTCGACCAACGGGACCTATGTGAACGAACAAAGGGTCGACTCATCAGCTCTGTCGCCTGGTGACGAGGTGTTGGTTGGGCGATTCCACTTCGTAGTCGCCCATGGCGATGTCTGAGAACGAACTTCTCAGCATCGGCGAGGTGATCAACCAACTCAGGGACGAATTCCCCGACGTCTCGGTCTCAAAGATCAGATTCCTGGAGTCGCAAGGGCTGGTCGACCCGCATCGGACCTCGAGCGGTTATCGCCAGTTCGGCCGGGATGAGATCGCCCGAATTAGGTTCATCCTCCAACAACAACGAGACCATTTCCTTCCTTTGAAGGTGATCAAATCCAAGCTGACGCTTTGGGAACGGGGTGAGGAACCGGGTCGGGAGGAGGTCGACAATCTCAATTCGGATGGTGCTGGTGAACCTCTGAGTCGAGACGAGATATTGAAACGCTCGTCACTCTCCGACAAAGATCTGGAGTCGCTTATAGATGCCAAGATCGTCGTTCCGATTGATGACTCGGACGTATTCCCCCCGCAGGCCGGTATTATTGCGTCCGAAGCGAGACGCCTAATGGAACTTGGCTTGGAACCCCGGCATATTCGTTCGATCAAGCTGTCGGTCGACCGGGAAGCCGATTTGATCCGCCAGCTTGTTGAACCGTTGAATCGGGCCAACAATGCAGAGGCACAAGAACGGGCCCGCGATCTACTTGCGGCCTCGAACGACTCGATTCAGGCAATGCACAAAGCGATGCTCAATGGAGAACTCCGCCGCCACTTCAATATATGAGACTCTCCCTCACGATACTTCTCGTCCTTGCGGCGCTGACTGGCCTGGTCGCGCCCGCTTCTGCGGCGCCTCTGACCTATCCCGTACAGGTCGATGACCCCTGGCCGGTCCCGAACGCACCGCACCCAACGGCGCCGAGTTGGATGGTCTATGACGCTAATGCGGGCGCCATTCTGGCATCCCGCAACTCGAACGATGAACGAGCAATTGCCTCGGTGACGAAAATCATGACCGGGCTTCTGGTTGTGGAATACGGGCATCTCGATGAGCTCGTGACAGTTTCAGAGAAAGCGGCCGCCACGGGGGAGAAGGAGATCGACCTGGTAGCGGGGGAGCAGGTCACCATTGAGCAACTCTTCAAGGCCCTGATGGTTCATTCTGCTAATGACGCCGCCACTGCATTGGCGGAGCACATCGGTGGTTCGGTTGACGGGTTCGTCGACCTGATGAATTCCCGTGCCGCAGAATTGGGCCTGGAGCACACCAGTTTCGCCAATCCTCACGGATTGGATGCATCCAATCACTATTCCTCGGCGCGCGACCTCGTGGTGATTGCCAGGGAGGCCATGGCCCACCCGCTGTTTGCCGAAACGGTGCGATCTCGCTCGTATGTGTTCCCGCCGGCACCCGATGGCACACCCAGAATTGCGCAGACGACAAATCTCATGTTGGGCGACTATGAGGGAATGGCCGGGGTCAAGACCGGATTTACCATCCAGGCCCTTCTTACCTTCGTCGCCGCGGCGGAACGTGATGGCCGGATGATCTACGTGGTCGTTTTGGGTAGTGAAGGAAGACGACAGCATTTCGCCGATGCCGAACTCTTACTCGACTACGCATTCGACGATATGCCGTACTACCAAATGCTCAGTAGCGGCCAGCCATACGTTTCTCCGCAACCGCGGATCGCCCCCGGGCCACGCACGGTCGCCCGAGATTCAGAAGCCATGCTCCACCTTGCCGGCGAAGGGCTACTTCTAGAACAACCCGGTCCGATTGGCGGTGAGCCGATTCCTGAGCCGTCGCCTATCATCGAAACGACGAGATCCCCTGAGCCGGGCCCGGACTCATTTTGGAGCGCGGTCACCTTCTGGTTCACCCCGGGTGAGTGACGCTCAACTTCGGAGCTATCCGTTTGCAAGCGAGGTGATCGCTGCGGACGACATCAGATCACGTGTAGGTGAGCTAGGCGCGGCCATCGCCGAGGATTATCGAGGCCGAAATCCGGTCTTCGTTACGGTATTGACCGGGTCAGTGTTGTTTGCAGCTGATCTGATCCGGGCCGTCGACGAGCCTGTCGAAATAGATTTTCTCGCTTTGAATCGCTTCGGCGAGAGTGGCCGCATCTCGGTTTCCATGGATGTGTCGCGCCCGATTGAAGATCGTGACGTCGTAATCGTCGAGGAGATAGTGGACACCGGACTCACTCTCAATGTACTGCGTCAAATGATGCAAGATCGGGGCGCCCGATCGGTGGCGACGGTGGGTTTGCTCGACAAGACTCGACGTCGAGTGACGGAAGTGCCGATTGAATATCGCGGATTCGAGGTAGGTGACGAATTTATTGTCGGGTATGGACTGGATTGGGAGGGTCTGTATCGAAATCTGCCGTCGATGTGGGCGATTCTCGACATTGAGGGTTTCGTGAAAGATCCTGAGATTTTGGCCCGGAAGGTTTTCGCAGAATGATTCGGAGCGAATGAGTCGACACCGGTGATAACCTCGTAGGGATGTCGGCAACACGCGATCCAGTTTCGATGGAAGTTATCGGGGTTCGTGTCGAGCTGCCGTCCAACCAGCCGATCGTCCTGCTCAAAGAGACACACGGGAGCCGCTACCTGCCAATATGGATTGGTGGAAATGAAGCTACCTCGATTGCCACGGCACTCGAGGGTGTCATCCCACCCCGACCTCTCACCCACGATCTAATGCGCTCGGTGCTCGACTCAGTCGGCGCACTCCCGGCACGAATCACAATCACCGAAATGCGAGACTCGGTCTACTTTGCCGACCTGGCGATCGATCACGAAGGCCGTGACATCCACATTTCATGTCGGCCTTCAGACGCAATTGCCATTGCTGCACGGTGTGGAACCCCGGTGTTTGCATTGCCTTCAGTTCTCGACGAAGCAGGAATCGAATTTGAAGAAGACTCCGAAGACGACGAGGTCACTCGTTTCCGGGAGCTACTTGAACAAGTGACGGTAGAAGATTTTCTCGGTGGGGAAGCCGCTGAATAAGTCTGTTCCAGTTGTAAAAATTCCTTTCTCTGGGGATGAATCCTGTCATCTTTTCCACAGAAATCATTGACCACGGGACCCAATCCAGGTAGCTTGCTCACAACGGCGAAATTACGGACGTGTAAGCCGGAGGAGTCATGGTGCAAGAGCGGGAATTTGGTTACAGGGCGCCCCAGGTGTGCAACCTGGTTGGAATTACCTATCGACAATTGGATTATTGGGCGCGAACCGACTTGATTTCGCCTTCGCTGCAGCGTGCTGCCGGGTCCGGCTCTCAGAGGCTGTATTCTTTCTCAGACGTTGTGCAACTCAAAGTCATCAAACGACTTCTCGATGCAGGTATGAGTCTCAAGAAGATCCGCCAGGCAGTTGAGATCCTTCGCGAACAGATGGAATCTGACCGGCCCTTAGGCGACGTGACCCTTCTCAGCGACGGCCAAACTATTTATGCCGCTCACTCCGAACAAGAGGTCGTGGACGTCTTTCGTCGCGGCCAAGGCGTGTTTGGCATCGCTATCGGCCCGGTGGAAACTGAAGTCGAGGGTGCGATACATCAGCTTTACCCTGATCAGGAACAGGTGTATGCCGGGGTTATTGAGGTAGGCGTAATCTGAACAAGACGGCCATTTCCGCTCACGAGGTCCCCTTCGCTCACAATAGTGAACGACAATTTGCACTCCTGTTGGATTTCTACGGCGTCGATTGGGAGTATGAGCCCAGATCCTTCCCGATAGCCTGGGGCCGTGACGGAGCGCCGTCGCAATTCTTCACCCCCGATTTCTATCTGCCCGAGGACGACCTGTTCATTGAGATCACCACGATGAATCAGAAATTGGTCACGAAGAAGAATCGAAAAGTCCGCCGGCTTGCTGAGTTGTATCCGGAGGTCAGTTGCAAGGTCTTCTACCAACGCGATTATCTGCATCTCGTGGTCAAGTACGGGTTGGAAGAACCGGAGAGCCTTGACGACATTGCGGCTCCCACCAGGATGCCCGGTCGCCCCTCGATCAAGAGGCTCGCAGACCGCGGAGAACAACTGACCGGATGAACCGGTCGCCACTTCATCAATTCAACCTCGACCACGGCGCCCGGATGGTCGATTTCGGTGGCTGGGAAATGCCCGTGCAGTACGAATCCGTAATCGAAGAACACCTCTCAGTGCGGGGTTCGGTTGGTTTGTTCGACATTTCTCACCTGGGACGATTCTCCTTATCCGGTACGGGCGCGGGTGGAGCCCTTGACCGGCTACTTTGCAATAACATGGCCCGAATCGAACCAGGCCGGGCCCAGTACACGATGCTGCTCAATGAGAGTGGCGGTGTTGTCGACGACATCATCGTTTGGTGGTGGGGTGAAAACGATTACTGGGTTATGCCCAATGCTTCCAACCAACCACGGGTCATGGCCGAATTTGAAAATCAGGAGCTTTGCCAGGTGGCTGACCTCCAGATGTCGACGGCGATGGTCGCCCTCCAGGGTCCCGATTCCAATTCCGTTTTTGAGCGGGTACTCGGCGAGACTCCGCGAAGATTTCGGACGGTGCGCATCGAATGGCGAGGGAGAATCGTTGCGTTGGCGGGCACCGGGTACACCGGTGAACGAGGCGGCGAAATCGTGACAGACCCGGAGACGGCGATCTTGTTGGCCGATGAGATGGCGTTGGACGGGGTTCGCATCTGTGGTCTCGGCGCCCGCGATACGTTGCGTCTCGAGGCCGGATTCCCACTCTGGGGTCAAGACCTCGATGAAACCAGAACGCCCCTTGAGGCAGAACTCGGGTTTGCCGTCGACTTCGAGCACGACTTTGTGGGACGGTCGGCACTGGTCGACCAGAAGAGTTCGGGCCTTCCGTCCCGTCTCATGGGATTCGTCCTGGATGAGCCGGGCGTTCCCCGACACGGATACAAAGCTATTTCGGGGTCGAGCCACGGTGAAGTGACCTCGGGGAACATGAGCCCGATCCTCGGAAAAGGGATCGGTATGGTCTACATGAGCCCACCGGCCACCGGATCCGACGGCGTTGAAATAGACATCAGGGGAAAGCAGGTCAAGGGACATTTCAAGAAACCGCCATTCCACAAGGAGTGCACTCTATGAAATTGGGCCCATCTAGGATTCGCCGGTGAGCTCTATCCAGTCAACGACCTCCAATCAGCCGAACGAGACTTACGAGACCGAATTGATCCGGGAATGGGCGGCCGGAGGGTCTCGAAGGGGCTCTGTAGTTCTGGTCCACGGGCTCGCCGAACACACCGGTCGCTATGAAAGGGTCGGCAGTCTCTTTGCTCAGAGTGGTTTCGACGTGGTCGCGCCCGATCTTTTTGGGTTTGGCAAGAGTGGCGGCGACCGAGCCGATGTCCTCGATTGGGACGATTATCTCGACCAGGTCGGCAGATTGATCGACAAGTCCGATTGGCCGGTGATTCTGCTCGGCCACTCCATGGGGGGACTCGTTGCGACCAGCTATGCCCTGAGCGAGCACCCTAAGCCGGATTTGTTGGTACTTTCGGCCCCGGCAATCGGCGGGGGCGCCGGTTGGCAGAAGGCGCTGGCACCTTTGTTGGCCCGTATCGCTCCGAAGATGACAATCCCCAACAATCTCAAAGGGGAGCAGTTGAGCCGCGACCCTGAAGTCGGGGAGGGGTATTTCTCTGATTCGCTCATGGTCTTCAAGACCACTGCCCGATTGGGAAATCACTTGTTCACAGCCCAAACAGCGGCCGCACCTCACCTCGATGAGCTATCGGTGCCGACTCTCGTGATGCACGGTGGAGCCGATTCGATCGTCCCTCCCGCGTCCACGGTCGTTCTAGGAGAGGCCGACGGCGTAGAACGACGCCTCTACCCGAAACTCCGCCACGAGATCTTCAACGAGCCTGAAGGTCCTGAACTGGTTGCGGAGATCGTTGATTGGATCGACGAGAATTTGGCATCGTCGGGCTAGTGCCCACCGATGTTGAGGAGGACCTTTCCCGACTCCCGGGATGCAGCGGCTGCAAAGGCCTCGTCGTATTGTTCTAGTGGGTAACGGTGGGTTATCACTGGTGAAAGGTCGATACCCGAATCGATCAACACATTCATTTTGTACCACGTGTCGTAGAGCTCGCGCCCGTAGATCCCTTTCAGGTTGAGCATGTTGAAGATGACGACACTCCAATCGATCGCAAATTGGTCGGAGGGAATTCCCAACAGGGCGACATTGGCACCGTGGATGGTGTTTTCCAAGATGTCCTGATAAGCCGAGGGGCTTCCCGACATCTCCATGGCCACGTCGAACCCCTCGATCATGCCGATCTCAGTTTGGACATTCCGCAGATCAGTATTGGAACGGTCTACCACCCTGGTAGCCCCCATACGCTCGGCAATCTCCAAGCGAAATGGGTTGACGTCCGTCACCACGACATTGCGTGCACCAGCGTGGGCGGCGACGGCAGCAGCCATTGCGCCGATCGGCCCTGCGCCGGTGATCAAAACATCTTCGCCATGCACGGGGAACTTCAAAGCCGTGTGTACGGCGTTTCCAAAGGGGTCGAACAGAGCTGCGATCTCAGGGTCGATCCCTTCGGTATGCCGCCAAACATTCGACTTAGGAACCACGACATAGTCGGCAAAGGCACCAGGAAGATCGATGCCGATCCCACGAGTGTCGTTACACAGATGTCGACGCCCAGCAAGGCAATTGCGGCAGCGGTTGCAGACCACGTGCCCTTCGCCGCCGACGAATTCGCCCACCTCGAATCCGGATACGGCGGAACCGAGTGCGGCGATCGTGCCGGAATATTCGTGCCCGATGGTCATCGGAGTGGGGACCGTTTGTCGGGCCCAATCGTCCCACTGGTAGATGTGAAGGTCGGTACCGCACAATCCCGCCGAATGTACCGCTATCAGAACCTCGTCCGGACCCGGCTCTGGATTGGGTAGCTCCTCCAGTCTGAGACCGGGTTCGTCACCGTGCTTGACCAGTGCCCTCATCTGAAGAGAGGAGTCGCCATGTTGATGATCTGTAGAGTCGTGAAGTACCGTCTCCGGGCACGGACCACAGACGATTGGCCATCGAGAGTCGGATCGGAGATGGTGGTTGCAATCATTGGCATTGTGTCACGCTAACAATAAGGGAGAGCCACTGAATGGATGGATTTGACTCATTGTCGGGTCAATTGTTGATCGCTTCGACTCTCATTGTTGAGCAGACGTTCTTCCGGTCGGTCGTGTTGGTGCTCGAACACGGTGACGATGGCGCCGCGGGACTGGTACTCAACCACCCATCCGGGGAGACAGTCGCTGAACATCTTCCAATGTGGGCAGATTCGGTGGCTGATCCGGGTGTCATCTACATCGGTGGACCGGTCGAACCCGAAGTGGGCATCGGTCTTTGTCCCGGTACCACCGGCATGGCAAGTCCTCTGCCAGGAGTGTCGCTCCTCGACCTCGAGGGCGGCCCGACACCGTCGCATCGCGGAGCGCGTATATATGCCGGATACTCAGGGTGGGGACCGGGACAATTGGAATCAGAATTGGCCGAAGGTTCGTGGTATCTGGTTGTGGCCTCGCCCGATGACCCGTTCTCCAATCCAGACGATTTGTGGGGGGCAGTGTTGCGGCGTCAGCCCGGGAAACTGGCGATGGTCGCGAACTTTCCCACAGATCCGTCGCTGAACTGACATCAAATCGTTTCTTCGGGCTCTACCCTGGGAGCGGTGACCACCCAGACTGCTCCCAAACTTCGTCCCTCTTTGAAGCGGCGAGCACCCGGTCTCGATGTTGAGCGGATCTATTGGGATCAGGGTTCTCGGATCGTGGTGGGTGTCGACGAGGTTGGCCGCGGCTCTTGGGCGGGCCCTTTGTCGGTCGGTGCTGCCGTGGTGCCCCGGGAACGCAGGGTGTACAAGATTCGAGATTCGAAGATGCTGACTGAAACGGAGCGCGAGGCACTGTTCGAACGCATCGCTGATTGGGTAGAAGACTGGTCGGTCGGTCACGCCTCGGCCGAAGAGTGCGATCGCCTGGGGATGTCGGAGGCTCAGCGTCTTGCCGCCCGCCGGGCGATTTCCGGTCTTCGCCAGCCCCCTGATCAGGTTCTGATGGATGGAAAATGGGATTTTATCGGAGGGTCGAAGATGATCGTCCGTGGTGATGCCACGTCGTTATCTATCGCTTCGGCATCGATCCTGGCCAAGGTGACCCGTGATCGGATCATGCGTGAGTTGTCCCCCAACTATCCGGCCTTCAATTTTGAGGCAAATAAGGGCTATCCATGCCCAATCCACAAATCAGCCCTTCAAGCCCTTGGGCCGAGTGTGATCCACCGTAAGTCGTGGGTGTTTATGGACCATCTGATATGGAACGGCCTCACCCGCTACGAGCGCCCCGACGACCAGTTGTCTCTTGCTTTTGAATCCTGATTCCGGCGTCAAGCTCAGCGACCGCGATATGGCATTCCTGAATGGGGAGCTGGGGGAGGGTGCGGCGCTGGCGATGGGCCTTTTGGTCACAATAGCGGAGACCGAAAGTGCCACCGGATTTATCGATATCGAGGGAGCCCACATTGATGGGTGCCTGTTTCATGGCCAAGCCGGGATCGACTTCGCCCGCGCCCTGGTTGAGGGGAATGCAACAGTTCAGGTACCTACCACTCTCAACGTCTCATCGCTCGATTTGCTACACCCGGATCTTTACCGGGGGAGTGCGAGCGACGCTATAGCGGCTCGGGAACTGATGGACCTGCATGTGGAGTTGGGTTGTGCACCGACATGGACCTGCGCGCCTTATCAGCTCCCTGGTCGACCAGAGCTGGGCACCCAGATTGCGTGGGGAGAGTCGAACGCAATTGTGTTCGCCAACTCGGTCCTCGGGGCGAGAACCAATCGCTACGGGGATTTCGCCGACCTGTCCTGTGCGGTTACCGGACGGGCGCCCGCATCCGGTTTACACCTTGACTCCGGCCGCAAGGC
The DNA here is from genome assembly GCA_037969415.1 of Acidimicrobiia bacterium. Classification (GTDB taxonomy): domain Bacteria; phylum Actinomycetota; class Acidimicrobiia; order Spongiisociales; family ZC4RG35; genus MA-ANB-1. The sequence continues at coordinate 6,331 of JBBKXI010000077.1, read as the reverse complement.
CGAAGTGCTCGTTGAAGTGGCCGTTCCAGAATCGGCTTTTGCCCACGAAATTTTCTTTCCACTGCTCGGGCACTGGCTTGGTGCCAATACCGGCACCAGAGTGGCAGCCATCTCCGGGCTCCCGTCGGACACAACCGAAGACAATCTGAAGGCGTTGGGAGCGGCCGCGGCGTCGTCGGGTTCAACGGCAATGTTTCATGCGGTTGGAGTGACCCCTGAGGCTTCGACTTTCGAGGAGTGCGTTGCTTCAACCGATATCCCCAGTATTCGAGTCGCCATGAACGATCTGAAAAGAGCAAGAGATGCGCTTGGCAATGGTTCCGGTGTGCCGGGAGCAGTCTCTGTCGGAACACCACATATGTCTGCTGCTGAATTGCAACACCTCGCCCTGCTGGTTGTCGATGGGAGGAGTCGGATCCCCTTCTACGTCAATACAGGGAGGGGCGTCCTTGCATCAGTTCCAGACAACGTTCTGGCAGCTCTAGAGGCTTTTGGAGCAACAGTGGTGACCGACACCTGTACCTACATCACTCCGATAATGGGCCATGTTGATGGCCCCGTGCTCACGAACTCTGGAAAATGGGCTTATTACGCCCCAGCCAATCTCGGGTTAGATGTTGTGTTCGCCGGCCTCGAAGAGTGCGTCAAATCGGCGATGTCCGGTGAGATCCATCTGGAAGATCCGTTCCAAGTGTGATGCGGTGTCTCCTCCCCGGTGTTGCAGTCGGAGAGCTTTTTAGACTCACGGCGCCGCTCTCATTCTGGGGAGGCGTCGACCCGACAACAGGTGCCATTGTCGACCGCAACCATCCCCAAAACGGGGTTTCCATCACCGGGGTCATTCTCGTCATGCCGCATGGCCGGGGGAGCAGTTCCTCGGCAACCGTCCTCGCCGAGATGATCCGAATCGGTACAGCCCCGTTGGGCTTGATTCTCCAGGAACCAGACCAGATCTTGGTTACGGCCGGATTTGTCGCCAATAGCCTGTACTTATCCGAGTTTGTAGTGTCCTGCGGGCAGGTTCCCCCAGGGGATGACGGTGTTTTTCGTCTCGATGACGCGGGTTTGAGCCTCGAAAGTGCCGGTGCTCGGTCGGATAGCGACGGCGGCTATTAGGAATTTCCCGTCTACTGACGATATATGTAAGTGACGAATGTCGAAAATCTCGATGACTTTTTTCATCTTCTTCCGGTTGCGCTCTATCGAACCTCACCAGATGGCGAATTGCTCGCGGCGAATCAGGCGCTCGCTGAAATACTTGGATTCGAATCTACCGACGCCCTAATGATGCATGGCAGCAATGTGGCCGATTATTACGTCGATGGAACCATTCGGGGAGGTTGGATTGACGATATCGAAGGCCACGGCCGTGTTGAGGAGCTCGACTTTGAATTGACCCGCGGCGATGGTTCCACAATCTGGGTGCGGGACACGGCGCGGGTGGCAAGAAACGCCGAGGGAGGCGTCCTCTATTTCGAGGGTGCATTGGTGGACGTCAGCGAGAAAGTCCGTCTTCGCCAATCGCAGGAAGAGTTCATTGCAACGGTGTCGCATGAGTTACGCAATCCGATCTCCGTGGCCCTCGGATTGAGTCAGGAAATGTCCGACGCATATGAATCCTTCGACGATGACGAACGACGCAAGATGGTTGAGCTGATTGCGCGGGAATCCGAAGAGGCGGCCTGGCTTATCGAAGACCTTCTTGTCGCATATCACGACGAGAGGCGCGAACTCAGTCTGGTCCCAACTGTCTTCCCGATTCGGGCCGAGGCCGAGCGGATCGGTTCGATGACAGAGCCGTCGGTGGGAATCAGCTCAAGCAGTGACGTGTCTGTTCTTGCGGACCCCGGTCGGACCCGTCAGATTTTGCGCAATTTGATCAGCAACGCCCACCGCTATGGCGGTGACGAAGTGACATTAGAGATTGACGTTGAAGGTACCTGGGCAGTGATAACCGTTTGTGACAACGGTCAACCGATCGACGAAGAGATCGTGGAGAGGATATTCGAGCCGTTCGGGCAGGAGCGACGCAATACCTACCCCAACTCTATAGGACTCGGACTCCCGGTCTCGCGGAAGCTCGCCCGCCTCATGGGAGGAGACGTTCGATACTCGCACGCTGACAATCGCTCTCGTTTCTCGCTCTACTTGCCACGAGGTTGATCCCCTTCGCCGCCTAACCTCAACTGAATGCGTGTATTAGTTACCGGAGGTAGCGGATTCATCGGTAGTCATACCGTTGCCTCCCTCATCAAGTCCGGACATGAGCCGGTAGTCATCGACAACCTATCCAATTCGAGTGAGGGTGTCGTTGGCCGGATCGGGGAGTTGACCGGGGTGGTTCCAGAATTCCACAGAATCGACATTCGTGACACCGAACGGATAGCTGGTGTCCTTGACGACGAAGTCGACGCCTGCATTCACTTCGCTGCACTGAAATCGGTTGGTGAGTCGGTCTCAGAACCGCTTCGCTACTACGACAACAACGTGAGCGGCACCATTTCACTCCTTGAAGCGTTGCGGGCGGCAGATGTGAACCAATTCATCTTCAGTTCGTCAGCCACCGTCTATGGGGAAGCAGCCGAGCTACCACTCCGGGAGGATATGCCCGTTGGGGTCGCCACTAATCCTTACGGTTGGAGCAAGATCATGATGGAACGAGTTTTGATCGACGTTCAGGCCGCTAACCCGGACTGGAGCATTTGCCTCCTCAGGTATTTCAACCCGGTTGGAGCTCATCCGTCAGGACTGATCGGCGAAGAGCCGAGCGGTATCCCCAACAATCTGATGCCGTACGTCGCCAAGGTTGCGGCCGGCGAACTCGACCATGTGAGGGTGTTTGGCAATGACTACCCGACCCCCGATGGCACAGGGGTGCGTGATTACATCCACGTCGAGGATCTGGCCGAGGGCCATGTTCGCGCTCTCGAGACTCACAGTGACGATGCCGGCGTGCACGTCTACAACCTGGGCACCGGACGGGGAAACAGTGTTCTCGAGGTGATCGAAACCTATTCCAAGGAGTCCGGAGTTGAAATCCCGTTTGTCGTGGAGAGTCGGCGGCCAGGAGATGTGGCTGCATCGTACGCTGATGTCCAAAAAGCCTACGCTCGCCTCGGATGGAGCACAAAGCTCGATCTGAATGACATGTGCCGCGACTCCTGGAATTGGGTCAGCCGGAGGCCGAGATGACGAACCTGGAAGCGGCTGCGCGCGACTGGGCCGCCGGGGATCCCGATCCGGCAACCGCCGAAGAGCTCATTTCTATCGTGGAGTCAGGTGATCCGGCTTCGCTTCACGAGGCGATGGGTGGCGTTCTCGAGTTCGGCACCGCCGGGATCCGGGGAGTCGTAGGTCCTGGTTCGAACCAGATGAACCGCGCAGTCGTGATCAAGACCACGAAAGGTCTGGCCGACTTTCTCCTCGGCGGGTCCGACGCCGAACGAGACGGCCCGGTCGTCGTAGGGTTTGATGCCCGACCTACGAGTAGACAGTTTGCCGAGGACACGGTGGGTGTGTTGGCCGCGGCGGGGCTCGATGTCGTCTACTTCGAGGAAGTCACGCCAACACCAATGGTTGCCTTCGCAGCCAAGGTGCTCGGCGCGTGCGCCGCCGTTGTGGTGACTGCCAGTCACAATCCTCCAGCGGACAACGGTTACAAAGTCTATGGCGCGAACGCGGCCCAGATCATCCCACCGACCGACACGGCGATTGCCAACGCCATCACTAAGACCGGGACCGCTATCTCAATCTCTCGTCTGCTCGAAGCCCTCGAGGTATCCGACCCGCTGATCCGGAAGGCTCCGGATACGCTTCTCGATCGATATTGGGCCGAAGTGAGTGCCTACCGGAGTCGACTTCCAAAATCCACCGTAAAGATTGTCTACACGCCCCTACATGGTGTCGGCGGGTCCACTGTCGTAGACCTGTTCTCCAGGACGGTCCACAACGACTTCCATGTTGTCGAGTCGCAATTCACTCCTGATGGCACATTCCCGACAGTTGCCTTCCCAAATCCCGAAGAACCCGGCGCTCTCGATCTCGCCCTCGAGATGGCAGGAGAGATCGGAGCAGGGCTGGTGGTCGCTAACGACCCGGACGCAGATCGTCTCGCGGGTGCGGTGGCAGAGGGGAGTGGATGGCGCTTATTCACCGGTAACGAACTTGGTGTGATCCTTGGATCCCACCTGCTCGAGAATCCACCGGCGACATTGGCCAAGAGACCCATCACGGCCAATTCGGTGGTGTCGAGCCCGATGCTTGCAGTCATCGCTGCCGAATACGGTGCAGAACATCTCGTGACTCTGACCGGGTTCAAATGGATTGTCAACGCGGCACTCGCCGTAGAGGCTGGGGGGGAGGCCGAGTTTCTGTTCGGCTATGAGGAAGCCCTGGGATACGCCGTGGGCAGAACCGTGCGCGACAAAGACGGAATATCGGCTGCTGTCCTGCTGGCCGACATCGCTGCTTTGCAGGCCCAGAATGGATTGACGCTGCTTGATCTACTCCATGACTTGTGGCGTCGTCATGGATTGTGGGTGAGCACACAAAAGTCACTGGTCCGACCCGGCGAGCAAGGACAACGCGAGATTGTGAGTGCCGTGGAGGCCATCGCCAAGAACCCTCCTCAGGCAATTGGCGACATGAAAGTTTTGGGAATGGTCGATTACAGGATCGGTGCCGAGGACAGACCGCCCTGGCTAGGAGCCCAGCCCCTCGTTCAACTCGACCTCGAAGGCGGACGGATCCTGGCGCGACCCAGTGGCACCGAACCCAAGCTCAAAATCTACGTCGACCTGCGTGAGGACGTTTTAGAGGCCACCAGCAGGGAAGAGCTACAGATCCAGCGTGACTCCTGTTTGAGCCGGGCTGAGCAAACGGCACTTGTGTTCGCTTCAGTACTCAAGGAATCGTTCCTACAGAGCTAGCGTGCCCAGGTGTGGATTGAGGTGACGAGGTCTGAGCACGGGTTGTGAACTTAGCCAGTCGATCAATCGCCGGTGGAGTTCCTTGCCCCGGGGCGCTGGTTGTATAGATAAAGCCAGCCCAGGCCGTGGAGTGCCACACTGGTCAACAACACCAATCCCGCGGCGACATAGCCAGCAAAAAGAGCTGCAATAGCGGCAAGTACAGCACCTGCAACGAGAGCGACTCGCACACCATTGAGGGGACCGAACATGATCGGGAGACTACAGGCTTTGACGGTATTGTCTCTCTCACCTGATCAATGATGCTCTCAAACCGCACCACGCCCGCAATTCTCGTTTCCATCCTTGCCCTGCTGGTCCAAGCATGTTCCTCGGCATCTGCAACACCACCCATCTCCCAGGTAACCGAATCGGCTGCCCCTCAAAACTCCAACACGACGTCGACCGGGCCGATCTCGACTACGACTACCTCCGGGGATCTTCCCGTCAGCACATCTCCAACTGGTTTGCCCTCTGCTGCGACGGCGTTGATTTCCAAGTCGGGTGTGATTGTCGCAGTTCTCGAGCATTCCGAATCCGGTTTCCGGGTACGTACTCCTTGCGGGAACGAAACGACGCTGGCATTCGGCGAAGAGATTGGAATTGTCGATGTAGTTTTAGATCCGGGCCACGGAGGAGCCCCGGATCCGGGGGCGGTTGGTGCCAACGGGCTCAAAGAAGCTGAAATCAACCTGAACGTGGCTCGGAATGCGCAACGGATCCTCGAGAGTCGGGGTGTTGTCGTTGCGTTGACGAGAACTGCCGATTACACATCGCCATTGGGGGTACGAGCCCTTTTTGCCGACCATGTGGGTGCCGAACTCATGGTGTCGATTCACCACAATGCTCCAACTGCGAACCTCGGTTCAGAACCCGGCACTGAAGTCTTTGTCCAGCAAAACACCCCCGGGTCGAGTCGGCTCGGCGCTCTGCTCTTTGAGGAAGTTGTCGAGGCGTTTGAGGGTTTTGAGGGAATGGTTTGGTCCACGGCACCTGATGCCGGTGTACTCGAGGTACTCAACACACGGGGCACCGACGCTTACGGGATGCTTCGAAACCCCGAAACAACAACAGCCCTGGTAGAACTCTCGTACATATCGCATCGGCCCGAAGCCGAACTGATGACAACCGGCGAATATGTGAATGTTGCCGGGTTGGCAGTAGCCGATGCCATTACTGCCTATCTGGAGACCAATCGGCAGGGGCAGGGTCATATCGATGAGCCAAGAGTGTTCAACCCGCAACGCGGGATCTCGTCGAGTGTGTGCGAGGACCCCGATTTCGGATAAATCAGGAGGGAAGGAGTCTCGGGTTCAGTGTGTAGATGCCGGTGACTGATGCCGAATCCAGGACGTGTCCGGCAG
>JBBKXI010000076.1:0-2836 GCA_037969415.1 Acidimicrobiia bacterium | reverse complement strand
CGTCCCGATGGACCGTCCTCCGCCGAATCACCATTCCGGCAATCGCCCCATCGTTGGTTGCCGGCCTGGTTCTCACCTGGGCGCGGGCGTTTGGTGAATTTGGGGCAACCATCACTTTTGCCGGGAATCTCCAAGGTCGAACCCAAACCATGCCCCTTGCTGTGTTCGTTGCCCTGGAAAGTAATCGGGACGCTGCCATCGCCATAAGCCTTGTCATGGTGGTTATCTCATTCCTCGTATTGGTCGGGTTGCGAGACCGCTGGTGGCGTTCGATATGAGCGGACTCCTCGCCAATTTCACAGTAAGGAGATCTGACACCTTCGAGGTTCAAATCGAACTGTCGATAGCCGCGGGAACGACTGTCGCGCTCCTCGGACCAAATGCAGCCGGAAAGTCCACCGTGGTAGACACGATCGCCGGTCTGCTCAGAGTCGAGGAAGGGACAGTCCGACTTGACGGGCGGATACTTGACGAACCGGAATCAGATACGTTCATCCCTGCCGAACTGCGCGACGTTGGAGTGGTGTTTCAGGACTATCTGCTGTTCCCCAACATGACCGTTATCGAAAACATCGCTTTTGGGCTTCGCTCCCATCGGACACCTCATTCCGAAGCGCTCGATACGGCCCGGGAATGGATTGCTCGAATGGGCCTCGCTGGTGTTGAGAACCAACTTCCCGGGACCATTTCCGGAGGACAAGCGCAGAGAGTGGCCCTCGCCCGCGCTCTCATCTGTAGGCCCGCACTGTTACTTCTCGATGAACCACTTTCTGCACTCGACGTCACCACGAGAGGTGACCTCCAAGCAGAGCTAAAAGAGCACCTCGAAGAGTTTTCCGGGCCGCGGTTGCTGATCACTCACGACCCCCGGGAGGCATTTCTCTTTGCCGACGAGATCCATATCCTCGAAGAAGGCATCGTCACGCAAACGGGTGACGCCAACGACATCAAATTGCGACCGGAAACCCGCTACGCGGCGGACATCGGCGGAGGGTGGGCGGTCAACTAGCCAACGCATCCACGCTATTCAGCAGTTTTTACGACGCGGATAGATGAACTTTGATATGTTCAGGGCAACTTCTGCAGAAAGGTCCCACGTGAACGTATCGATGACCGTCAACGGGCAGGAGGTATCGGCGGATGTGGAAACTCGAACTCTCCTCGTTCATTTCATCCGGGAGAATCTCCACCTCACCGGCACCCATGTCGGCTGCGAAACCGGGTATTGCGGCGCATGCACCGTCCACGTCGACGGAGCACCAGTCAAATCATGCACCATGCTTGCCGTCCAGGCCGATGGGATGGAAGTAACCACCATTGAAGGCCTTGCCCAAAACGGCGAGCTTCACCCGGTTCAGGAAGGTTTCTGGGAGCGACACGGGCTCCAATGCGGATTCTGCACACCGGGGATGATCATGTCTGCGGCCGCGCTACTCGCCGACAATGCCAATCCTTCAGAGGCCGAGATTCGCCACGGAATCGAAGGCAACCTCTGCCGCTGTACCGGATATCACAACATTGTCCGTGCAGTCGAGTACGCCGGTGCGAAGGTCCGTGGCGAGGAACCACCGGCGCCGGACTGGGAAGGAGCCTCATAATGGCCACCACAAGCGTGATGGGCGGGGACGTCCGACGCAGAGAAGATCCTGCACTGATCCAGGGCCGCGGAACCTTCGTCGACGACGTCCAGCCCACAGCAGTTCTTCACGTCGCTTTCAACCGCTCCCCGGTGGCCCGGGCCAAAATTACATCGCTCGATACTTCAGCAGCAAGGTCGATGCCAGGGGTTATTGCAGTTTTCACCCACGACGACGTAGCTCATCTTGGCCCACTGCTCGCACAGGTACCGATCGGAAAACTTCGTCCGCTACTGGCCGAGGGAGAGGTGAACCATGTCGGCGAGGCCGTCGCCATGGTTGTTGCCGAGAATAGGTACCAAGCCCAGGATGCGGCCGATGCCATCGAGGTCGACTACGACACCATGCAGGCGGTTATCGATCTAAAAGAGGCGAAGTCTGACTCGGTGAAAGTTCACGATGAGCTCGACTCCAATGTTCTGCATACTTGGACCTATCACGGGTATTGGGAAGCACTCGGACTTGAGGATCAGACTCCCCAGGTCGATGCGGCCATGGCACGAGACGATGCCGTCGTCGTGACCCTCGAGATGATCAACCAGCGTCTGATCCCCGTTGCCATCGAACCCCGTTCGGTTATAGCTGACTACAACGCCGGATATGACCGGTTCACGGTGCACAGCTCAACTCAGGTGCCCCATGCCTTGAGCGGCGCAATATCGAAGATGTTTGGGATGCATGCCAGCGATGTTCGAGTCATAGCGCCGGAAGTGGGTGGTGGGTTCGGCGCCAAGCTCAACGTCTACAACGACGAGGTGCTCGCCGCATTCGCATCCAAAGAGTTGGGGAGGCCAGTCAAATGGACCGAGACCCGACGAGAAGCTCCCGGAGCAACCATCCATGGCCGCGGATGGATCGGTACCGCCACCATGGTGGGAACCAAGGAGGGTGAATTCCTCGGCTACAAGCTGGAGGCAATCGCCGACATGGGCGCCTACACCCAGAACTTCACCGTGGCTATACCTCTTTTGGGACTCTGGATTGCATCCGGTCAATACAAGATGCCGGTCAGTTGGACAGTGGACTGTGTTGTAACGAACACAATGACCACGGACGCATACCGCGGCGCAGGACGTCCAGAGGCGATCTACTACCTGGAGCGAATCATCGACGCCTTCGCCCGCGAAATCGGGATGGACCCGTTGGAGGTTCGCAAGAAGAACTTCTGGCAGCCCGATGAGTTCCCGGCCGTGATGGGT
>JBBKXI010000075.1:0-3408 GCA_037969415.1 Acidimicrobiia bacterium | reverse complement strand
ACCGAAGGCCGATGATGGAGGCCGAAGCAAACAACCGAAGGCCGATGATGGAGGCCGAAGCAAACAACCGAAGGCCGATGATGGAGGCCGAAGCAAACAACCGCAGGCCGATGATGGAGGCCGAAGGCATCAAACCATTCAGGCCAGTAGCCGGACCAGCACGTAAAGGACAAGAGTGCCGGCAGGGACGTAAGCTATCACTTCCAACGATATCCCCCGCCTAAACCTTGTGCCATCCAACATATGAGCCCTCTCAACCTCTTCTTCTTCAAACTAGCTCCCGGTTCAACCCCCGGCCATGAGGCGGCCGACCCCTATCAACAGGGGCATTTAAGGACCAAATGACAGATATCTACATAGTCGACGGATGCCGGACTCCTATGGGCAAATTGGGAGGCCAGCTGGCACATGTTCGCCCCGACGATCTGGCTGCCCATGTCATTTCCCGGCTCCTCGCCCGCAATCCAGACGCGCCCGCCGATCAGATTGAAGATATCCAATGGGGCGCCGCCAATCAGGCCGGTGAGGACAATCGCAACGTCGCCCGAATGGCGGCCTTGCTTGCAGGTATGCCCATCGAAACCCCGGGTACGACGGTGAACCGACTTTGTGGGTCGGGGATGCAAGCGATCATCGCATCGACCCACGCTCTGATGGCGGGATGGGGTGATCTCGCCATCGCCGGTGGGTCGGAGTCGATGAGCCGGGCGCCATATGTTCAGATGAAGGCCAATCGCGCGTTTGCCACCGGGACTCCTGAGATCGCCGACACAGTCCTCGGCTGGCGGCTCACCAACAACCGGATGAAAGAGATGTACCCCCCAATCACTTTGGGTTCGACAGCCGAGAGGGTTGCTGCACAATTCGGCGTCACCCGTGAAGACCAAGATGCTTTTGCACTGGAAAGTCATCGCCGCGCAATCCGGGCCCAGGAGACGGGGACGTTCAACGATGAGATCGAACCGCTAGACGCTCCCACCGATGCTCGCGGCCGAAGTCACACCAGAGTCGACTCCGACGAAGGTCCACGCCCGGACTCCACGATGGAGGCTCTGGCGCGACTGGCGCCGGTATTCGAGGAAAGGGGAACGGTTACTGCGGGCAACTCTTCGCCCATGAATGACGGTGCCGCCGCTCTCCTCCTCGCCACCGAAGCGGGTTTGAAGAAATACTCGTTGGAGCCAACGGCGCGGATAGTGAGCTCGGCAGCGGCGGGAGTCCATCCCGACATCATGGGAATCGGACCCGTTCCTGCCAGCCGGAAGGCTCTGGAACGTGCTGGAGTTGGGATCGGTGACATCGGGTTGGTTGAGTTGAACGAAGCGTTCGCCTCGCAGACCCTTGCATCGATGCGTGAACTAGGGCTCGACCACGACAACGTGAATGTCAACGGCGGGGCAATAGCCATCGGACATCCCCTGGGAGCATCTGGAGCTCGCATCGTCGTAACTCTTATCCATGAAATGCGACGTAGTAACACCCGCTACGGACTGGCGACCATGTGCATTGGAGTGGGCCAGGGAATAAGCCTGGTCGTTGAGCGTGTCTGATGGCCCCCTCCATGGAGTCACGGTTGCCGAATTTGGCAATCTGATCGCGGCGCCTTACGCGGGCATGCTGCTCGCCGATCTCGGGGCGAGGGTGATCAAAGTAGAGCCGCCACAAGGCGATCTCGGACGAAGGTTCGGGCCATTCCAGAATGGTGAGTCGGCCTTCTTCATGGCCGTGAATCGGGGCAAAGAGTCGTTGGCCCTCGACACCAAGGACTGGGTTTCCAAACGCGTATTGGACAATCTGGTCAAGAAGTCCGATGTGGTTCTTCACAATCTGCGCCGCGGGGCGATGGAGCGACTCTCACTGGGTGAATCCCGCTGCCGGGAGTTAAACCCCTCGCTTATCTATACCGAGATTTCTGCTTTCGGATCTACCGGTCCCTATGCCGACCGACCCGGTATCGACATCGTTTTCCAGGGTGAGTCGGGCATGATCTCCATCTCAGGCGACGCCAAAGACGGGCCAAGAAAAACTGCCACGACGATAGGTGACTATGTCGCAGGGACCAATGCTGCGCTGGCCACATGTGCTGCTCTCGTGGAATCACCAACCAAGGGATGTCGGATCGACATCTCGTTACGCGACGGAATCATGGCCGTGCAATCGGGATGGAATGCCATCGCATTCTCAACCGAAGAACAACCCGAACGCACCGGGACCAGCAGCCCTTTCCTGGCACCAAACCAGGTGTTTGATGCCTCTGACCAACCTTTCACACTTGCGATTGTGTCCGATCGACATTTTGAAATGTTGTGCGGCGTGCTCGGTCTCGAAGATCTTGCGACCAAATACCCCACCAACGAAGACCGAATGCGGAACCGACAGCAATTGGTCCGCGTTTTGTCTCGGGTATTCGCCGCCAAGCCAGCGACGCACTGGATCGAACTGATCGATTCAGCGGGCATCCCGGTTGGGCCCATCCTCACCCTCGCCGAGGCTTTTAATGATCCGCAAGCACGACACAACGAGATGCTCGTGGAGTTTGACCATCCCGTGGCAGGTTTGGTCCGCGCGACCGGCAGCCCGATAAGGGTCGATAGTGCGCCGGCGAGAAGTTCAGCGACACCACCCCTCCTCGGGGCAAATACAAGGAACTTGCTGATCGAGCTTGGTGTCGATACCGATACCGTGGCGAAAATGATCGAAGAAGGTAAGGCGGTCGAACCATGATCCCTCCCCCGCGAATCCCTTCGGCGGTTGATGTCACCACGCCAAGCGACGTTACCGGATTCCTCTTCTGGATGGCTGAAATCGGCCCAGAGTGGCCCGAGGTCAAATCCGAGTTGACTGAAGCGTTTTCCGGGGCGAGAGAAGCGGCCAAATCAGAGACTTCAATAGTTTTTATCGTCAGGAACGACGACCTCCTGGGGCGAAACGGGCCGACCAGGGCTATGGCCGCCGCAGGATTGGTCTCGGCGGTGCGGACTGCCGCTCTGGAGGGAGTTTCGAAAGGCTGGACGGCCAACGTGGTTGCGTACGACCTGAACGTTGAACCCACCGAGGTGCTTGAGCGTGCCAAGTTCGTATTGGAAAACGGGATTACCACCGGCGAAATCATCCACATGGGGCCCGGACACATCGGGAAGGCCCTGATTTGAAGGGGACAATCATCGTCACCGGGGCCGCCCGAGGGATCGGACGGGTCATCGCTGAAAAATTGGCCGAAACGGGTCCCATCACTGTTGTAGGTGTCGACCTATCCCCCGAGCTGGCCCTATCGGAAAACATGGTTCCTGTACAGGTCGACCTCACATCCGAATCAGGCCCGGAACAGGTTCGAAAATCGGTGGAGGAGCTTGGCCTGCCACTCCTCGGTTTGGTCAACAACGCCGGGATCACCCGGGACTCCCGGCT
>JBBKXI010000074.1:0-8598 GCA_037969415.1 Acidimicrobiia bacterium | reverse complement strand
GGCCGTTGCGAAAAGCAACGGCCGGGGGTGGGCGGTGAAAATCACGCGTTCTGTTCTGAGTGGGTGTTTAGAGCCCCACCCTCTGCATCGGCCGTAAACGTCCGATGCTTTCTCTCTCCGCAAGCGGAGGGAGAGCCGCTAAGTCGAAGTCGCTCTCTCTTGCTCCCCCTCCGGAGACGAAGTCGCTCGGAGGGGGTGGCTGTTACGAATAGCGACGGCCGGGGGTGGGCTGAGATCTCGCGAGTAGAGCTCTTACTCTTTGGCCTCGCGCTATTGGAGTAGGTGTTTTATGTCTAGTTCTCAGCTGGGGTGGCGGAGTTTGGCTAGCCCGCGTGCTTCGATCTGTCGCACCCGTTCCCGGGTGGCGTTTACGACGGTTCCCACGTCGGCAAGGGTCCAGGGTTCCTCTCCGTCAAGTCCGAATCGGAGCCACAACACCTGCTGTTCTTCGGGGTCGAGGATTCTTAGGGCCTCAATCAGACGATCTCGTCTCCAGGCCGCTGCCGCGCTTTCCAGCGGATCGGTAGCATCATCATCTTCCACAAAATCCTGCAAAGAGATTTCACCCTCAAGACCCACCGGTTTGTCGAGCGATATTGTCTCAGCAGGGGCGTCCATTGCTGCGAGGACGCGGTGTGTCTCTAGTCCGGACGCCTCGGCTATTTCCTCGATCGTCGGGACCCGGTGGAACTGGTCGTAGAGAATCTGCCTGGTGTCCTGAACCGTCCTAACGACGTCGACCATGTGGACCGGAAGTCTAATGGTCCTCCCGCTATTGCCCAATCCTCGGGTGATCGCTTGCTTGATCCACCAAGTGGCATATGTGGAGAACTTGAATCCCTTCCGCCAATCAAACTTCTCGACTGCCCTGATCAGGCCGAGGTTTCCCTCCTGGATCAAATCGAGTAGATCGAGCCCGCGACCGGTATATCGCTTGGCGATTGAGATGACCAGGCGAAGGTTTGACCGGATGAAGGTCATCTTTGCCTCCTCGCCTGCAGAAATCAGTTGAATCAGTCTGGGGCGGTCCGATTTCTTGAATTCTCCCGAATCGAGAAGGCGTTGTGCCTTTTTCCCACGCTCCATATTTCGAGCGAGTCGAACCTCATCTTCGGCGGTTAGTAGTAGATGGTCCGAAACCTCGTCGAGATACAGACTCACCGTGTCGGATGAGCCGCCGGTCCGAGCATTTTTCGCTTCGTCTGTCCTGATGGCCTTGTTCATTCGGCCTCCTAACAACCCCTGTGGAAAACTAACCTCCAGGACCCCATCTGGCAAACGATTTATCATGGGCCCGGTGCCTTAAGAGCCCGGTGGCATACCGCTACATGGGTCGTCTTGGTACCATTTGTCCCTCAGTGTCACGTCGAACATCTTTCCGTTTGCTGGTGGCGCTCACAGTTATCTGGGCCGCGTGGACCGGCTGGTCGCTGCTTGGACAATCAACTCCATACACCCTGGTCGTGATAGACGATGCAGGAGTTCCCATTTCGGGTGCCGTCATCGATATCGACGGGGGCCAGGCGGGAACATCCGACGATTCCGGTCTCGTCGAGATGGAGTGGAATCGGTCGAGTCAAGAGCTCGAGGTGAGTGCCCCAGGTCATATAGCCCGCATGGTTTCCCTCAACGAGAACCCGGGTGACGAATACAGTGTTGTGCTCAACGCCAGGGTCCTCCGGGGCAGGGTTCTCGACCCCGAAGATCAGCCGATTGCGGCCGTCGAAGTCCGCTCGGGTGAGGCAACTGCACTTACTGATTCCGAGGGCCACTACAGCTTGCGGGGTGCCGAACCAGGGCCGGTCGTGGCCACGCGTCCCGCTTGGGTATCGACCGAATTCGTTTGGGATGGTGGAGCCGGGGACGAGGCGGTCGTTTTGGAGCCATTCTCGGCACGTGCGGTACACCTGTCGGGAGAGGCAGTATCCACTCAACTGCCGGTCTTTCTGGAGATGGCGGCAACCACCGAGCTCAATTCCTTGATGATCGATCTAAAAGATGAGACGGGATACATCTGGTACAACAGCGACGATCCCACGGCCCGTGAGGTCGGCGCCATTTCTCCGGTATACAACCTCGAAGATGTGATCGCCCAAGCGCATGCCGCCGATCTTTACATGATTGGTCGTCTGGTGGCTTTTCAAGATCCGGTTGCGGCCATCGGTAAGCCCTCGATGGCGGTTTGGGATTCCGATCTCAATCAGGCGTACAGCGCCAATGGCCAATACTTCTTGGACCCAACTGATCCTGATGCAAGGGCGTATGCGATGTCTCTGGCCGTTGAAGCTTGCGCCGCTGGCCTCGATGAAATTCAGTTCGACTATGTGCGATTTCCCGACGCTCGCCGTGAGTCGGCCCAATTCGACGGCGGAGTTGGTGCCGAAGTCCGGATTGCCACCATCACCGATTTCCTCAAAGAAGCTGTTTCGGCACTTCGTCCCATGGGCTGTGCGGTCGCAGCCGACATCTTTGGTTTCATCACCACCGCTGTTGACGATGGTGGGATCGGCCAGAAATGGGAAGAGTTGACGGCTGTTGTCGATGTGGCGTCGCCGATGCTTTATCCGAGCCACTACGGGCCCGGTTGGTTTGGCCACGATAACCCCAACGAGCACCCGGGTGACGTAGTGACCAGAGCCCTCGAAGACGCCATGGAGCGAAACTCCACCAACTTGGTGATTCGCCCCTGGCTTCAAGACTTCGGATACTCGACAGAGAGTGTTCGCTCCCAAATCGACTCGGTCGAAGCATTCGGACTGGGTTGGATGCTCTGGAATGCGAAGTCGGTTGTGACCGTTGACGCCCTCGAAATCGAATAGGGGCAATTCGCACTACGCGCGTAGTGCAAATACGATTGGACCAGGTTCCAACCGGAGATTTCCTTGACCAGCTTTAGCAAAGACAGCCTTGATCGAGTTGCCGCGTCCCTACCGGAATGGCGGGCCGAGCAGATGCGCGCCGCCTTTAAGGTGTTCGAGGGCCTGTCCGAGCCAACCGGGATGGAGGAAGATTGGCGATATGTCGATTTTGCCACGCCATTCGACAGCCTCAGCCCGGTGTTTGAACCGGGAGACGCATTGCCTGAAGGGCCCTTTCTCACGGCGGTCGAAGATGTCGCCGGACGTGTCACCATCATCGATGGTCAGGTTGTCGAGGTCGATTCGGCGGAGATAGCGGTGTCGCGAATCTCGGAATTAGGCGAAGATCCCGGTTTGCGAGGGGCGATACCGCCCGACCATAACAAGCTAACGGCGGCGCATCTCTCCTTCTCAGTAGATGGAGTATTGATCGATATTCCCGCCAACAAGGTTTTCGAAAAACCACTTGTCATCGATGTCCAGGCGGTGACACCCGACGCAGCGAGCTTCCCTCATCTGGTGGTACGACTGGGTGAGAACGCCGAAGTTCCGATAATGGTGGTGTATCGCTCCGTTCCTGGTGCCAATTTGCTCATGGTTTCCGAGGTCGACCTCAGGGTTGGCGACGGTGCGCGACTCAAGTTTCTCAGTGTTCAAGGCGCGGATCAGGCAGCAACGGTCGTTGTCCACCAGCGAGTGCACCTCGGGCGGGACTCCAGTTCCAGGCTTGGAGAGGTAGGTCTAGGCGGAAAGTTGGCCCGACTCGACCTCGGTGTCGACCTGGAGGGCGACGGCTCATCATCGGAGGTTGTCGGGATCTATTTCGGTGAAGGCGAACAGACGTTGGACTATCGGATCGTCATAACCCACAAGGGCCGTCGGACGTCGTCCGATGTGTTTCTCAAGGGAGCGGTTGAAGACAGTGCCCAGAGTGTGTTTACCGGATTGCTTCGAATCGAGAAGGACGCTGTGCGAACTTCCACCTTCGAGACCAATCGGAACCTGGTCCTATCCGCGAACGCCAAAGCTCAATCGGTTCCCAATCTCGAGATTCTTTGCGACGACGTCGTCTGTGGCCACGCCTCGTCTGTCGGGCCCCTTGAGGAGGACCACCGCTATTACCTGCAGAGCCGCGGTTTGAGCAAGGCGCGCGCCGAGCGTTTGCTGATACGGGGTTTCTTCCAGGAAGTAATCGATCGTTTACCGATCGAAGGCGTTGGCGTTCCCGTTAGCACCGAGGTCTTCAGCAGGTTCGTGGCCGCACAAGAGGCGGGACGGGTGGCATGAAGGTGGAGATCGGAGACATCTCCACACTGCCCAGGGACCGGGGGATAAGGGTCACCGTGGGGGAGGAGCGAATCGCCATGTTCCGCATCGGCGACGACGTGTACGCGATAGGAGACGTGTGCTCTCACGCCGAGGCTTCTTTGGCCGAAGGGGACGTATTCGGTACCGATGTGGAATGTCCCCGCCACGGATCAGAATTCGATTTGACTACCGGTGAGCCGCATTCGCTCCCTGCAACAGTCCCGGTCCCTACCTATGAAGTGATAATTGAAGACAATGTGGTCTTTTTGAATTTGGAGGACTCGTGACAGCGGCTTTGGTGGTCAAGAATCTCAGTGTATCTGTCATTGATAAACAGATTCTCCATGGTTTGGACCTGGAAATACCGTTCGGCGAGGTACACGCCATCATGGGACCAAACGGGTCGGGGAAATCGACGTTATGCCACGTCTTGACCGGTAAGGACGGATACGAAATCTCGGGTTCGGCTCTTCTCGATGGACAGGAAATTCTCGATCTCGAGGTCGATGAGCGGGCACGGGCCGGATTGCTCCAGAGCTTTCAGTATCCGACCGAAGTGCCTGGCATCCGGCTAAACGAGTTCATGATGGAGGCGACCGAAGAGCGCGGGGTTCCCGCCGCAGAAGCGTCACAACGTATCGCCGACGAGGCCGACCGATTTGATGTCACGAAGTTCCTCGACCGTTCCCTCAACTATGAGCTGTCGGGTGGCGAGAAGAAGCGGTCTGAGATATTTCAGATGGCGGTCCTCGAGCCCAAGGTCGCCCTACTCGACGAAATCGACTCCGGGCTCGACATCGACGCTGTGAAACAGGTTGCCGAAGCCGTTGAGGAGATGAGATCACCCGACCTTGGCGTACTCATCATCACTCACTATTCACGCATACTCCGATACATGACACCAGACCGGATCCATGTGATGATCGACGGCCAAATCGTGGACTCAGGTGGTGCCGAATTGGCCGAAGAGTTGGAAAAGGGCGGCTACGACTCCGTTCGCGATCGTCTCGGTTTGGTCAAACCTGATTTGGTGTCGGTACCGAAACCAGCCGATTTCTTCACCGAAACCCCCTTCGACATTTGATCCACGGCTGATGGCCTCCCGATCGACCGCAACCAGGTGGCTCGAAGAGTTGACCCATCTGCCGACCGCCAGCGGACACGAGGACCGTGTGGTGGCATGGGTGCAGAGGTGGGTGGCCCGTCGCTCCGATCTCACGTTGTCGATCGACTCGGGCGGCAATGTCCTCATCGCTCAAAAGGGTCGTAAAAAGGCCGCCCCGGTCCTGGCTGTGGCACACATGGACCACCCGGCCTTTGTAGTCACCTCGGTGGACGGCAAGGATGTCGAATTCGAATTCCGCGGTGGAGTTAACTCTGAATATTTCGAGACGGCGCGGGTCGAGTTTGCGTCGACAACTGAGGGGTTGAACGGAACTGTTACGACGTACGACGGCGATAGCCAATACGGGAAGATTCGGGCCAATCGACCAGGTGTGGCAGTTGGGGACATCGCTCGGTGGAAACTGCCGCGGAAAGGGCTCACCGGGGATCGCTTCTTTGCACCGGCATGTGACGACCTTGCTGGTTGTGCGGCGGCGCTGGCGGCCCTTGATCGAGCGCGCGGCAAGGTTTCGCTACGTCATTTCGGGGTTTTGCTGACCCGGGCCGAAGAGGTGGGTTTGGTAGGGGCGATCCACTCCGCAAAGCATGCAACGATTCCGGCCAACTCCCGTCTGCTTTCGATCGAAACTTCTCGTGCCTCAGCGAATGCGCCCATTGGAGATGGGCCCATCATCCGGGTCGGTGACGCGGTGACAATATTTGACAACGACTTGACCAACCGGATCAGCCACGGAGCCGAGCGCGCCGGGTTGAGGCATCAGCGCAAGCTGATGGACGGTGGAGGCTGTGAAGCCTCTGCTTTCGTGGTGTACGGGTATCAGGCGACCGGGCTATGTCTGGCGTTAGGTAACTGGCACAATCGGGGCAACCTCGACGCCTTCGAAGCAAGCACCGGTCTACCTGTGCCCATGCTCGAAGAAATCTCACTGAGCGACTTTCACGGGCTGGTCGAGCTTTTGCAGGTGGCCTGTGCCGCTGTCGACGAGGAGACAGGTTTGCAGGCACGGTTTGACGATTTGTACGACAATGTTGGAAGGTTCCTGGGTCCGTCCCAATCGACTCGGGATCAGACCGGATAGGAGATTTGGTGGAATTCCGAACAGAACGAGACTCAATGGGAGAGGTGCAGGTACCGGCGACGGCACTCTATGGCGCCTCAACCCAAAGGGCCGTTGACAACTTTCCGATCTCGGGCATCCGGTTCAGCCGTCGGTTTATCTGGGCGCTCGGATTGGTCAAAGGTTCGGCGGCGACAGTCGCCGCAGAGCAGGGCCATCTTGAAGCCGCCACGGCCGAAGCGATACGCACCGCCGCCGATGAGGTGATGGCTGGCGTACACGATGACCAGTTTCCGTTGGACATATTCCAAACCGGTTCGGGGACGTCAACGAATACCAACGCCAACGAGGTGATCGCCGGCAGGGGCAGCGAAATACTTGGATCGAAGATTCACCCCAACGACGCGGTCAATTTCGGCCAGTCATCCAACGACGTAATTCCCACCGCAATTCACGTTGCGGCAACGGCTGCAATCCGTGAGGAACTCCTCCCGGCCCTGAAATCTCTCGCCGATCAACTCGCGGCCAAGTCTGTCCAGTTTGACGGTGTTGTGAAGTCGGGCCGTACCCATCTGATGGACGCCACCCCGGTGACGCTTGGCCAGGAGTTTGGTGGTTGGTCGGCCCAGGTTCGCAAGGGCATCGAACGAATGACCAAGGTTTTACCCGAGTTGGAGGAGTTGGCGCTTGGTGGAACTGCGGTAGGTACCGGAATCAACGCTCCGACCGGGTTTCCCTCAGCCGTGATCGGCCTGATGGGGGAGCGCTCGGGGTTTCACTTCAAGGAAGCGGGTAACCACTTCGAGGCGCAGGGTTCCAAGGACGCCACTGTGATGGCTTCTGGAGCACTCAAGACCGTTGCGGTCTCGATGTTCAAAATCGCCAACGACATCCGTTTCCTCGGGTCTGGCCCGACCTCGGGAATTTCCGAGATCAAGATTCCTTCCTTGCAGCCGGGGTCTTCGATCATGCCGGGAAAGGTCAACCCTGTGATGTCGGAGATGGTGATGCAAGTTGCGGCCCAGGTCGTTGGCAACGATGCCGCGGTTACATGGGGAGGGGCGAATGGAAATTTCGAACTCAACGTGATGATGCCGATGATCGCCCACAATCTCTTGGAGTCGATCGGATTGCTGGCTAATGCGGCTCAGGTTTTTGGCGACCAATGCGTCGCCGGCATCGAGGCAAACGAGGAAAGGGCGCGAGAATTGGTGGAGAAGAACGCCATCGTTGTCACTGCTTTGAACCCGCACATCGGATATGACAATGGAGCCAAGATTGCCAAAGAAGCAGTGGCCACCGGCCGGTCGGTGCGAGAACTTGTTCTCGAAGCTGGGTTGATGACCGCTGAAGAACTCGACTCAGCACTGGATATCAAGGCGATGACCGAGGGCGGCGTCGTCTGAAATGACCCGCACCTTCAGTGTCGATGAGGTGCTGGTTCAACTGGACACGGCGATAGCAGGCGCCTTTCCGGCGCCGATATGGGTCGGCGGCGAGATCTCCGGCTTTCGGAGGACCAACCGCGGCGCAGTTTTCTTTGGGCTCGTCGACCACACCCGACGCGACCGTTCCATCGAGGTCGCGGCGCGGGGGCGGGTGATGAATGATGTTGAGCGATCTCTGGATGCCGCCAACGTAGGAAAGCTCCGAGACGGGATTGAAGTGCGCCTGCTCGCCACCGTGGGCCAGATGTCAGGCCGGGTTCGTCTCTCGTTGCTCCAAGTCGATCCAGAATTCATCGCCGGGAAACTCGCCCTCGACCGGGAGGAGATCCTTCGGAAGCTGAAGGCGGATGGTTCGCTAGCCGCAAATGGAACTCTGCCAATGCCATTGGTTCCCATGAGGCTCGGACTCGTCACCAGTATCGGGTCGGCCGCTCATGCTGACTTTCTCCAAGGAGTAAAGGCCTCCGGATTCCGGTTTCGAATTTCCACCGTCGAGACGAAGATGCAAGGTGACGGTTCTGCCGAATCGGTGGTGAGAGCCTTGCAGCGGTTAGCGGAGGAGAAACTCGACGTGGTGGTAGTGGCCCGGGGCGGCGGTGCCAAACTCGACCTGGCAACCTTTGACGCCGAAATCGTGGCCCGCGCCATCGCAAGCATGCCCTTTCCGGTAGTTGCCGGGATCGGCCATGAGATCGATCAGAGTGTCGCCGATGCAGCAGCGGCCGTCACTGTGAAGACACCGACGGCAGCTGCTGAGTTCCTGGTGGGTCGGGTGGGCGAATTCGCTACGAGGGTCGATAC
>JBBKXI010000073.1:0-2601 GCA_037969415.1 Acidimicrobiia bacterium | reverse complement strand
GTTATCCTCATTGGTGTCCTTGAATTCGGAGGTAGTAGTTGGCCGTTCTTTCTCACGAAGGAACTTATTCAATCCTGTACGGGCCATGGCCCCTACCAATCGGTTCGGCGCATCGAACGGGATACATCGCCCGGCCTGACAAAGCGGGCGTCTTTCCTGTGGTTCTGGTCCTCCCCACCCTCGATGGATTGACCAGTTTCGAGAAGGATCTCTGCCGGAGATTGGCGCGCAATGGCATCGTCGGTATCGCTGTTGACTTTTACCGCTCCGACGACGACCCCCTCGATGCCTACAACGAGATTTCTGATTCCCGTGCTATTACTGACCTCGACGAAGTCTATGAGTTCATCATCTCCGAGGATGTCGACTGGGCAATCGGTGAAGGCGTGGGGATTTTCGGTGCCGACATTGGGGGCCGATTCGCACTGATGGCCGCCTCACGACGCGACTGGGCAAGGTCGGCCATTGTCGCCTACACGCCGTTGACTGGCGACGAAGAGCGCGAATTTCAAGTCGCGGACAGCCTGGAGCACCTCCCGATTCCGGTACTCGGTCTCTACGGTGCCAGCGATGACCTCATCGACATCGCATCAGTGGACGAAGCTCAAAGACGCAACGGACACGGACAATGGCTCCTGTTCGACGGAGCAGGACATGGATTCCTCGACGTGGAGCACGAGAACTTCGAGCCGTCCGCAGCCGAAGACGCACAGGCTCGGATTCTTGCCTTCTTCAAAGCGACATTGCCTGCTGCCGAGGTCGTAGAACTCGGCTGAGTCGGTCAGCGGATATGGCGTACCGCTCCGGACACCAACTCCGAGATGCCGGCTTCATTCTCGACAAGCAATGCACCGGATTCGGCAATATCGACTGCTTTCCCCCGCCCATCGGGTTCCCATGTGATGTTCCGGCCGAGCGTTTCGCAGGCATCCCTGTAATCGTCGATGGGCCATCCGTCGCCATCGACGAGGCCCATAAATTCTGCAGCCCATAGGGCTCCCGGCTCTTTGAACGACTCAGGGCCGGGATCATCGGTATTTAGCGACCCCGCCCCATCTGGTGGTTCAAGCCAAAACAGGTTGAGCCCCATCCCGGCCACAACCACCGCATCAGCTCGTTCCACCAAAATGCCACCGACCTTCTTGCCATCTTTCAACACGTCGTTGGGCCATTTCAACCGGACAACTCCTCCAAAGGTCCTGAGGGCCGCCAACCCTGCCATCAACGAGAACGGTCGGAAGTCAGCGTCCGCGACTCTCCATGCCACGGAAACAGCCAGTGCACGATCGGCGTTCTCCCAGGTGGCTCCGGAACGCCCCCGACCCTCCGACTGACCGGGAGCAATCACCACCTGGGGCAGGTCAGCGAATTCGCTGCGAGCAAGATCCTGCGTGGATGGGACGTCTTCAACGATCATCTGCAAATAGGGTGTAGCCATATCGTTCCTCGGGAAGTCGAAATCTAGGATACGGAGAAATCTTGGGCACGGAAGCGCGGATAGAACAACTCAGAGAGATTAGGGAAGAAGCCCTCCACTCCGGATCACAGAGAGCGGTCGCTCGCCAACACGAACAGGGCAAACTTACTGCCCGCGAACGCGTTGAGTCTCTACTGGACAAGGACTCGTTCCAGGAGGTCGACCAGTTCGTCCGGCACCAATCTTCGGGGTTCGGCATCGAGGGAAGCCGACCGCTCGGCGACGCTGTTATCACCGGGCATGGCACTGTCGACGGACGACCCGTTTTTGTCTTCGCAGAGGACTTCACTGTTTTTGGTGGATCATTGGGCAAAGTGGTTGCAGACAAGATCTGCAAGATTCTCGACATGGCCCTCGATACCGGAATCCCGGTGGTCGGGCTCAAGGACTCAGGTGGCGCCCGGATTCAGGAGGGTGTAGCGGCGCTGGATGGATACGGCAGGATTTTTGAGAGGAATGTCCGCGCTTCTGGGGTGATCCCCCAGATATCAGTGGTCATGGGACCGTGCGCTGGCGGGGCCGTGTATTCACCCGCCCTGACCGACTTTGTTTTCCAGGTCGAGGAGACCAGCCATATGTTTATCACCGGACCAGACGTGATCAAGACAGTCACGGGCGAAGAGGTGACCATGGAAGAATTGGGTGGCGCCCACACTCACGCGTCCAAATCCGGGGTCACCCACTTCGTTTACCCGACCGGTCGCGACGCGCTCGAGGGAGTCCGATTCCTCCTCTCATTCCTCCCCCAGAACAATCAGGAGCGTGCTCCATACTTTGCGCCGACCGACCGGCCCGATCGAATTGATGACGACCTCGATGCGATCATCCCCGACTCGTCTAATCAGCCATACGACATGCTGGGTGTCATCACGACGGTCCTCGACGATGGCGAGTTCTTCGAAGTCCACGAGCATTGGGCAAAGAACATTGTCATCGGCCTGGGACGACTCGATGGCCACACGGTTGGGATTGTCGCCAACCAGCCAGCCTTTCTTGCTGGAACTCTTGATATCGAAGCGTCGGAGAAGGCAGCGCGTTTCGTCCGTTTCTGCGACGCGTTCAACATCCCGTTGTTGACTTTCGTCGATGTCCCCGGATTCCTCCCAGGAGTGGACCAGGAACAC
>JBBKXI010000072.1:0-4312 GCA_037969415.1 Acidimicrobiia bacterium | reverse complement strand
ACGCCTGGAGACTGGCAAGGTTCCTGCATTTCGACGGAATCGCCTACTTGAGCAGCCGCCGGACGACGGGCGGGGGTGCCAGATGCCTGATGGGCGACAGCGGCGAACACAGACATTGGTGCACCTCCAGTGATGGTGTTTAAAGACCAAGTTTCCGAGTCAGGTGGATACGTCCGGATCCACCTGACTCGGACAAAAGATTCGAATCACCGCTCACCTCAGAGAACTGAGCCGGATCTGAAGGCCTTAGCTCGCAGCACTCGTCGAGCACGCGAAGCATCTTAACAACCAAGAGAATGAGTAGTCCGGACCAACTTAAGGTGAGTTCTAATTGAAGAGGTCTCTCTCGAGATCTTTGTATGTCTTGGAATCGGGGGTGATTAGTGGGGCCAATATTGTGCGTTTGAATTCATCAACAGAAGAGCCGGATTGACTGAGTTTAAGTGAGTTTCTGGCAAACGTTTTTATGTCAGAGCCTGTTTTCTTGTAGTCGTCTGATGGTGTTGCCTTGTCTTTTGCCATCCTCCTTAGTGCTTCGTCACGAACTTGGATGATGTCTGTCTTGAGGTCAGGCCTACCGTTTTTCTCTGCGAGTTTTGTCAGGATCTCATCAGAGAAGAGGAAGGACTCAAGATTCCTGCGAGACAGAACTCTGATCCCTTCGTTCTTCTTCTGCTTGATCTCGGAGTCTGTGAAATCGTCTCGGTCGATGACTCTCATTACGGTAGTTCCGGGTGCGATCACTCCAATAGCCTTCTGTGCTCCATGACCACCTTGGAGTACTTCGTGTGAATTTCCCACCGAGATGAATTCGGCGTTGGGCTTGGTCTCAGTGAAGATCGTGGAATAGATGTAGGAGTCAAGATCTTTGTTGCTTTCACACAACAAGACGACTTCGGGACTAACCAACGAGGCAACATCGTCTAGGGCAACTTCAAGAACTTGCTTCCAGAATTCGCGATTCGGTTCGCGTGGCTTGAGCACCTGATGTTCGTCGAAATCGACGTTATAGGTGTCTATGAAGACGACAGAGTCATTATCTTCTGTGTGGACCTTGAGAGCTTCCCTCATCATGCCAAGCGAATGTGTGGCAATCCAGAGCTGACAACCGTCGGGCATCAGATCAATGAGTGTCCTCAAGAGTCTTGCCTGGACACGGGAACCCATGTGCAATTCGGGTTCGTCGATGCAGAACACCGTGTCTGCGTAGTACCCCGACCGCACAACGAAGTCGAGTAGTAGATCGAATCCCGCCTTCTCTCCTCCCGACAGGTTCTTGTAATGAAAACCACCGGCAGAACCCTTTGTGAAGAAGAAGGTACCGTCATCGATAGGGTTCCCCGGGCTGTCGAGCTCAAGGTCCTCGAAAACGTCCAGCATGGCTTTCTGGATAACGCCAGTGAACTTCTCGCGCAGTTGTTTCTTGGACATCTCGTCGTCGGTCTTATCGAATACTTCCTCGACGAGTAGAGAGACGAGTCTCTCGTAGTTCTCACGGACTCGTGTCTCTATTTGAATCAGCTTTTCGGGCCCTGGCTGGTCGCCAAGAGCTTGTTGCTTTTGGATGGTCTGGCTTTGGAAGTCAGGTTCATGTCGATAAGCGGACCTGATGTAGAAGAGTTTCCGACGCTCTTCGGCAGTACTAGGAAGCTCTTCGTGGAACTCGATATCAACTTGGTGGGAGTTATGTGGCCCCGAGCTCGAAACCTTTGGGAAGTAGCTGGGGTCGTTAGAGGTACCGAATCCCGACTGCTGGCGTCGCCAATAGTTGAACGCCTCGAACACAGCGGTCTTACCGCTGCCATTCGGTCCCGTTAGTACCACCAATTTCGCCGTAGCTGGCACATCGATGGTGGTGGCAGTGAAACGCTTGAACCTTGTGAGCTCTATCTTCCGGACGTGCATGTTACATATTTTACCATTGCAGGTCTACAGAGCCACGTTGTTCAGGGGCGCCCCTTCTCGCCTAACAGTAGTTCTAACTCATGAAACAGGGCGTTGCATTGGTTCGCGTTCTGTCCTGTTAGGCCCACAAGACCAATAGCAGGCGAAACGCTGGAACCGTCGTATGTAGGTATAGCCAGTCACCTACTTGAGCCCATGGAGGGGGACGCGCATCACCGAAAAATGCTGACTGATGACCGGTGGGCAACCGGGTTAGTTCCAGGTCCACGACAGGGTCGAGATCCGCCATGCTTGGGCGTCCTCGCGTAAAACGAGCGTCACGGAGCCACGTCGCTCCGCCGCGGCTCCGTCCTCAAGCCAGTGCACGTCGATCGGAACGACCAGGTAAGCGCTGTGGCCCGATACGATCTCCATGACGGGTTCCTCGAGTGTGACCGACCACTCGGACATGCGGTACCCGGAGGCCATAGCCACCATGTCTCGGGACCACGCCTCCGTGGCTGCCCTGCCGGACCACTCATAGGGCGCAAAGTCGTCGATGATCGTCATCTGGTCGGCGCAGGCCTTTTGGGCGAGCGTCACGTCGTCACGGTTGAATGCCTCGACGAACCGGCGCACTGCGATCATGGGACCGATATCGGTCGGTCCAGTCATTCCGCGACCTCCGGCGGCCGCCGTGAAAGCTGATAAGGGGCGTTCACGGTAATGAACCCGCCTGCCTCCAGGTAGACCGCCAGAGGTCCATTCGACTGGGGGTTGCCAGAGAGCCAAGCCCCGCCAACAACGGTAGGGAACGGCCCGTTACTATCCGGTATGTGCACGAATTCATCGTATACAGAGTGGGAATACGTTGGTTGCGGGTTCAAGTCGTGCCGGGCCCACCCAAGAATTGTGAGCTTTCGGCTGTAGTGGTCTCACAGTGAAAATTCATTAGGCCGTTGGTTTCGACATCCGTGGTTTCACCGAGTTTGGGGGCGACCGCCAACCATGGGATGTCATGTCGGTAGCTCGCTGTACCAACCCGCCGGGGCACCCGGATCGGGTGCCCGGCGGCGCTGGTGTGCTTTACCTAGTTATCGCGTGTCCACAGAACGGAGCCATCCCACAGCGTGTCGTCGGCGGGATTTGCCGTCCCCATGTCGTCGTACTCCCAAGCGGCTCGCTCGCCAATCCGGAACCCGATTACGTCCGAGCCACATTTGGCCTTTCTGAACACGGCGTTCAGGGTCGTGCCCGAAACTCGCCCGGTGAGGAACGATCTAAAGAACGTGACCGATGCTCCCTCATTGACGCATATCGAACCGAATTCGTCAGTGTATGTCACCTGGACACGGGTACTGCCCTCGATCTTCAGATGAACCGTGCTGCCGTCGCCGTCTGGCGGCGCCGGGTCGTGGCCAATCCACGTCCCGTTGAACGGTGTGGAGCGAGGGGCGGCGTCAGCCGCCGGTATTGTCATCATCAGCATCAGTACCCCGAGAAGCAAAACCACGATTCGTCGCATTTTCTTTTCTCCCATTTCTACTTATTCCTTTCTATGCGTCAGGTGTCAGGCGGATGCTGACCCGTTTGGTTCAACTTTCCACCATGATCTGTCCGGTTCGCCGTAACGTTTCCTTCAACCTTCCCCTTCCGTGCGTCACCTCTTCCTCAGCCCTGCTCGTCAGCCCGTGTGGAAATCAAACGAGCCCAGAATTGGTGCCGCTGCTTCCACCACACTGTCAAACAGCGCGCCTTCGGCAACGATGGCGACGGCCAGGATCTGCGCCGAGCCTTCTGGGATGTCGACCAGGTAAAGACGCATTTGACTACCCGGCTCGAGGTTCCTTGTCACAGCCAGAGGCTGCCACTCGTCGCACATGGTTTCATTAGCTTTGACCACGTCCATCTGAAGGGCAGGCGCCCCTCCGATGGTCACCGCTAACGGAGTAGTTGCTTCGAAGTCTGTGTTGGACAAGATGCTTTGTGCCAGCGCCATGGCGTTGGCGGCAATTAGGCCCTCCCCGCAGCCGTTCACCGAGGTTCGGGGGTCGGCGAGCACCTGAAGGTGCCCGTCGGGGTCATCGCGGAACAGAGTGGTATCGGCCGGCTCGCCGTTGGCTTCGACGCTAGGCCCAAAGAATGCCTCCCACGTTTTGTCTGCCAGAAAGGTCACCTCGCCGCCGAGGATGTCGTGGTAGAGCAGGGCCAGGGCCTGCCCGTTCTCAAGTGTCTCGGTGCCTATCTCGATTCCCCAGCGGCCGGCCGCGTCGCGCTCGACTGTGAAGGACGATTCCACCACGGTCTGGCCGTTCTCGGCGAACAGCCGGGCGTTGAACCGCCTCGGATCGCTAGGCCACTCCGGGCCGGACACGAGTTCGACCTCGTATCGCTCATAAGTTGCCCCGGTGCTAGTGGCATAGAGGAG
>JBBKXI010000071.1:0-9026 GCA_037969415.1 Acidimicrobiia bacterium | reverse complement strand
CCCCCCGGGGGACCCTTACCCCCCCTCCGGAGACGAAGACGACCGGAGGGGGTGGCCGTTTGCGAAACGCAACGGCCGGGGGTGGACGGTGGAAACCACCCGTACTGATCAATGTTGGTGTCAAGGCCCACCCTCCCCGGCTCCTCCGTCGCCGGGTACTCCCTCCAAAAGGAGGGAGAGCATCACAGACGAAGTCGAACGGAGGGGGTGGCCGTTTGCGAAAAGCAACGCCGGGGGTGGATAGGAAACCTCGCGCGCAGCTATCGGCGTTGGTGAAAGCCGCCCACCCTCCCGGCTCCTCCCGTCGCCGTACTCCCTCCGCAAGCGGAGGGAGAGTTGGAAGAGGATGGAGAGTTCAATCGTCTTCGCGGGTGACGCCGTTTTGGCGGAGGTCGACTCCAAATGCCGCCCTGGTGCCGGGAACGGATGCCGCCGCCTCCTGTGCCTCTTCGACATCTGCAAAGAAACCAAAACAAGCTGATCCCGAGCCAGTCATCATCACAACCGAATCCCAGATTCTGGCAACATCGGTAACGAAATCACCGAGACTTGGTTCGACATCCACAGCTGCCCGGTATAGGTCGTTACGGATTGGAAAGCTGTTCCGCAATGGTGGCGGCAACAGACGGTCTGGCACTTCGAATCCAACCGGTTCTCCGAGGGCGTCCCATCTCTGATAAACGTCTGGAGTGGCCAGATACAGATCTGGAACCACTACTGCAACGGTAAACCCGTGGAGCGTCTCCATCGGCTCGATCTTCTCCCCGTATCCAGCCATCTCGGCGGTGCCTCCCACCAATAGGAACGACACGTCAGCTCCGACCGCGGGTGCGACGCTTCGGGCAGCGTCCACTCCCACTCCGGCAATTTCACAACAGGCAACCAGAGCTGCAGCAGCATCTGAGGAACCTCCACCCAGACCGGCGCCGGCCGGAATTCGTTTCTCCAATTCAAACGCAATCGGCGGCACCCGAAGCGATACGCGGAGATGCTCCACCGCCTTCAGAACCAGGTTGTCCCGGTCCAGCGGTATCCCGGGATCACCATGGACAAGCAGTTGATCTTCGTCGGCGGTGTCAACATGGAGCACATCAACGATATCGACCGTTTGGACCACCGAGCGCAAAGGGTGCAAACCAGAGGCATCACGCGATGACACCACCAGATTTAGATTGAGCTTGGCGGGCGCGAGAAGTTTCATGCAATGGCACGCGCTAGGTCGAGATATTGTTGAGGAGAGAGGTCCTCGGCTCGGACAGTCGGATCGATCCCTGCCGCGACCAGTTGCGCCGACGGTTCGTCCAGAACATCCGCTAATGAGCCCCGAATCATCTTGCGTCGCTTTCGAAATGCCGATCCCGCCAACTCAATCGCCTCTTCGGCATACTCGGGCACTACGACTCTGGGCATTGTCACTACCGCTGATTCCACCCGGGGTGGGGGCAGGAACACCTGAGTCGGAACCCGAAACTGTACAACCGGCCTGGAATAGATCTGGGCGACGATCGAGGGGAGTCCGTACTCCTTGCCGCCAGGCTTGGCAGCAAAACGTTCGGCGACTTCGCGCTGCACCATCACCACGAAACTCTGGATCTGACGATGGCGGCGCATCGAGTCAAGTACGAGAGGGGTGCCCACGTTGTAAGGAAGGTTGGCGACCATTTTCCATCCGTCGCCGGCCAGTGCTTCCCCGAGATCTACCTTTGTGATGTCTTCGAGACGAATTTCGACGTCGAGGCCGCGGGTCGTCTCCTCCAGAATCGGGCCAAGCCTCGCATCGATTTCGTATGCCACCACCGAAGCGCCCGCACCAACCAACGCGGCTGTGAGGGTGCCGGTACCGGCCCCCACTTCAACAACCCTGTCGCCGGGCCCGATGCCCGCCGCGGAGACGATCTTTCTTGTGATATTGGCATCGGCGAGGAAATGCTGACCGAGCCGATGAATCGGCACCAGGTCGTATTTTTTGAGTAGAGACGAAATCTCGCTGCGAGTCTGCGCCTTCACGATCGGAACACCCGGGATGCGTTTTCAGACGTTATGCGGGCGACATCGGCCACCGCCATACCCCAGACCCCGGCCAACGCCTCCCCGACGAGAGCGACCCATGCCGGTTCGTTGGGCTCGCCGCGATGAGGCGGCGGTGCCAGATAAGGTGTGTCTGTCTCAACGAGGGCTCTGCCTGGGGGCACCAGGGCGGCGCCGAGTCGAATCGTCTCGCCGGTCTCGAATGCCACCGGCCCTGCAAATGAGAACATCACCCCGAGGTCGAGAAATCTCTTGGTCCACCGGGTACCCCCGGTCCAACAATGCAGCACCGTCCTGGAACCGATACCCGTGGATTCGACAATCTTATGAACATCAGCGAAAGCGTCCCTGCAATGGACGATGATTGGAAGGTTATGGGCGACAGCCAGCTCGATCTGAGCGTGGAACGAATCGATCTGGGACTGTCGCGGAGACAGGTTTCGATAGAAGTCGAGACCGGTCTCCCCTATCGCAGACACCTTCGACGCCAAATCTGAGATCACCCCGGACTGTTCGGGCCACGTCTCGGCGTCATGGGGATGCAGTCCGGCGGTGGCGAGGACGCGATCAGGAAACAGACGCGCAAGCTCGATAGATGCCAAGGAAGAAGATGCATCAACTCCGGGAGCTACTACCCAGTCAACAGCGTTCGCCCGCCCGAGCAGGTGCTCTGGCGGACGATCGTCGAGCTGAAGATGGCAGTGCGTGTCCACCCAGGTCATTGTTTCCCCCGATCCGGCTGCGGGCAAGTAACGGGGCGATGTAGTCTCGACGCTTCAGGAGGATTTATTAGATGGACAGTGGAATCGCCAGAAAGATCGATGATCTGGGACGAATCGTGATCCCTGCCGAGACGCGCAGACTGTTCAACATTCGTGAGGGAGATCACCTTTTCATTTCGGTAGAGGGCGGTTCGATTGTTATCAAGAAGATGACCGACACCTGCACCTTCTGTGGCACCGACGACGACGTAAAGCCTTTTCGTGAAAAAGGAGTCTGTAAAGACTGCCGGGCTCAACTCAACTCCTGATCGCTGACCAGTTCCTCGTAGATCGCGCGGCGAGGAACGCCGGTGGCCGCGGCCACCCGTCGAGCCGCATCAGAGACCGAGACCCCAGCTGAAAGTAACTCACGGGCACGGGCAACGGCTTGATCATGGTTGGGTGTCGTTGGTGTCGCCGGGGCGACGACCAAAGTGAACTCGCCCTTTGGTTCGCGTGTCGACCATTCGGCGATACCTTCCTCAAGGCTTCCCACCCAAACTTCTTCATGGACTTTGGTCAACTCCCGGCAAATCGCTACCTGGCGATCGGGCTCGACCACTTGGGCAAGGGATTCCAAGTCGTCGCGGAACCGATGGGGGCTCACGAACAGGACCACCTGTCTTTCTTCACCCGCTACGGAGGCAATACGCAGCTCTCGCTCGCGCCCTTTTTTGGGAAGAAACCCTTCGAAAACGAACCGGTCACCGCCGAATCCAGCCAAAGCGACCGCCGTGGTTACCGCACTGGGGCCTGGAATCGCCGTAACAGTTCCCCCTACCTCCCGGACTCTGGAAGCGGCAAGGGCGCCCGGGTCAGATACCGACGGCATTCCTGCATCGGAAACCAGCGCGACATCTAGTCCCTTCTCAATATCCTCTACCAACTGCTCGGTGCGTACCCTTTCGTTGCCGGCGAACAACGACCGAATTCTGGTGGAGATCCCGAAGTGGTCGAGCAGAATACCGGTGCGCCGGGTGTCCTCCGCGTAGACTACATCGACCGACCCCAACGTCGTCACGAGGCGAGGTGACACGTCTCCCAAGTTCCCGATCGGTGTGGCACAGATGTAGAGCGACCCCACTTCGGTCACGTAATCACCGCAATCCGGGTGCCGGTTCGGGGGGGTTGGATCCCCATCGGAAACTCCACGACATAGGCCGTCGCGGGGAAATAGAAGAACCGGTTGGGCCGCATCGCTTTCACAATCAGGACGGTACCCGACGAATCAACCCCAGCACCGCGCAGCGGCTCAGGGAGCCCAATCGTATGAACGGCCGTTCTCCTGAGAACCAGGGCAAATCCTTCGGCTACTCCTCTGATACCTCTCCAATGATCCAGCGGAGACGTGGCTATTTGCGCCGGTGCCCCGGTCCAATCTTCGCCCACGAGTCGCACCGATTGCATTGAGTCGACGCTACGACGATGCGGCGAGCGATACCAGCCCTTTATCCACCGAGGCTCGTGAGGATCGTCTCCCCAACTGAGGGCACGTCTGCGGCGATGAAGACCAATTGATCGTTGAGTACCTCGACCCAGGCGAAGGCCGCCTCGGGTACCGATCCCCGGGCAAAGCCGAGCAGGGCCGCCTCGGCTTCATCACGATCAGCCACTGTATCCCCCTCGTAGACAAGGACGAAGGCGACATTCGATCCATCGTAGAAGACCGAGTAGCGGTCGCCCCCCCAACCGTCCGCCGCCGTCAGCGTGACGGCATCATTTAGAACTTCATCAAACAAGACCCGAAGCCCGAACTCGCCCCATACTGACGACTCCTTCAACTCGTACCCGGGCACGGTTAACGCGGGCATCATTACATCAATCGGCAGATCCCGCCCGAAGTCCTCAGGTGTAATGACCTGCTCGGTCGACCCGGGGAACTCAACCATGCTCGCGTAAGCATCATTCACCGCCACCCACCCTCCTGAGGCTTGATAAAGCGTCTGTACGAAAGTCAACCCCGAGTCGTAAGGGAAGATCAGGGTGTCCTGGAGGAACTGCGGGGCGGCCTCGAGTTGTTCTGTCCCCTGCTGCAGTGCTTCGGCGAAGAACTCGCCGAGTTCGGCTTGAGACAGCGTTTGCAGATAGAGCACCTCTGCGAGACTGGCGTCCCCTTCGATAAGGGCCTGATATGCCGATGCTTCGTCGTAACGCTGCTCGTCAAACATCGCCTGATATAGCCCATGGAATTCAAAGTTCTGATCAGTGAGGGCGTGGGTGAGCTCATGCACAAGGGTCGCCTTCTGAACCACCGAGAAACCCTCGGCCCGTATCGGGACTACAAGCTCGCCGGTTTCGCCGTCGTAGTAGCCAGCGACCTGCTCTCCGTAAAGGTCGGTCAGAAGATTCTCGAAGTCGACACCCGGGTCTAAAAGTCCGAGCAGCTGGTACAGAGCCTCGTCGACGGGGAGGTCTTCGGCGTCTTCCGAAATCTGATCCCGAACCAGGGCCTCAAGTTCGGCATCTGTCACCACCGAGATGAGCGGCGGAGTCTTGAAACTCAATCCCCGTGTTTCTTGAGTAATACGTACCAGCTCGAGGAGTTGATCCTGCACCTCGATGGGCAAGCCCTCCGTCCCCGGAAGCTCAGTGATCTCGAGGAGCATCGTCGTCGTAGTCTCTGTCCCCACGGTCGTGTTTGGCCCGGGGACGGCTGTAGTTGTGGAATTCTCGCTACCGCCGTTTGTGCACGCAGCGGCAAACAGGGCAAGCGCGAGCAACCACACAACCTGGGGGAATCTGACCATCGACCACAGATTACCCGGGCACCGGCACAATTAGAGGTCGCGCCGAGAGCCCTCCTCAATCGTGGCGCTATGCTCCCCACCCCTAGACGAAAGAGAGCCATGCCTCCATCGAAGCCGAACATCCTGATCATCTGGGGCGACGATATCGGGCAGAGCAACCTCAGCTGCTACTCCGACGGCCTCATGGGTTACCGCACTCCCAACATCGACCGCATCGCCGACGAAGGTATGCGTTTCACCGACTACTACGGCGAACAAAGTTGTACGGCGGGCCGGGCTGCGTTCATCACCGGCCAGAATCCGATACGCACCGGGCTCACCAAAGTGGGCATGCCGGGGGCGCCGGTGGGCATGCCGGCGGAGGATCCGACCATCGCCACGGCACTGAAGTCTCACGGCTATGCCACCGGCCAATTCGGGAAGAATCATCTTGGCGACAAAGACGAGTTCCTTCCGACCCAGCACGGTTTCGATGAGTTTTTTGGGAACCTTTACCACCTGAACGCCGAGGAGGAGCCGGAGAATCCGGACTACCCGGACCCGAAGGACTTCCCGGACTTTCACAAGAATCTCGGGCCGCGGGGCGTAATCCACTCCTGGGCCAAGGACGATGGCAGCCAAAGAATCGAAGACACGGGTCCTCTTACGAGGGAGCGGATGAAGACCGTCGACGAGGAATTCCTCGCAGAAGCGAAACGATTCATCAGCGATTCGGTTGAGAGCGAAAACCCATTCTTCACGTGGTTCAACACCACACACATGCACTTCCGCACTCACACCAAGGAAGAGAGCTTAGGACAATCAGGTCGTTGGCAGTCGCCCTACCACGACACCATGATCGACCATGACCGCCATGTTGGAGAGCTGCTCGACCTGGTGGACGAGCTGGGGATTGCCGACAATACGATCGTCATTTACTCCACCGACAACGGGCCCCACATGAACAGCTGGCCGGACGCCGGCATGACTCCATTCCGGAACGAGAAAAACTCCAACTGGGAAGGCGCCTATCGGGTTCCCTGTGTCATTCGCTGGCCGGGCCAGATCGAGGCGGGTTCGGTGAGCAATGCCATTGTGAGCCACAACGACTGGTTCGTGACGCTGCTCGCGGCCGTCGGCGACCCCGATATTGCAGAGAATCTCAAAAAAGGACACGAACTCAACGGTGCTACCTACAAATCGCATCTCGACGGGTTCAACCAGCTCGACCACATAACCGGAAAGAGTGAGACCGGCCCACGAAACTATTTCTTCTATGTGAACGACGATGGCCAGCTGACGGCAATCAGGTTCGATAACTGGAAGATGGTCTTCTACGAGCAACGGGTACAGGGCACTCTCCGCATCTGGCAGGAGCCATTCGTCGAACTACGTTTCCCTAAGATCTTCAACCTTCGGACCGACCCATATGAACGAGCCGACATCACCTCGAACACGTATTGGGATTGGGTGATCGATCGGGTGTTCCTCATCGGGGCGGCGCAGATTTTTGTGGCCAGGACCCTCGAGACCTTCGTAGAGTTCCCGCCCAGGCAGAAGCCGGCATCGTTCAATTTGGACAGTGTGATGGAGACCATGAAGGCCGGGGTAAGCAGCGCGTAGCCTGAGCCTTTGGCTCCCGGAGCCGTCTCCGTAGATGGTTCCAGTAACCTATCCGGCCGGCGAACTCAGACCGGCGTCTACTTCCGCTTCGAGTTCGTCGAGTCGCGCAAAAGCGTCGGAGAAACCGTCAGCTGGAGGGCAATCGAAGAACGTTCCCTCGGCCGCCTCGAGCCATTGTCGAACCGACGCGGCGACCAACTCATCGGGCGCCGGAAAAAGCGTCTCTTTCTGTTCCCGGAGTGAGACCAGTACCTCTTGACAGGCTTCGGTTGGGTCGTCATCGAGAAATGACTCGTCGGGAATAAGGCCAACTGCGGCGTGCCAATCGCTCTCCCATTCCGAGACGGAAGGCCTATTTGAAGTGCAAGCAGCGACGGTGAGACCAACTAAGAGAAGAATAATCCCGAGACGCATGTTGGAGGGCCGTGACAGATTCATCCTCTGAGGCTAACTGCGATTGCGATTTCAAGTTTGAGTCTTTAGACATCGAATCACATCGCATGTGTTCAGTCCGGACGGTAAACCGGATAGAAGGCTTTGCGGTTCACCGGAAACCTCGGCAAAGAGAATGACGTGTTCGTGAAGAGTCAACTTGTCGAGTATCCGTAGTGAGAAGTGAACACCACGTGATCTCGACACGGCAATCAGCCCGTTTGGCCGAACCCGCACCGAGCGGGTGTAAGACTCCGGTACCCGTGTCTCGTTTTGGCTTCGGTTCCGATGTCTCACTTTTGGATTCTATAGGGTTTGCCGTTGGGCCTTGAGAGGGCCCCGTATTCTTTGGTTCTGTCGTGGGCGGGCCTGATGGGTTCGTATCAGGATGCCGTCTTGGCTGATTTGGACGGTGTCGCCAACGATGCGGACTCCAACGGTTTGTCTCCGATACCCGTTGCCGACCCGGTAGCCGGTCCCGGCAAAACTGACACCTCCGCTGGAGTCGACCCTGCGGAACACCTCCGAATCGTGGGTGGCCGGTCCCGGACGACTGTTCGTTGCTCGGCGGTCCATCCGGGTATCGTCTTCGGGAAGATGCCTCCGAGCATGCGTTGCCACTACAACCCCGTTGTGAGAGACATGCAATAGGCCATCAGCCGATTCGATAGTGACCGACTGGCCGGCGAGATACCGGCCGACGTGATAGCGGTGTTTCAGGATGCTGATCCGACCCGCCGAATCCACCCGCCGCACCACCGGAGCCGGCTTCGGTTCAGGTTCAGTGGTGATGTCCATTTCGCCGTCAACGACCTCGGCCTTGTCCGGGTTGGCTAGTTCGAACCGTCTCACCGGAGGGACATCGCCGATCCCCTGATGGTCCCGGCCATGGTTGTAATAATCCACCCAGGCATCAAGAGCGGCCTGTGCTTCGACGATGGTGTCGAACGTTCGGATCGAGAAAAGCTCTTTACGCAAAGTCTTGTGCAGCCTTTCGATCTTGCCGGTCGTGGTCGGCGAATAAGGAGCCGTCAAAATGTGGCGGATCCCATTGTTCAAACAGATCCGGTCGAATAACACCACCGCAGGTTTGTGAGCAAGTCTCCCCGTGAACACTTTGCCGTTATCAGTCAGAACCTGATCCGGAATCCCATGATGGGTAAGGCCATGCATCAACGCGTCGCAAACCGGACGAGCTGTCGCCCTAACAACAAGCCGGGCGATCACACAAAACCTCGAATGGTCATCGATCCCACTGACCACCTTCAACTCGGTGCCATCACTCAGATAAACCCCGCCCATCACGTCCATCTGCCACAACTCCATCGCCCTCGACCGTTCCCAACGTTTGTACTCAGAACGTTGGCGACGCCGAGGCTTCGGAACAATCAGATCGTGACGGACCAAACAC
The DNA here is from genome assembly GCA_037969415.1 of Acidimicrobiia bacterium. Classification (GTDB taxonomy): domain Bacteria; phylum Actinomycetota; class Acidimicrobiia; order Spongiisociales; family ZC4RG35; genus MA-ANB-1. Next base: position 45 of record JBBKXI010000071.1, on the reverse strand, counting down.
CGATAGATCGCAGAACGAGACGGCGGAACCTCAAGGGTCCTACGC
>JBBKXI010000070.1:0-4688 GCA_037969415.1 Acidimicrobiia bacterium | reverse complement strand
CCTCCAGGCCGTGGTCCTCTCCGCCCCAACCGGCTCGGGGAAGACCTTGATCGCCACTTCGCTGATCGAGCGGATAGTCGAGGGTGACGACACCGCCGAACCCGACCCCGAGGCCACCTTCCTCTGGGTGACCGACCTTCCCGAGCTCAACGAGCAGACCCGGGACAAGATGGAAGCCACATCCGACGTCCTCAACCTGTTCAATCTTCAAGTGATTGAATCGACATTCGACAAGCGGGTGTTCGACCCGAGCAAGGTCTACTTCCTCAACACCCAGAAGCTGGGCAAGGACAAGCTGCTTACCCAGAAGGGCGACGGACGCACCTACTCGATTTGGGAGACCATCCAGAACACAATCGACGAGCCGGGGGCGAGGTTCTACTTGATAATCGACGAAGCGCACCGGGGCATGCGCGCCAAGCGCGATGAGAATGCGGCGGCGTCGATCATCCAGAGGTTCCTAAAAGGCTCCCACGATATCGATCCCGTCCCCATCGTTATCGGGATCTCGGCCACACCCGCCCGTTTCGATGCGCTGCTCGAGGGCCAGGGCCGGACCACACACCGCACCGAGGTCGATGTCGTCCGAGTACGCGAGTCCGGTCTCTTGAAGGACACCATCGTCCTCTACAATCCCGATGACGACCAGCGGGCCGACATCACTCTGCTCGGCGAGGCTACCAAGCACTGGCAGGGGATCACGGCACGCTGGGCCGAGTATTGCGAAGCCGAGACGATAGAGCCGGTCGTCCCGATCATGGTGGTTCAGGTAGAGAACGCTCCGTCGGGGAAGACAGGCACCAGGACCCCGCTCGACACGGCCATCGCCACTATCAACTCGGCTTTACCCGGACCCCTTCCACCCGACGCCTTCGCCCACTCCTTCGACGAGAACACAGCTCTCGATGCCAACGGAATGACCATCCGCTACCTGGCTCCTTCTAAGGTGGCCACAGACCGCAACGTCCGGGTGGTCTTCTTTAAGACCGCATTATCGACCGGATGGGACTGCCCACAGGCAGAGACGATGATGTCGTTCCGAAAGGCAGTCGATGCCACCTACATCGCCCAACTCGTCGGCCGGATGGTGCGCACACCTTTGGCACGACGAGTCCACGCCGACGAGACCCTTAATTCAGTGGCCTTGTTCCTACCTCACTACGACGACGCGGGAATCAAGAAGGTCGTTTCCCGACTCCAAGACCCCGACTACGAGTACGTGCCTCCGGTGGAGGTCGAGCTTGGATCGGAGTCCGCAACTCTGCACCGGGTCAATGGAAGGGAGTCGATTTTCGAGGCTCTGGAGAAGGTGCCGAGTTACATCGTGCCCAGCAATCGCAAGGTCAAGCAGACCCGGCGCATGATGCGCATGGCGCGCGCTTTGGTCAGGGACGATATCGACCCAGCCGCAATCTCCACTGCTGAAACTCTGGTCATTGATGCCCTCGATGAGGCTATGACTCAGGCGATCGAGAGCGACGCCTTCACCGCGGCGGTACAAGAGAAATCGGTTATCCGATATTCCGGCCGTGCTTTCGATATGCGCTCGGGCGAGTTCGTCGTTGGCACCGAGCAAGAGGTGGCGGCAAGTCCTGTAAACATCAACCACCTCTTCGACGAGGTCGGCCGAAAAATCGGAGAGGGACTCCATCGGACATACTGGCGGCATCAGACCGAAGGGCTGCAAGCCGTCGACGAGATCAGGCTGGCGAAGGTCCGGGTCGCGGTATTGCTCGGCGACCCGGACCTTCTCTCCGGGCTAGAGGAAATGGCGGCCGAGCGAGTCGACACCTGGCACATGGCGAACATTGACGCCATCGAGCATTTGGCTGAGGAGAGAACCGACGTATACAACGACGTACTGGGTGGGGCGACGACTCCAGTGGAGATGAAGCTCGGCATCGGCGAGCGTCTGCTGTGGCGTCGGCCCAAGACCGCCAAGCCATACGACAAGCACGTGTTCGTCGACTCCTCTGGCCAGTTCTTCGAGGACTTCAAGTCGTCCTGGGAGATCGATCTCCTGGCGGAGGAGATCGATGAGGACGATGTAGTCGGTTGGTTCCGAAACCGAGATCGGCAGCGGACCAGTCTCCGCGTGCCTTACGAGCAGAAAGGCCGATGGCTACCAATGTATCCCGACTTCATCTTCGTTCGCGAGGTCGATGGCAAGGTCGTCGTCGACATCCTCGATCCCCACGACCCGACACGATCAGATGCAGTGCCTAAAGCGAAAGGACTGGCCCGATACGCAGAGAAGCACCGAGCCCGTTTCGGCCGAATTCAGATAATCGCCAAATTCGGAGATCAGCTTCGCCGACTAGAACTGACTAACGGGGACGTCAGAAAGGCAATCGAAGTCGCCGAAACATCCGATGCCCTGAGTCACCTGTACGAGACCATGGGCCAACACTCACGCCGCTGAGGCTTCAAGGGTCAGAAGCCAAAGTCTGACCTGGGCCTTTGGCTCCATCAAAAGATTGGCTATCGCGTGGCGGGCCTTGACGGCTCGGCTGAGTTTCACCCGATCACAGAGCGGTCAGCGAGGCTCGCCCCGCAGGTCTGGACCGTTCAGAGTCCCGTCATTCGGTCGTCGACGGATCATCGGATGGCTGGTCCTCGATGTCTGGCAAGTTTTCGGTCGATCCCCCACCTAACTGACCTCTCAGCAGCTCCCTTTCCATCTGTTTCCAGCCTGCGACCGCGTCATGAACCTCCGAAACCTCAGCCTTGTCGAGGATCTTTGCCCCATCCTTATCGACAACTCCCAGTTGTACGTCGCCGCCGACCAGAGCCGAAGACACATTGCACGTGGTTTCAATTGCCCGATACGCAACTCGTTTGCCCATTTCGAGCGAGAGGTCTTCGCCCTCTATCAAATGACCAAGCACGGCCCCAGCCACCTCGGCAAACGCACCGCCGCTGCCAACCGCCGTAAAGCGCTTGTCCGTGTGCCAGTTGAGCTGACCGGAACCGTCCACTTCTAGGAACCACGGCGCGTCGGCCGACCAACCAAGGAACAAGAAGGATGTAGAAAAGGCATGAGCGCCGGTCTGAGGGTTGATTTGACGCTCGCCTAAAGGCAGTGCACTTTGATACGCAGCTTTTAGAACCTTGTGGACTGCGCTGCTGATCTGTTCTCTGATTGCCGGGAGGTCTCCCTGGATGACGGCATTCCTAAGTTTGTGATGCGTGTTCCACTTGTCCGTGTCATTTTGAACCTCCTCGATGCAATAGACAGCGCCGGACGCGGTCCAGACCACGGGCAGTCCCGTAACGAGGTTGACTTTTATCGACGGTGCGGCTGTCTGGTGATCCGAAGTCCCCTGACTATCGGAAGCGACGATGACGCCGTCAGAACAGACAAGACCTAATGCGACCGTCATCCGCTGAAGTGGGAGTTCTTTGCATATTCCGGGTATTCCGCGTAGACGTCACGTAATAGCTGAGCAAAAGAACGCGAAGTGACAAATTCGCGAACCCGTGCCACGAAGAGCCGTTCACGCTCGGTGGTCTCACTCGTGAATTCCTTCCCTCGCCGAGTGGTCCGGTAAGCATGGTATCGACTCCGACGAAGTGACTCCTTCTCCAGCAATCCGTCCGCCACAAGAGCCGTAACAGTGGTCGACAAACTTCGCGAAGAAGGGCCCCAATCGTAAGGAACGAAGTCGAAGACGTCGCGCCAAAGCGGAGGACCCTTCTTCTCCAATAGAAACACGCCCTTTTGCATCCTTAGCCTGTCGAGCGGCTGTTTCTCGTCGTCCGGTCTGAAATCGTCCGAGGCAAGCAGTAGCGGGAGATCAGTTTGCTTCATCTACGTAAACCCTACTCCAGCGCGAACACCCTCATTGGCAACCTCTCATTGACGATCATTGCCTCCGGTCGCCGCTAGTTGCTCGATCTGTCACACGAAGAACAGAAATCGTCGTCCCGTCAATCAAACGATGTTCCAAGTACTCCATCATGTCCAAGATAAATGCAAACAGAAGTGCAAACACGCTCGGCGACACAGACCGACACTAGGAGCCACTAGACGAACCTTCACCGACTCCGATTCCCTGATATCCATTCGCAGATCACTACTAGATGACGCGAGACGCGATGCCGTCCGACGGACTTTTAACCCGAAGGTTCGGGGTTCGATTCCCCGGGGACCCACTCGTTGTTTCGTCAGTTGGTTGCTGACGATTCCACCAGCCTCGGGTGGGTCGCCAAGATGTTCGTGACGTCGGTCTGGATTTCGTTGTCAATCACAAGGAAAGCTTGCTCCCGATCCTTCGCCCACGCCTACACATCGTCATCCCTGCCTTCGAGTTCTCTGACCGGTCCAATACGCCCTTGACGAGTACTTACCTTCACTGACTCTTGATTAAGTCCGGCCTTGGAGGTTGTTTAACCCGAAGGTTCGGGGTTCGATTCCCCGGGGACCCACTCCGGAAAGATCAAGTGACGCGGCACGGCCGAGACCTCTCGACCGTGCCGCATAAGGGCATTGAGCGCGGTCCTAATCCTCCGGTATAGCTAGCGGAAGGAAAGTCGCGAACTCCTCGCAGTTGTTCCACGGCACCGGATCAAAGAACGGTGACGGGAACGGAGCCGCCGGGACCACCACATGACCCGCCTCGCCGTCGAATGACACGCCTGAGTCTCCGAAATGCAAGTGCTGGTGATGCGCGTGCAGTGGAACAGTC
>JBBKXI010000069.1:0-2597 GCA_037969415.1 Acidimicrobiia bacterium | reverse complement strand
GAGACCCCGAACTCTTCCGCCAATGACAGCATCAGATCCATGATTGAGATTCGAATCGACACATCAAGCATCGAAGTTGGCTCGTCGGCGACCACAAACGTCGGATCGAGAACCAAAGCGCGGGCGATCGCCACTCTCTGGCGCTGACCGCCGGAAAGCTCGTGTGGATAACGAAACATGAAGGTGTCAGCCGGTGCCAAACCAACCAGGTCGAGCAGGCGGGCGACCCGCAATTCACGCTCCTGCACGGTTCCTACGCGCTGGACGGTCAGGGGTTCGGCGACGGTGTCATAGACGGTCCGGCGAGGGTTCAGGGACTCAAACGGGTCCTGAAAGATCATCTGCACCCGGCGGCGGAAACGCAACATGTCGCGCTTTCCGATAGTGGCGATGTCGAGCATTTCATCGCCGTCCTGGAGCAGGATCGAGCCCTCGGTTGGCTCCGTGAGCCGCACCAACATCCGGCCGGTCGTCGATTTGCCGCAACCCGACTCGCCCACCAGTCCCAGCGACTCGCCAGGGGCGATTTCGAAGTTGATCCCGTCAACTGCGTATAGATGGGCGTCCGGGGCGCGGAACCGTCCCGATCCTATCGGAAAGAGTTTACGAAGGCCCTCAACCTTGACGAGCGGCCGAGCAGGAGCTTGAACGTCGGTCATTTACGGAGCCCTTCGCTCAATGCGGGTACAGATTCCCAGTTCCAACAAGCCACCTTGTGACCACCGCCGATGTCGGCCAAGGCCGGCTCTTCGGTGCGGCACTGGTCGGTCACAAACGGACAACGAGGGTGAAATCGACAGCCATCGGGCGGATCAAGCAGGTTGGGTGGTTCGCCCTCAAGCGGTGCCAGTTTGCGGCGGGGTCCGGTAATCGACGGCGTTGATGACAACAACAAGAAGGCATAGGGGTGTTTCGGATTGTGAAAGATGTCAATCGTCGCCCCGGTCTCGACCATCTTGCCTGCGTACATGACACCCATCCGGTCAGTGACCTCTGCGATGACGGCAATGTCATGGGAAATGTAGATGATGCTCATGCCGAGATCGTGTTGGATCTTCTTGAGCTCGGTGAGGATCTGGTCCTGGACGATCACGTCGAGCGCGGTGGTTGGTTCATCCGCGATAATGATCTGCGGGTCACACGACAGCGCCATAGCGATAATCGCCCTCTGACGCATGCCGCCGGAAAATTCGTGGGGGTAACGATCCATCATCTTGGGATCGAGGCCAACCATCTCGAACAGCTGGCCGATTCGTTCCCGGCTCTCAGAGTGGGACAGCTGCGGCCTGATGTGCAGGTCCATTGCCTCTTTGATCTGAGCGCCGACCTTGTGAACGGGGTTCCAAGCGTTCATGGCGCCCTGGAAGACCATCGAGATGTCGGACCACCGGTGCGAGCGCATTTCCGACGGTGACAGCAACAGCAAGTCTTCGCCGTTGAGCAGAATCTCTCCACCTTTGAACGTGGCGTTTTCTGCCTGGAGCTGAAGTAGCGCCATCGCCATAGAGGTCTTGCCGCATCCAGATTCACCGACCAGGCCAAACGACTCGCCGGCCTGCAACGAGAACGAAACATCCTCGATAGCCGAAACGTCGCCGTTCTCGGTGCGGTAATGCATCACGACGTTGCGTACGTCCAGAATCGGGGCGTCGTTCGACAAATCTCTTGTATCGGTCAACTAATTGCCCTTCCTAGCGATTCCGCAGACGCGGATTGATGATCTCGTCCATGCCACGACCGGCCAGATAAAAGGCTCCAGCCAACAAGGTGACGGCCAAACCGGCCGGAATGATGAGCCACCAGGTCGACGGATTCAACAAATAGCCGGCCGATTGCGTTTTGTTGATCATCAAACCCCAACTCATATCGATGTTGAGCAGGCCCAGGAATGACAGCACAGCTTCGGACGAGATGGCTCCGGTCACGGAGAACATAACGTAGAGGAACGACAGTGGCATGACGTTGGGGATTAGGTGAGCGGTGACAATCCTCCAGCTGTTGCCACCCGCCACCCTGGCCGCGTCGATGAACGGTTTTACCTTGACAGAAAGCGCCTGGGATTTCAGCACGATCGCGGTTCCGCCAAAGCCACCGAGCAGCCCGAGAAAGATGGCTAGATGCCACAGTTTGAAGCGGCCGAAGCTGCTGGCAACGATCAAGACGGCCAGGATCGGAAGCATCAGGAGGAGATCGGCAAAGCGCATGAAGAAGGAATCGACCCATCCACCAAAGTACGCAGCAACCGAACCTACGGTCGTAGCAATGAATACCGTCACCGCGGCAGCGAGCAAGCCGAGACCAAACGCCGCACGCGCCCCGAACATGAGCTGCGACAGAATGTCCGACCCGTTTGGATCAGTACCTAGCAAATGGTTCCTGTCGGGCGGCCAGGGATGCTTCAGCTCCCGTTGAATCACGTCGCCGACCTGAACGTTCTTTCCTTCAGCGATCAACCGGCGGAGGTCGATCTGGGTGTTCGGATCAACCACGTCGTCCACGCCGGCGACGACCGTCATTTCGGCGATTCGTTCCCGGGTGTCGTTGCCAGTGCGGACATCGTAGACCCGTTTGTCCCACACCCCGGTCGCAAACAAGAT
>JBBKXI010000068.1:0-5586 GCA_037969415.1 Acidimicrobiia bacterium | reverse complement strand
GAGCCGAGGATGGCTAAGGCGAAGTTTGAGCGGAATAAGCCGCATGTGAATGTTGGGACTATGGGTCATATTGATCATGGGAAGACGACGTTGACTGCTGCGATTACGAAGGTGTTGGCTGACCGGGTGGGTGGGGCTAATACGATGACTGAGTTTGCGATGATTGATAAGGCTCCTGAGGAGCGGGAGCGTGGGATCACGATTCAGATTGCTCATGTGGAGTATGAGACGGAGAACCGTCATTACGCGCATGTGGATATGCCGGGTCATGCTGATTACATCAAGAACATGATTACTGGTGCTGCTCAGGTTGATGGTGCGATCTTGGTGGTTTCGGCTGCTGATGGTCCGATGCCGCAGACTCGGGAGCATGTGTTGTTGGCTCGTCAGGTTGGGGTGCCGACGATTGTGGTTTTTCTTAACAAGGTTGACATGGTTGATGATGAGGAGTTGTTGGACCTGGTTGAGCTTGAGGTTCGGGATCTTCTTACTGAGTATGAGTTCCCTGGTGATGATGTTCCGGTGGTTCGTGGTAGCGCTTTGAAAGCGCTTGAGGGTGATGAGGCTGCTTCTGATCAGGTGATGGAGTTGATGGCGGCGGTTGACTCGTTTGTTCCTGAACCTGACCGGGATACTGAGAAACCGTTTTTGATGTCGATTGAGGACGTGTTCAGTATTACGGGTCGGGGGACTGTGGTTACTGGTCGTATTGAGCAGGGGATTTTGAATGTGAACGAGGAGGTGGAGATTGTTGGTATCCACCCGACTCAGAAGACGGTGGCGACTGGGATCGAAATGTTCCGCAAACTGTTAGATGAGGGCCGTGCCGGGGACAACGTAGGTGTGTTGTTGCGTGGTATTGGTAAGGATGATGTGGAACGGGGCCAGGTCCTCGCTAAACCGGGTTCGATCACTCCTCACACTGATTTCGAAGCTCAGGTGTATGTGTTGACTAAGGAGGAAGGTGGGCGTCATAACCCGTTTTTCCCCGGGTATCGACCGCAGTTTTATTTCCGTACTACTGATGTGACTGGTTCGGTCCAGTTGCCGGAGGGCACTCAGATGATCATGCCTGGTGATAACACGGAGATGACCGTAGAACTGATCGCTCCGATCGCTATGGACGAGGGCCTCCGGTTTGCTATCCGCGAAGGCGGCAGGACCGTAGGCGCCGGACGAGTCATCAAGATTCTCAAGTAAGAAAGCAATAAATAATGGCCAGCGACAAAAGGCCGCCTTTGACACTGGCATGTACCGAGTGCAAGAGACGGAACTACGTCACAACTAAATCCAAGTCGAACACCCAGGAGCGGTTAGAACTCAAGAAGTACTGCCGTTGGTGTCGTTCGCATACAACGCACCGTGAGACTCGCTAAGTAGATCTCGTACAAGAAAGAGGGCCGGTCAGATGACCGGCCCTCTTTTGTTGCTTCTATGAGCAGATCAACTGCTTACGGGAGCGTGCGGGTCCTTACCCGGCTTGAAGTTGCCCTTGGACTTCTCACCATTGATGAGCGTGGTGCTCATCGCATATGAGAGGGTCGAATAGGCAACAGCATCGACATTGGTGTCGTAGGCCGACAGGTTGATGTTGTCGTATGTGTCACATGCAAGGTGATAGCAAGGGTCGTACTGGACGCCTGCCGTTCCACCCCAGAGAGCGGCTTCTTCGGGTGTCTTGATTCCCTCAGCACCGGTGAACAGACCACCGGCAGGAATACCGACGGCAATGAATGGTCCGTAGTCAGACCTTCCGCTGAAGTCGGTCCCCTTGAAGGGGATGCCGCGGCTGTTGTAGAAAGTTTCGAAGGTCTTCTCGATCTGATCTGACCCCGGAGGCCCGGCTGGTGCACCGGTAGCATCTGAGTCGTCGCCGTCGTAGATGAAGAAGACATGGTTCGGCGAACCGATCATGTCGAAGTTCAGGTACAAGGCAATCTCGTTGAGCTCATCCTCACTCAGGTTGTTGACGTAATAGGTTGAACCGACGAGTCCGGATTCCTCTGCGCCCCACCATGCGAAGCGTATGGTGTTCTGGGGAGTCACCTTGGCCATCTTCTGTGCTACTTCGAGCAACGCAGCCGAGCCAGAACCGTTGTCCTGGATACCAGGACCGGCGTTGACGCTGTCAAGGTGGGCTCCAGTCATCACTACGTTGTTAGCGTTCTTGCCGACTTTTTCAGCAATCACGTTGTAGGTAGTGGCGATGCCGCGGAAGGTGTCGGTCTTGAGCCGAAGCACAAGCCCAGTTGTCGCGGCCAGTTCTTGACCAACATCTATCGTCACTGACGTAACGGGGATGTCGAGAGTGAAACCATTCCCCAATGTGCCATTAAGCGTTCCGGGTATGTTGTTGTAGATCACAACACCCACTGCGCCAGCGGCTTCCGCATTGGTCGCTTTGAGCGCAAAGGCGCATGCTCCACGGCTGACCAGCGCAATGTTCCCGGAAGGAAAACCGGCAAAGTCGGCGGCTTCGCACCCGGGGGTGGGGTCAGCCGGCGGTGCCGGAAGGGCAGTAACGGCTGCGGTTACATCACCGCTTCCCGAATAGGACATGATGTTGGTCGCGATCGGGCCAGGAACCGGGGCAACCTGTTCCAGCACGGTCGGTGACAGCGTAATGAAGGTCTGGAACTCAAAAGGCTGGACCGTGACGTCGTAACCGGCCGCTTCCATCGTCTCCGCCACGTAGTCAACGGATGCGTCGTACCCGGGTGTTCCCGAGGTTCGGATCCCGTTGTTGTCGTCGGCGATTGCCTGCAGGGCTGCCTGGTGGACTCTTGCACCGTCACCACCGGTACATTGCAATAGCTTGGCGATTGTGTTGTTTACTCTCGTATCACACGAGTTAGGACCTGCCAGAGCAGCGGGCGCCATGCTGAGCGCAAGGGCTAATGCTGTTCCGAGCAGGAGCATTCGTCGCATTCGCGACATATTTATTCCTCCCTTGGAATGTGGTTTCCGACACTACCAGCGGTCGATGATCGCTAAACGGAGGGATCAGTCCCATTTTTCGCGATCTCAAAGTCGGACGTACACGGGGTACCCTGTTTGACACATGGAACTATCAGCCCTGGAAGGCGTGACCTTTGGACCACACCCGATGCGAGTGTGCAAGGAGAAAGTCAACGAATTCTTACTGGCGACGGGCGGCGATGCCGAGCGATGGGTTGGATTCGCACCACCGGGATATCTTGCTTCGGCACTTTTCGTCGTCGCACCAGACCTTCTATCCAAGCTCGATGGCTACTCGGTGATTCATGGCGAACAGACCTTTAGGTGGTTGCGCCCCTTGGCCGTCGAGCAGGATTTGCTGGTTTCCGGTGCGGTCACTCGGATCCGAGAACGGGGCGGATCATATTTTGTTAGCTTTGAATTGACGATTAGTGACGGAAGCGATGAAGTAGCTGGAGGAACCTCGCTATTCCTAGTGTCACAATCCGCCCAGGGTTTAGTGGGTGGGAGCGACACTCCAATCGAGGATCCTAATGATCGGGGCAACCCAGGTCCAAGCCAGCTGTCAGCGTCTCGCTCCGATCTCGTGAAGTATGCCGCGGCGACACGGGATTGGAATCCGATTCACTGGGATCACGACACTGCCGTTTCTGCTGGCCTCGAAGGCGTGGTGGTCCACGGTCTTCTACAAGCTGCATGGGCGCTTGACTTCGCCGCCGCTGATATCAGCCGGAATCGACCTTTCGAATCGGCACGGATTCGGTTTCGAAATCCGCTCTATCCGGGATTGCCTGTCACGCTGGCTTCAGAAGAGGCGGACGGGAAAGTGTCAGTCGTGATCGCTGCTGGAGATACTCAGTTTCTTACAGCCCAAATCGTCCTTTCCGGGCAGTAACCACATGGACCCGAGACCGGTCGAACCAACCAAAGAGCAGGATTTGATAGCCAGAGCGCAGAGTGGTGACCGTGCCGCTTTTGCCGCCCTGGTCCGGGAGCACAGCGACATGGTTTACACCCTGGCAAGAAGGTTGGTCGGAGACCCGCATCTGGCCGGCGATGTTGCCCAAGAAACGCTGATTCGGGCGTGGAAGGCCCTGCCCAATTTTCGGGGTGACGCACAGTTGTCCACCTGGCTGCACCGGATCACCGTGAATACGGCGTGGACTCACAAGAGGCGGGCGAAGCGCCACCTCGGGACCCCTCTGGATGAGATCGGCGAGCTTGCCGCACCCGTGGACGTCCGCGACCCGGAGTTTGCTGGTGAGATAGCTGAGCTTCGGGATAGGTTGCGGTCGGCGCTCGACAGTTTGCCTGAGTCGCAACGACAGATCGTCGTGATGAAGGACGTCTACGGCTGGTCTCACGCCGAAATCGCCGAATCGGCAGGAATAACGGTTACCGCAGCGAAAGTTCGGCTGCATCGGGCACGGTCACGCCTGGCGCGGATGTTGGAGGAATGAATTGGCTGTGATTTGTGAAGTAGCCGCACCCTTTGTGGCCAACAGCGCTGTCGAGGAGTCGACAGTTATCTGGCCCCTTCGGACTCATACCGATTCATGCCTTCGGTGCCAGGCGCGGTTAGCGGCGATGACGCGTACCGGTCGCCACCTGAAAGCGATGGCTGATGAGACCAACACCGCTCCACGAGAACTCGAGTGGAAGGTGATGTCTTCGCTGGAGGGCGAACTCGCCGTTGATCGCAGCTGGGCCAAACCGGTGACCCTGGTAGCCGCTGCAGTTTCGATGGTGGTTGCCATTGTTATCTGGCGGCTCCGACCGCGGGCGTCAACCTAGACCTCATCTTCGCTTCCAGTCTTTCTTCCCCCCGTCCATTATGTGGTGTAATGGGTTTGGTCAGGGGATGTCAACGTTAAAGACGGGAACACCAATGAAAGTCGGCATTCTCGCTGGAGGATTCGGAACTCGGATAGCCGAGGAAACTGAACGAATTCCGAAGCCGATGGTCGAGATCGGGGGCAAACCGATCATGTGGCACATCATGCGTTACTACTACCACTTCGGGTTCAGTGAGTTTGCGGTGGCCCTCGGGTATAAAGCCGATTACATCAAACGTTGGTTCGTCGACTACTCAGCACTTGCCGGCGATCTTCATCTTCAGCTTGGAGAGCGCCGGGTTGAGGGGGCGGCGTCGAACATACCAAAATGGGACGTTTCGCTGATCGAGACCGGCATCGAATCAGGGACAGGCGGTCGGATCAAGCAGCTCATGCCTCATATGGGTGATGGAACCTTCATGATCACGTATGGTGACGGTGTATCAACTGTCGATCTGGACGCTTTGCTCAAGTTCCATAAATCCCACGGGAAGATCGCAACGTTGACTGCTGTTCGACCCCCTGCCCGCTTCGGCCATCTCGAAATGGTCGACGATCAGGTCGTCAGTTTCGACGAAAAGCCACAGACCGCTGAAGGCTGGATCAACGGTGCCTTTTTCGTCCTGGAACCCGCCGTCGCCGGCTACATCGACGGGGATGCCACAATGTTCGAGTCCGCACCGTTGCAACGACTCGCCGCCGACGGTGAGCTCATGGCCTTCAAACATGAGGGGTTTTGGCAACCGATGGACACACTGCGTGATAAGAAGAAGCTTGAGCGCCACTGGGAGGA
>JBBKXI010000067.1:0-11738 GCA_037969415.1 Acidimicrobiia bacterium | reverse complement strand
CCTCGAGAAGGAGCCACCGTCCTGTTCCGCTCTGACCACGTGATATGTGCTTCGCTCCACGACGGTCGGCACGGCATCGATGTCGACAACACTCCATCTCCCATCTGCCCACTGCGCAGTCGCCACCGCCAGAAACGCCTCGCTGGTAGCAACAGTGTGCAGTTGGCCCGAAAGGAGATTCCCCAGGCCATACACCACATACTCGTCGTCGATCTTGTCCACGGGGCCAACCACATGGCTGTGATGGCCCACCACCAGATCGACCCATGGTGACTCGATGAGTCGCTTGAAGATCGCGACCTGGGCGTCTGTTGGGTTTGTCCGGTATTCGGTGCAGCAGTGGACGCTGAGAACCACGAGGTCGGCCCCCGCCCAACGTGCCTGGCCGGCCATCTCAAGTAGCGTGTCGATGTCCAGGCGTTGCGCCATCCACTCTTTGTCCGGAGGGGTACTCAATCCATTTAGCCAATAAGTCCCGGCAATATGGGCGACGGTGAGGTTGCCGAGGTCGTAAATGGTGGCCGACGCCGCCTCCTCAGGAGAACGTGCGGTACCAGCGTGTTTTAGACCGGCAGCGTCGAGAATGTCCAGAGTATCGACCAGACCCGCCTCCCCTTTGTCCACCGAATGATTCGATGCCGTCGAGCACCCATCGAACCCGGCATCAGCAATCCCTTCGGCAAGCTCGTGTGGAGCGTTGAACTTGGGGTAGGAAGAAAGGTCGGCGTTGGTGGAAGTAAGCGGCACCTCAAGGTGACATATCGCCAGATCGGCCGAGGACACCACCGGTTTGATGGCATTGAACATCGGCTTGAAGTCAAACTCGGTTGCGCCTGTGGAAGCGCTAAGACGCACACCATTGTGAACCAGGATGTCTCCTCCGAACAGCAGAGTTGCAGTCTTGACTGCGGGCTCGATGACAGACGTCGCCACGGCAAACTCCCGCCGGTCGACGAGATGCAAGTTCTGTACCCCTACACCTGGTATGAAAGGCGGTCGGGGTGACGCAACCGGTCGGGTTATCGATGCCGTTGCCAAAGACGGGCTCCGCACCGGAGATTGAGTCGTCGCGGAGTTATTCGGTGTCACATTGAAGGCAGTGACACCGGTCATTGCCACGGCGGCAAACAGCACCATGTACCGATAAAAGAGTCCGCTCATTTGAACCGATCAGTCTGACACCGATAGTTCAAAATCGGCGGCAAGCTTCTCTAGCTGAAGTCCAAATCCCCGTCCTTGACGGCTATTTTGATGCTTTGACCCTCGATGAAGGTGCCGTCGAGAAGCCCGCGGGCCAGTTTGTCGGCCACATCGGTCTGAATCAGGCGCTTCAGGGGACGGGCCCCATAAACCGGGTCATAACCTCGCTCAGCGAGGAGGTCGAGGGCATCATCGTGAAACGTCGCCTCAATGCGTCGCTCGCCGAGTCGGTGCTTCAACGTTTCCAGCTGAATTTCCACAATCTCGCGCAGATCCTCACGGCTCAAACGGTCAAACACCACGATGTCATCGATGCGGTTGAGGAATTCCGGGCGAAAGTGGCTTCTGACTGCTTGCAGGACCCGATCACGCACGGTCTCGGCGGGCAAATCGGGGTCTATGAACTCAGATCCGAGGTTTGACGTCATTATCAATACGACATTGGTGAAATCGACGGTTCTCCCCTGCCCATCGGTGAGCCGCCCGTCGTCGAGCAACTGGAGCAAGACGTTGAACACATCGGGATTTGCCTTTTCAATCTCATCGAGCAGAACCACCGAATACGGACGTCGACGAACGGCCTCCGTGAGTTGGCCGCCCTCGTCGTAGCCGACATATCCAGGTGGTGCGCCGATCAGCCTGCTCACCGAATGCTTCTCCATGTACTCGGACATGTCGATTCGAACCATCGCCCGGTCGTCATCAAACATGAACCCGGCCAGGGCCTGAGCTAGCTCCGTCTTTCCGACTCCCGTCGGACCTAGAAATAGGAACGATCCGACGGGGCGGTTGGGATCGGAGAGACCAGCGCGGCTTCGTCTCACGGCGTTAGCCACAGTCGATACCGCTGGCGCCTGGCCCACTACACGCTGGTGGAGATGCTCTTCAAGGTGCACCAACTTTTCGGTTTCACCCTCCATGAGCTTCGAAACGGGAATCCCGGTCCACCTACCGACGACCTCGGCCACATCCTGATCAGTCACTTCCTCTGAAAGCATCGATCCGGCCTTGTGCAGGTCGGCGAGCTCGATCTCAGCAGCGTCGAGCTGAGACTCCAGTCCGGTGATGGTCCCGTACCGTAGTTCGGCCGCTTTGCCGAGATCACCGGATCGTTCCGCACGTTCTGCCTCATAGCGGGCGTCTTCGATCTTTGCCTTCAGGCCACGGATTGTCGAAATTGCCTCTTTCTCCAGATTCCACCGAGCGGTCAGCGCGTTTATTTCCTCTGATAGATCCGCGATCTCCTGCTCGACCCCATTGAGACGCTCGACGGAAAGCGGATCGGACTCCTTCTTCAGCGCCTCACGCTCGATCTCGAGTTGGATTCTTCTCCTGGTGAGCTCATCGATCTCCTCAGGCATCGAATCGATCTCAATGCGGAGACGCGACGCCGACTCGTCGATCAGGTCGATGGCCTTGTCGGGTAGGAATCGTGCCGGGATGTAGCGGTCGGAGAGCACTGCCGCAGCGACGAGGGCGCTGTCGGTGATCCGGACGCCGTGATGCACTTCGTAGCGCTCTTTGAGACCCCTGAGGATGCCGATCGTTTCCTCAACTGAAGGAGGCTCCGTGAGGACAGGTTGGAAGCGCCGCTCCAGGGCAGCGTCTTTCTCGATGTGTTTTCGATACTCGTCAAGGGTGGTCGCTCCAATGAGTCGGAGTTCCCCGCGGGCGAGCATCGGCTTGAGCATGTTGGAGGCGTCCATCGCCCCTTCGGCGGCCCCGGCACCGACCAGGGTGTGGAGTTCATCCAGGAATGTGATGATCTCACCGCTGGAATTCTTTATTTCTTCGAGCACCGCCTTGAGGCGCTCTTCAAACTCGCCGCGATACTTCGCACCGGCGACCATGGAGGCCAGGTCGAGTGAAACGATCCGCTTGCTCTTCAACCCTTCGGGCACGTCGCCGTCGGCAATCCGTCTGGCCAGACCTTCAACGATGGCCGTCTTGCCTACTCCCGGCTCACCGATGAGGACAGGGTTGTTCTTGGTTCGGCGGGATAGAACCTGGATCACACGGCGGATCTCGTCGTCGCGTCCGATAACGGGGTCGAGCTTGCCCTGGCGTGCGTCGGCGGTGAGGTCGCGGCCATACTGCTCCAGAGCATTGAGGGTCGACTCCGGGTCTTCGGAGGTGACCCGATGCGAGCCTCGCACCGAAGTTACCGCCTCAGTCAGGGCCGCGAGGTCCAGACCCAACTCACGGAAGACCTGCCCCGTTGGACCGTCATCCTCTGACAGTGCGAGAAGGAGATGCTCGACCGACAGATAGTCGTCTGACATCTGCTGGCGGTGCCGGTCGGCACGATCGAGAGCGCGACTGAACTGTGCTGACCCTCCCACCTCAACGTCACCAAAGGCGTTTGGCTCAGCATCGAGGACGGCCTCGAGACGTCGTCGCAACTCGACAGGATTTACACCGAGACGATCGAGGCTCGGGTAAACGATCCCCTGCTGTTGCGCGAGTAGCGCCAACCCGAGATGGGCTGGGAGAACCGAACTGTGGTTGTGGTCGCGGGCCGACTGAGTGGCGTTCAACAACGCTTCTCTGGTCCGCGCGGTGAGCTTTTCAGGATTCAACGTGATGTCCTCAATTGGTAGAAAACTTGAGTCTTAGTTTATCAAGTTTGACCGAAACTCGCAAGCCGATCCCAGCACGCCCTAGAGTCATTCTTTTGCGGAAACGGGGAGCACCAAATGATTCGGGAATTCAAGGAGTTCATCAACAAAGGCAATCTGGTCGAGATTGCTGTGGCGTTCGTGATGGGCCTTGCGTTCGCAGCGGTGGTTACCAGTCTGAGTGAGGACATCGTCACCCCGTTGATAGCCAAGATCTTCAGCGTCGACAGTCTCGCCGCGTGGGCCCCGGGCGGGATCGGGCTTGGCGCTTTCCTGGTGGCCGTGATCAACTTTGTCATCGTTGGATTCGTCATGTTCCTCGCGGTGAAGGCGTACAACCGAATGAAGGCCAACGCCGAAGCAATCGGCCCATCCGAAGAAGTCGTTCTTCTCACCGAAATCCGAGACAACACCCGGAATTGATCTTGCTGGCGTCGATATTGGCCTACTCAGGGCGGGCTCATTCTGATCGCCACAAATCAATCTGGGGAAGCTCGTGGATACCCAGAGTCTGGGAGAGTTCACCCGCGTGATAGGCGTCATGGCTGAAGAGACGCTGCAGAATCGACCCTCGGGTGTGCTCCTGGACCGCCCCTGCAAATGTGCGACTAATGGTCTCTTCAAGAGATGCAATGTTCCAGTCGTCGAGACATCTCTGCACGATCCCCAACGTTGAATCCATGGCACTAATGAGTTCGTCGGACGTACGGGGCCTGTCGAGATTGTCCTCCCAGCCCTGAAACTCCGGACCTTCGAACGGTGTGGTCGAGGCCCCGGATTCCCCAACAACGATACATAGCCAGTAGACCCTGACTCCGGCCATATGGCCGACAGTCGCCCACACCGGCCAACCGTCGGGCGAAGGTCGGACTCCCAACTGCTGTGGCGACATCTGCGCAATCACTTCGACGATCCTCCGGTTGTATTGCGGCCACTGGCTGTAAAAGAGTTCGATGCCCATATCGGCAACGATACAGAAGGGCAAAGTTGGGAAAACGCCCTCCGCAATCAATTTGACAATCCTGCACCGTAAGGTATCCTGTGGCGCATGGTACCTAAAAGTACCGGACACCGGTCAGCCAAACCGGACCGGAGGACACAGCTACTTCACGGAGTGCTCGACATGTGTCTCATGTCGATCATCGATGAAGAGCCCTCCTACGGTTACGAGATGGTCGCCAAGCTAAGGCGCCGGGGTCTTGATTTGGCAAGTGAAGGATCGATCTATCCGCTTCTGTCGCGGCTCCAAAAGCAGGGTGTCATCGAAGGATATCTGGTCCAGAGTTCGGAGGGCCCGGCACGGAAGTACTACCGGATGTCAAAGGAGGGGGAAAAGACATTGGCGCAGTGGAGAGCAGACTGGAGCGCATTCCGCTCCTCGGTGGATAGTGTCCTCAATGGAGAAAGCAATGAGTGATCTTGGCCTGACAATCAGTGAGATCGAGCGCTATTGGCTTGAGGCAGGCATCCCTAAGGACGCGGTGGCGGAAATGCGAGGAGAACTAGCGCAGCACTTGGCTGACGCCGCGGCAGATGGCAGAACCGTGGCTGATGTGGTTGGTGCCGATCCGGGCGAGTTTGCCGAAAGCTGGGCGAAGGCGTCGAGGGGTTCCCGCAACACCGCCAGTTGGGAAGAATTTCGCTCCGGAAAGACAACCAGGGATCGGGCCAACAAAAGAGATTTGTATCTGTACGGAATAGGAACTCTGTCGATTGTCGCAGCAGCGATATTCGGCGGACAAGGAGGTAACGAAGTGGACAATGAAGTTTGGAAATGGCTATGGACCATCTTTGCCCTGGTGATGGGTGTTGGTGAGATCTTCACCGCAGGATTCTTCCTGCTCCCCTTCGCTATTGGCGCCGCGGCTGCGGCAGTGCTGGCCTGGCTCGGCACCGCGGTTGTCGCCCAGTGGTTGGTGTTCTTCGGAGTTTCGCTATTCGCAATGGCTTACCTCCGCAAGTTTATCGAACGCCAGGATGAGGGCGACCAGCCGGTGCTGGGTGCCAACAGGTGGATCACGTCACTAGGAATCGTCCTTGAGGACATCAACCCGGCCACGGGCCAGGGAATGGTGAAAGTTGGGCAGGAGGAGTGGCGAGCGATGGCCCACCAGCCGATCAGAGAGGGAACGCAGATCGTGGTCACCGAAGTCCGGGGCACGAGATTTGTAGTCGAACCCCTCGAGAACAGTTGAAGATTTAGAGAACGAAAGAAAGGGAAAAAACAATATGGAAGCAGTAATCATTCTCTTCGCCATCCTGGCGCTAGGGCTGATCCTCGTTGCAGCGGCCGGATTTCGAGTGGTGCGCCCATTCGAAAAGGGTCTGATCGAGTTTCTGGGTAGATACCAGAGAACGGTCGATTCCGGTCTCCGCTGGGTTCTGCCATTCGTCAAAAGGTTGACCAAGGTAGACATGCGTGAGCAGGTGATCGACGTTCCTCCACAGGAGGTCATCACCAAGGACAACGTGGTAGTCACCGTTGATGCCGTCATCTACTACGAGGCCACCGACCCGGTGAAACTCCAATACAACGTTGGAAATTTCATCCTGGCGGTCACCAAGTTGGCACAAACCAACCTGAGGAACGTCATTGGTGACCTCGACCTCGATTCGGCCCTCACGTCACGTGAGCTGATCAACGGAAAATTGCGTCAGATCCTCGACGATGCCACCGACAAGTGGGGTGTTCGAGTGGTCCGGGTCGAAATCCAGCGAATCGAACCACCTGTAGACGTAACCGACGCCATGCATCGTCAGATGAAGGCAGAACGCGATCGTCGTGCTGCCGTTACCGAGGCCGAAGGTCTCAAGCGAGCGGCGATTCTCAAGGCCGAAGGTGTGAAGGAATCCCAGGTTCTCGAAGCCACCGGTCAGGCTGAGGCGATCAAGCAGGTCGCCGAGGCTGAGAAGTACCAGAAGCTCACCGTGGCCGAAGGTGAAGGTCAGGCAATCGAACGAGTATTTGCGGCCATCCACAACGGAAACCCCACACCCGATCTGATTGCGATTCGCTACCTCGAGGCACTCCAGGGAGTGGCCGATGGCCAGGCGACCAAGATCTTCCTGCCTCTTGACACCTCAGGTGTCCTGGGAAGCGTGGCGGCAATAGGCGAGATGTTCAAGGAAGCATCGGGACAACAACAGTCCTGAAATAGCCCCAGCCACGGACAGGTTCTCCCCCTCCAGAGCGAAAGCGATGGAGGGGGAGG
This sequence comes from Acidimicrobiia bacterium, assembly GCA_037969415.1. Taxonomy (GTDB): domain Bacteria; phylum Actinomycetota; class Acidimicrobiia; order Spongiisociales; family ZC4RG35; genus MA-ANB-1. The sequence continues at coordinate 4,708 of JBBKXI010000067.1, read as the reverse complement.
CCGTTGCGAAAAGCAACGGCCGGGGGTGGACGGTTTGACCACGCGTTCAGATCAGTGTTGGTGTTTAACGCTCCACCCTCCCCCGGCTCCTTCCGGCGCCGGGTACTCCCTCCGCACTGCGGAGGGAGAGAACACTCCTGCTAGCCGCCGACGCGGTTCATACCCGCCAGGGTAGATTCCACCTCGGAGGGGGCAACAGGCGGGTAGAAAACTATCGTGTATAGATCACAGCGTTCCCCGGGGAGTTCGAACCAACCGGCAACCCAGGAGCCGTCAGTGTGTGGTCCAACAGCGGCCCGCGTGCCGTCGACAAAAACTTCACCCTTATCTCCCGGCCAGTCGACAGCGGGCAATGTTCCACGGATGAGTGCTATCGCCACAGTCCCGTCGGTCCGCCCCCAAAGAGTCGTATTGGTCGCCCCTACCGACGTCCACACGTCCGGTTCGATCTCATCGGGGTCAAGGAGCCCCTGGCCGACACCCACCGGCAGTGTCATCAGTTCATAAGGCGCTGCCGGGCAATCGTCTGGCGGCGCGGTTGTCGATGTGGAGGAGACGGACGATGACACTTCACTTGTCGTCGTCGCTGGATCGGTGGTGCTAGTCGCAACCGTTCCGGGAGAGCAGGCGGCGAGTAAGACCAAAAGAGAAATTAGAAGCTTGGGCATGGACCAGCCATGATATGAAGCACCCAAGCCAACACGAGGAATCATGTCCCACAAGGATTCAGCCCGCGCTTCTGTCGATGAGCAATTGGACCGTTTGGTCGAGATTTCTCGAACGATGTATGAGAACCCGGAAATCGGTTATCAAGAACGGGAAACGTCAAAGATCCTGGCTGATTATCTCGTCGAGAACGGTTTCGAAGTAGAAAGGTCTGCCTATGGAATCGAGACGGCTTTCGCTGCGTCGGTTGGGTCCGGGCCCGAGGTAGTGATCTGCGCTGAGATGGATGCGCTGCCGGGGGTAGGTCACGCCTGTGGCCACAACATCATCGCCACCGCTGCGATCGGTGCCGGGGTTGCCCTGGCCACCGTCGCCGAAGATCTGGGGGTTCGGGTCACCGTCCTGGGCACACCGGCCGAGGAGGCATACGGCGGCAAGGTCGACCTCATCAATGCCGGTGCCTTTGAGAATGTCTCGGCAGCCATGATGATCCACCCGTCGACGCGAGACGTCGTCGACCCAAACGTGATAGCTGTCGCCCACTGGGAGGTGGTTTATCGGGGTAAAACGGCCCACGCTTCGGCGTATCCGGACCAGGGAATCAATGCATTGGATGCCCAGGTCCAAGCATATGTCAATATTTCCACTCTCCGTCAGGCGATTCTCCCGACCGACAAGATCCACGGCGTCATCGTCGACGGCGGCGATGCCCCCAACATCATTCCCGATTTCACCAGGAGCCTCTGGTACGTGAGGTCGCAAACCCTTGACCGACTCGAGGTTCTCACAGAAAAGGTTCGTCTATGTTTTGAAGCCGCCGCTCTCGCCACCGGCTGCATTCTCGAGGTCAAAGACCATGGCCATACCTATACCGAATTGCAGAGCAACTCGATCATGGTCGATCTCTTCGGGGCCAACAGCGCGGTACTGGGACGTGAGATGCTGCGGGGAGCGGAACTCCCACCATCAGTGACCGGGTCGACCGATATGGGCAATGTGTCGCTGGTCGTTCCGTCGATACACCCAATGCTGGACATCGATTCTGGAGACGCTGTCAACCACCAAGCGGAATTCGCAGCCGCCACCATCCAGCCCGCCGGAGAGAAGGCGATCTACGACGGTGCCTTGGCGATGGCCTGGACGGTTATCGACCTCGCCGAGCAGAATCTCTGGAACAAACTGGCTGTCTAACCCAGCACTCGCAAGTATCCGTCGCGAGATCCGAGATAGATGCGTCCGTTCCAGATGGCCGGGGTTGATTCCAGACAGGAACCGCCCAGATCTACAGACCAAAGCTTTTCCGGGCTCCGCGGGTCGTCGAGGGAATAGGCGCGGATATCACCGAGACACGTAGCGGTGATCAGGACATCCCCGACAACCGATGGTGACGACCAGGAATGGAATCCGACCTCATCACTCCACACCAACTCCCCCGTTTCGCCGTCGACGGCGATCAATTCACCCTGGTGGGTATTGGTGTAGACGACGCCGTTGTGGAGGGCAGGTGATGCCCATGAACCGGAGTCCGCTGTCCCGGGGACGGTGAGGTCAACCCCCCACACCAAAGGGTCGCCATCGGCATAAGGATTGAGTTTGATCAACTGTCCTACCTCGAGGCTGCGGGACTTTTCAGCAGCTCCCATCTGGGTGGGCTCATACTCGATGGATACATAAAGGTTTCCTTCGGCGTCGATCGCTGGTGTGGCGTCGATGTCGCCGCCTGCGTAGAAATCGAAAACGATAGGAGCCACCCCATTGCGCACATCGCTGACGTCCACACCGACAATTCGGCCACCTGAGTTAGTGAAGTAAACCCTCTGCTCGAAAACCGCCACGGAAGACTCGATGCTGACATTTCGACCGGATTTGGACAGCAGCTCCTCGTCGTATCCCGCCATCTGCAGGACCTTCTCAGGTGCCACAGCTACCAATCCGTCAGCGTCGTATGAACGGTTGAGTTCCACCGCGAAGAACCATCCGTTCTCTCCCCCTTCGTACATGATGTCATCGACGATTACCGGGTTGGAGTCCCAGTCGTTATTCCAAATGCCGTTGACTTCGTTGGCATCCATCGACCACAGCAACGTGGGGGTATCCCGGTCGAGGGCAACCACTCGGACCTTGTTATCTCGGGAGCCGAAATAGAGCAACGGATATCCGTCTGGATCGAGCGTGACCGAGCCCTTGATGATGTCTCCGGTAGGGAACTTGGGACGAAGATCCTGGCCGGTTTCGGCATCGACAAAGTGGACAGCCCGGTCGTAGGCACCAAAAATCACTTCTGTCGCTCCGTCGGGCCGCTCCCAGACGACCGGTTGGCCGGTCCACCCTGAGCCACACCAGACCTTGGTCTCTCCACCTGCCGACGAAGTACTGCACATCGGCGATTCTGGATAGCGCCAGAGGACCTCGGGCTCGGACGAAACATCCCCATCGCCGTAGTAGGTGCGGGTCGGGTTGCCCCGAAACATGGTGAGCCCGGCGACGGTGCCCCATGGCTCGCCAACTGTGTGGCCCGGCACGGTATTTGGCTGACGCTCCGGAATGGTGGTCGTAGTGGTCGTCAGTGCCGTGGAGGTGGTCGGTCCCGTTGTACTGGTCGTCGACGGGATGGTGGTTTCGACCGAAGACGTCGTCGTTTCGGTCGAAACAATGACAGGTTCGTTGCGGTTGAAGAAATAGAAGCTGAATGCCAGTCCCCCAACGAGCAACCCGCCGATTGCGACGACCTGCAGCTTTGAACTGCCCTGCTCGTTTCGAGTCATACCGGCGGTCCGCATTCGGCTTCCCCCGTGATGACGGGCCGACCATGGGTCTTTATGAAGGCGTCAATCATGCACGCCTCTATCGACCCGTCCCGATTCACCACCACCCGGGCAACTGCGGTGGTCGCACTAGCTGTGGAGTTGTGGGGCCATACAAAGTTGCCAAGCCCCCAGAAAACCGGCTTGCCATCGATATATTCCAGAGGTCCAAGTCGGTGTTGATGGTGCCCAAAGATGATGTCGGCGCCGGCTTCGACCATGGCGGCTGCTCTGGCAATATCATCGGCCCGCGGTTTGGTGTCGAGTTCCATCCCCCAATGGATGCTCACGATCACGATGTCGGCGAGTTCGTCGGCGGCTTGCACAGCCCGCACCATCGACGGCGTGTCATCGCCGCTTCTCATGCCGGGTGCCGAGGTCGTCGCGTACATGTTGGCGTAGGGCGCCACGCCACCGAATCCAAGAACCGCAACTTTCCAGCCGTTGATCTCAAAGATGGCGGGCTCACCGGCGATAAAGGCATCGGCGCCGGTGCCCACCGGACTCATACCGGCGTCGAGAATCTGATTGCGACCATCTACCAAAGCGTCCATCCCGAAGTCGGAGGAGTGGTTATTCGCCAGGTTGGTGACCTCGATGCCGTTGTCCCGGATTGATGCGAGGGCCTTGGTTGGACATCGGAAGTTGAACGCCCGCTCTTGCTTGGTTCCGATGTCGCTAGGGACACACTCCAGGTTGACAACCGTCAGGTCGTCGCGTTGGAAAAGGCCGTCGAGTCCGGACCATGCGTAGTCGTAACCCTTCTGAGCGAGGGCCGGGATATAGACAGGGTCTACTGCAACATCTCCTGTTCCATGGATGAGCAGAGACCCTTTGGGAACCGTTGTGGTCGTCGCGGAAGTGGTCGATGTGGTGCTCGAAGTAGGCGTGGTGGTCGATGACGAAGTTGTGGATTCGACCGCGATAGGTCCCAGAGTCGTCGTGGTTGGCGAATTCAACCCGGAGGCGGCAAAGACGCCGACACCGAGAAGAGCACCAGCGACCAACACGACGAGAAATTTGAGCGACCCGGACATCTCCCAAAAGAGTAAACCGAGATGGGCTCAATCTTCCGACTCCCCCTCCAAAGACGAAGTCGCATGGAGGGGGGTGGACGGTGGAAATCACGCGCATTGATCAGCGTTGGTGTCTAACGCCCCACCCTCCCCCGGCTCCTCCGTCGCCGGGTACTCCCTCCCAAAGGAGGGAGAGAAGATGCAGATCGCTCGGCCTACGGA
>JBBKXI010000066.1:0-15692 GCA_037969415.1 Acidimicrobiia bacterium | reverse complement strand
GTCGGTGGCCGCAAGTGCTTGAGCCAATCGCGTGTCCCGTGGGAGGCCGGTTTCAACTTGGAGGACTGATGTTGGTACGCAGATTCGTACCAAATGTCTGCTCCCCGATGAAGAAGGGTTGGCGCCGAAATGGCCAATAGTGTGTTCCCGATGCTGGTTGGTTGTGGCCGCTCAGGCACGACACTCGTTCGCAACGTCCTCAACACTCATCCCGATTTGGCTATAACCCACGAGGCGCACTTTGTTGGTCCCCTGGCGCGGGAGCGCCACCGATTTGAAAGCGATTCAGGACTGCTGACCGAGCCTTTTCTCAATGCTATATACAGCGATCCGAACTTCGTTCGCCAGGACGTTGACCGCAAGCAGCTGGCTGCATCCATGAACCGGGAGCGCCCCTCAGATTATGCCGACGCCGTGCGTAGGGTGTTCGAAACCTACGCCGCGGGACAGAAGAAATCGCTTTACGGTGACAAGACACCGGGCTCCGTCAGCCACATGAAGTTGTTGGGCAGACTATTTCCGGAATCTCGATTCATCCATATCATTCGAGATGGCCGTGCTGTCGCTCTTTCGTATATGGAGCGACCGGAATGGGGGCCTAACACTGCTGCCGAGGCGGCGCATCATTGGGTGAGCCGGGTTCGGAAAGGTCGCCAGGCGGCCGACTATCTCGGCCCTGGAAGATATCTCGAAGTCCGCTATGAGGAGATGGTGGCCGATCCAGAGTCGGTGACTCGTGCCATGTGTGTTTTCCTCGGGCTCGAATATGACGAACAGATGCTCAGCTATGAAGAAAGTTCAGCCCAACTCATTGCCGCCTCGAAAACTCCCGGCGCGTTCGTCAATCTCGCAAAGCCGGTCACCTCGGGCTTACGGGACTGGACGATCGAAATGAAAGACTTCGACCGGTCGATATTCGAGGGAATTGCAGGGCGCCTGCTGGAGGATCTTGGTTATCCCGTGGATTCCGCAGGGCCCAACATGGGTACACGGCTGAGGATGGCCACCGCGACAGTTTCCTGGCACTCAAAACGCCTGTTCGCTGTACTCAATCGCAAATTGGGGAAGAGGGGATTATTTGGGGCCAGGGACTGACCGTCCAAAGTCGCTCGCTCACCCCTAGGTGTCTATCCCGTAGACGTTCATTAGTTGGCGGGCGATGCCCTCCGGCATGAAGTCTTTGGAACGCAGGCGGCCCTCTTCTCCCATCCGCTCCCTCATCGCAGGGTTGTTTGCGAGGGCCTTGATTGCGGCGACTGCAGCATCACTGTTGCCGGTTGGGAACAGAATGCCCGCCTGATCATCGCCGAGCAGGTCCTGCAAGGGTCGAATGTCGCTGGCAACAACCGGTAGGCCGTTCATCATCGCTTCGGCCGCCACCCGACAAAATGACGCGTTGCGTGATGGGCAGAACACCTTGTCGGTTTGGGCGTAGGCCTCGGCGACATTGGTCAGTCGTCCGGGGTTCGAGACCAGCCCGTCAGGGAGCCGGTCGATTTTCGCCCACACGGACCCGGAATCACTGTCGGCTTTTCTTGCCATGAACAACTTCCATCTGACGGGTTGGTCGAGGAGTTGACCTGCTACTGCGGGAAGCAAGTCGAATCCTTTCCTCGCTGAAGTACCGCCCAAGAGCCCGATCGTGAGGGCATCGGGGTCCCTGGCGACCCGGGTGGCGAGGACCTCATCGGCCGATATCGGATTTGGAATGATCTCGGCGTCTCCCCGGGCGCATAGGCCGTTCTCGACAGCCACCGCTTCAGCCGTTCTCGAAACGGCGGCGATCCGGAGGTCCGGCATCAATCGACGAATAATCGGACCAAAGAAACGCCCCCATTTCGATCCGATCGGATCGTGAACCCAGACCACTACTGGACGCCTGCTGAGGATGGCACCTGGAATGCTCAGGTTGAGGCCGGTGAGGGCATTGGCGTGGATCGCGGTTACCCGACTCCTATTCCTCAGCACCCATGCCGCGACTTTTAGCCCACCGACGATCCGCAGCCATCTGTCGACGTAAGAACCAGGTTTTCGGGGAAGATCGATGAGCTCCTCTGCCAAGCCGTTCGCCTCAACCACATCTCGAAAGGCGCCAAACGAAGGGGAAGCGAGTACCCGATTAACCTTCCCATCGAGAGATGCCAGCACGGTGGCAAGACTTCGATTCGATCCTCCCATCGGCGCCGGAACTGCGACGAACAGGATCGTTGGCAGGTCGGACACTGGTCTAAACCCTCCAGGGATCAATAACCACCCAGAAGTCCCATTTTTCGTGAGTATTCGAGTGTGCGTCGAAACACCCAGAATCCCAGTGTGAGAAAGACCACATCGAAGACCACGAGCCAGATGACCGCGGTGCGCGGTGCCATCACAAATGTTCCAGGGTCTTCCATTAACGCCGTCCTGGTGGCGTTGATCACATAGGTGTGAGGGAGCAAGAAACTTAAGTATTGGGCCCACTGAGGGAGCTGGTCCACCGAGAAGATGCTCCCGGCGAGCAGCGATGCTGCGAAGGAATACAGACGCAAGACAGGAGCAGATTTAAGTGTCAAAAGAAGGACAGCGGCCGAAAGGATGCCGATCGCCGTCGAGGCAATAATACCCAGAGCACCTATGAGAATCGTCTCGGGCAGGCCCGAGGAAACATAGTTGGCGCCGAACAGCGCACCGACTACGAGAATGAGAACCCCTGAGAGGACACCGAACATAGCCGTCCACTGATTCATCGCTACAGGCAATGTCGTCCATGGAACAGGCTGAACGAGAAACACCTCCATGGTCCCCCTCTGAAACGCATTTTGCAGCGAAGTGCCGAAACCCGACATCGCACCGGTCATCACCGCTGTCATCGCGAGTCCTATAACGGTGAAAGTGAGGTAGTCCCCGCCCACCTGCTCGGAGCCACCCACTAGTTCGCTAATAAAGAAGAATGGGATTAGTGGGACAACGATGCCAAGAAGGCTCATGGCTAACGTCAACGGGTAGTTGATCTCCTCGATGACGTCAACTCGCAAGAATGCGGCGCTGGTTCTCCGCCAGCCGGGTCCCTTCGGAGCTTTCTGAAGGGTCATTCCTCGCCCCCATTTCGGTCGCTATACACATTGGCCAGAATCGCCTGCAACGGAGCCTCTGTTTCCTTCAGAGAAACAACGTCGTCAGTTAGATCATGAAGAACGCCGAGGACTCCACTCGATGTCGCTCCAGTTTGGAGTTCGCAGATGATGCCGTTATCTCCGCTCTGAGAAATCGTGCCAACATCGGCCGCTTTTAGGGCATCGGTCGCTGCCGATGTCGCCTGCACCGTTCTAAAGACTATTTCCAATCTGGGGCCCGCATATTGTCTCTTCAAGTCGTTCAAGTCTCCGTCATAACGGACCCTGCCTTTATCGAGCAAAAGCACCCTGGAATGCAGGGTCTCTATCTCCTCGAGCCGATGAGAACTTATTAAGGCGGCGATCTCCATCTCACTGACGATATCTCTGATCAAATGGATCAGCTCATGCGAAGCGACGGGATCTACGCTGCCCGTCGGCTCATCTAGAATTAGGACATCTGGTTTGTGGAGAAGGGCCCTTGCCAATTGCAGCCTCGCTTTCATTCCGGTGGAAAGAGCGAAGCATGTGCTCTTCCCCCAGCCGCCGAGCCCGACCAGGTCCAAGGTCTCGCTGATGGCCGGTAACAGGGTCGACTTGTCGAGCCCTTGCAGTTGCCCGGCGAAGCGAAGATTTTCTTCCACCGAATGGCGCATCAGCAGGGTTCGCTCGTTACCGGGCATCCAACCGACGAGCTTGCGAACCGAGGTTGGCTCGTGCTCTGAATCGTAACCCATCACCGACGCAGTCCCGCTTGTAGGAGTTGTTAAGCCAACGAGTACCCGAAAGGTAGTGGTTTTGCCTGCGCCGTTTGGACCGAGCACTACGCAGATTTCTCCTGGGTGAACTTCGAAGCTGATGCCCTGGATTGCGCGCACCTGCTTCTTGATATTGCTCCTGGCCAAAGCCTGCATCCATCTCGGCGTAGGCTCGTATGTCTTGACTAAGTCCTGGACGAGGATGCTCGGATTCTTCTTGATATCAGTCATGGACTGCCCATACCCCTGTTCGTTCACAATTTGTCCCCCTCGGGTTCAGATCTGAACCCTAAGCACCGAATACTACGATAGATATCTTGTGGTTTAAAGAGGAAGTAGGAAGACTTTGGAATTCGCACCGAGCGAAGAGCAAGCTGATTTCAAGGCGGCAGCCGTCGAATTCGCAACGAAAGAGCTAAATCGGGATCTCCCGCGTCGCGACGACGTAGGCGAATTCGATCATGAAGGATGGAAGAAATGCGGGGAGTTTGGCATCCAAGGCCTCCCTTTCTCTGCTCAGTATGGCGGGCAAGAAGCGGGCGCCCTGTCCACGGTGTTGGCAATGGAAGCTCTTGGCTATGGCTCAAAGGACAACGGGCTTCTTTTTTCCCTCGGCGCCCATATGTGGGCCGGCACCACCCCGATCGACCGCTTTGGGACCGAGCAACAAAAAGAGAAATGGCTACCCGGGCTGTTTGACGGCTCGCTTATCAGCGGTCAAGCGATAACGGAACCGGACACCGGCTCTGATGCGTACGCACTAGCCACCACAGCTCAAGCAAGGGGCGACGAGTTTGTTCTTAACGGTTCCAAAACCTTCGTGACTAACGGTCCCGTGGCTGACCTGATAATTGTCTTCGCTTCAATCGACCGTTCCAAGGGGTGGGCAGGTCTGTGCGCATTCATCGTTGAGAAAGATGCTCCCGGGCTAACGGTCGAGTCGACTTTCGACAAGATGGGCCTCCGAACTTCGCCTATGTCGGGGCTGAGTTTCAACGAATGTGTGGTACCCGCCGAGAACCTCATCGGAAAGGTCGGCTCCGGGATGGTGATTTTCAACCACTCCATTGAATGGGAGAGGAGTTGCATTCTTGCTACAGCCGTCGGCACTATGGAACGCAAGTTGGAAGAGTGCATCGATTACGCAAAGGCTCGCACTCAGTTCGGCGAACCGATCGGCAAGTTCCAGGGTGTTTCGCACAAGATCGCTGACATGAAGGTGCGCCTGGAGACTTCAAGGATGTTGCTCTATCGCACGGCATGGCTCCGGGATCAGGGCAAGGCAACTGCACTGGATGCTTCTTCGGTGAAGTACTACATAAGTGAGGCCCTGGTGCAATGCAGCCTCGATGCCGTACAGATACACGGAGGGGCCGGTTATATGAAAGAGTCCGGGGTTGAACGCGATGTCCGCGACGCCCTTGCGGCGCGGATCTATTCCGGTACCTCAGAAATTCAAAAAAACGTCATCGCACGACACCTGGGACTGTAATGGCGTCACTCATTCACGCGTATCTTCAAAGTGCGGCCGAAAGGACACCCGACGCAACGGCCGTGGTCGACCGGGACCATGAGCTGACATATTCAGAACTCCACGAGAGATCTGACCTCGTCGCCAGCAGATTGCTGGATCTCGGCGTTGGAGTTGGTGATCGAGTTGGGTTATTCCTTCCGAAGTCGATCGACGCTGTGGTCGCAATTTACGGGGTGATGAAAGCTGGCGCTGCATATGTTCCGATCGATCCGTCGTCTCGGGAAACTAGAGCTGCCTATATCGCAGGTAACTGCGGCATCTCGCACTTGATCAGTGTCAAGGCGAAACGCGCGATGTGGCCAGCTTTCGCTGCGGTCGGTGTCGGACACGTGTTATGCATGGACGGCGAAACAGATTCGAACGAGGATGGGCCAGCGGTCCACGGACGGAGCTGGATCGACGATGCAGGTCGACCAGACTTGCCCCGCGTCATCTCCCAGGACCTCGCCTACATCCTCTATACCTCAGGATCAACCGGAAACCCCAAAGGAGTAATGCTCACCCACGCTAATTGCCTGGGATTTGTTGAGTGGGCGGTTAATGAATTTGGGGTCGATTCGAGCGATCGACTTTCAAGTCACGCACCGCTCCACTTCGACCTGTCGACCTTCGACCTGTACGCCGCAGTTGTTGCCGGTGCTCCGGTCTATCTCGTTCCCAAATCGGTTTCGCTGCTTCCAGTTGAGGTCAAGAAGTTCATTGAATCTCGGGGCATCACCGTCTGGTACTCGGTGCCGTCGATTCTGACAATGCTTATTGAGATGGGTGGGCTTGAGCAGAATGATCTCCCAACCCTGCGCACTCTCTTGTTTGCCGGAGAGGTATTTCCGACCAAGTATCTGTCACGGCTGATGAACCGGATCCCCCACGTCACCTTTGCAAATCTCTACGGGCCCACGGAGACCAACGTTTGTACCGGGTTCACTCTGTCAGACCCTCCCGACGAGGACGGTGCGACAATTTCGATAGGCCGGGCGATCGGCGGAGTCGAGACTTTCGTGGTCGATGAAACAGACAATCTCGTTGAAATTGGCCAGGTCGGGGAGTTATTGGTCCGGGGCCCGACGGTGATGGCGGGGTACTGGGGTGATAAGGACTTGACAGCCAAGAAGCTAACCCCATCGCCCGTCCCCCGCCATCTTGGAGATCTGATTTACCGGACAGGCGATCTCGTCGAAGAGCAAGCCGACGGGAACTACCGATTCATCGGCAGGCGGGACAATCAGATCAAGTCACGCGGGTACCGGATTGAGCTGGGTGATATCGAAGCGGCGCTGGGTGCCCATCCGGCGGTCCTAGAGGTGGTAGCGGTTGCGATCCCCGACGAGATGGTTTCTAACCGGATCATCGCATTTGCCTCGCTACGAGATGAAGTGGATCAATCGGAGTTGCTTCAGTTTTGCGGTGAGAGGGTTCCGAAATACATGGTGCCGGAGTCGCTGCAATACGTGGATGAGCTTCCCAAGACTTCAACGGGGAAGATTGATCGTCGGACGCTGGCTGAAGGCTGGGAGGCCGGGTAATGGTCTCGGCTACTTGTTTGCGTCAACCAAAGCCGTAATTGCGTCTAGATTCTGGAAATTATCCAGATTGATGTCGGTCGGATCGATCGAGACTCCGAACTTTTCTTCCATGAAGCTCACCAGTGTGAAAATCCCGAGAGAATCGATGATCTCCTCTTCGAGGAGGTCGACAGTTTCCAGATCGACGGCGTCGCCATCGTTTACGAATTCTTCCTGGATGTACTTTGCTATTTCTTCACGTGTACTGGCCATGCCCTTGTCCCCACTCAAATAGTCAGGCGATTTACGCTGCGATAGCGTGCCATCTGGCCGCGATGTTGTCAATATCAAATCTAGGTAGTCCGGGCAGACCGCCCGGACTTATTTTCTGGATGAAACCATGACTTTGGACACCTCACCCTGGTGAACCTCGATCGTCCCTCGTTCCTCAAAACCGGCGGCACCGTAGAGATTCTGTGCGGCGGCATTTTCTGATCCAACGACAACTTTCACCCGGAAACGCCCTTGTTCCTCGAACTCGTCCAGCAGTTGGTCTACCAACCTCCGTCCCAGTCCGCGTCGCTGGTATGGCTCCGAGACTGCCATCGATAGTAGTTCAACCTCGGTTTCCTGGTGGCCGGGGTCATATCTCGAGGTCTCCCACACTTTCTTCCACGAATGAGGTCGTAGCAATGGCCCGATCGCGGAAAAAGCCGCACGGATTCCCCGGGTTCGAATGAAGTGGTTGTAGAAATCTCCGACGTCTGCGACGCCCGAAACAAAGGCGACGGGACCGTAGGGATCACGTGCCACGATGACATGGGAGTGCTGGTAATTGATCATTGCCCGGTACAAGTTGGTCAGAAAACCGACACCGAGGGTTGGTAGAAATCCGGTTCGGATGTTGCTGGCATGAAGGTTGGCGATCGCTGCAGCATCTGAGTCTGTCGCTGGCCCCAGGGTGATCTCGAAAGTATCCGATCCGATTAGGTCGTCAAATCGCCCCTTTCCGCGCAGGGCTGAGATTTGGGCCGCCATGACAATCCGCACAACTTCTCTTTCATCAAACTTTGCAGCAGCCTTTCGGGTGGCAGCCTGGCTCATCCGGTCACGCAAATCCGCCGACGAGGCGAGGCGATTGATCGCTGTGGCCAGCGACGCTGGATCATTGACAGGAACGAGAAGACCGTTCACTTCGTCGTCCACCACTTCTCGGCAGCCCCGAATATCGGTTGCGATGACCGGCAGTCCGGTGGCGGCGGCTTCCATAGCAGCGCGGGGAAACCCCTCCCGATGGCTGGCGAGCACGAAAATATCCATGGCGGCATACCACTCGTCCACGTTGTCGACCATGCCGGTAAGGCGCACACCGATGGAGCGGGCTCGTTCGAGCTCATCGTGGCTGAGTCCGTCGTCCTTGTCAGGCTCTTCGGGCCCGATGGCAACGACGATGCAATTGGGCTGGAGGGAACCAGCCGCTTCAAATAGCTCTGGAAATCCCTTTTCGTCCACCAGCCGACCGACGGACCCAACAACGATGTCGTCGGGTGCGGCCCCAATGGATTCGCGAAGAGCTTGTCTGCGTTCTCGAGAAACTCGCCCTCTGGCGAACCGATTCAGGTCGACTCCATTTCCGAGCAAAATGGTGCGGCCGGGAACGGTTATTTTCCGGTGGGTAACGAACTCAAAATCTTCCCGGCTTTGTACCAATTCACGATCTGAGAAGCGGGATGCGACAGCCTCCAACGTATACACCAGGAATCTCTTCACGAATCGATCATCCCGGGTCGCATAGAGCCCGTGGACGGTGTTCACCACAACGGGTACGCCTGCGATCCTTCCAAGAATCCGCCCGTAGATTCCTGGCTTGGGGGTATGGGTATGGAGGACATCGAGTTCTTCGGTGCGGAGGATTCTCCAGAGCGCCAGCATGGTTCTGAAGTCTTTTACCGGGTTGACACTGCGTGTTGAGTCGGCGAGGGGAAGGTGTTTGATACCCCTTTTCTCTATTTCAGCGACGTATGGCCCCGGGGCTGAAATGGCAATGGCGTCTCCGCCAAGATTGGCGATCTCCTCGAGCTGGGGGAGTATCAGGTAGCGCAGGCTGAGATCAACCGTTGTCAGGTGAGCAATTCGCATACATTCCTTCTCGTCCATATTGGCAGAGTGGATGCTTCCTGGGAATCGCGAAATATTTTCTTCCCACCACTCTCCGTGTGTGATAGTGTCTCTTAGCCGTCAATGGGTTGAGTGCTCTCTGGGGCAGACGAGTACTCTCAGTGGCGGTAGACAAAATAGGGCTGGGAAATAGGGCTGAAAATTAGGGCTGAATGGGGTGGGGCGATGATGGGCGCCAACGATAACTTGAAATACGAATCTGCAATGGACAATAGTCTCAGTAAACGAATTTCACGGCGCCTGAGCACCGTCAGGGCCGACTTCTCTCTTGCAATAATTGAAGCAGGGCTGATTTCCGTCGCGTATGCCGCTGCGTTAGGACTTCGTTCGCTAGAACCGACCAACCCCATCTCTAGTAGTTGGTGGACCCGGTTGGGTTTCGCACTCCCGGTCATCATCGTGGTTCATCTGGGTGCCAATCTCTTCTTCGGAAACTATGGCCACGTTTGGCGGTATGCCAGCATTGAGGAGGCACTCCGGGTGGTGGCGGCTGCGATGTCCGCCGGGATTGCCATTATCGGTCTGGCCGGCTTTTATCGGTGGACGATTACCCCGACCGCCGTGGTTCCCCTATCGGTCCTTGTGCTCGGGGCGATTCTCAGTCTCGCTGGAATGGGTGCGATTCGTTTCTGGTCGAGGATGTTCAGCAAACAGCGGATCGACTTGATTCAGTCAACTCGGGAACGTGCCCTGGTGGTGGGGACCGGTGCGGACGCAGTCCATGTCGCCAGACATCGCTCTGAGGCGATCCACGGAATCGGAGTGGTTGGGTTCATCGATGTTGCAAGCGATGGTGATCGTTCTCGCGTTCTGGCGGGATACCCGATTTTGGGGGGCCTCGAAGACGTGCCCCGCCTGGTTACCGAGCAGGAGATCAATCAGATAATCATCGCCTGCCCCGAGGCCGATACCTTTGGCCGTCAACTCGTCGACCTCTGTATGGATGTTGAGGTACGGCTCCGGATTCTCCCAAACATGGATTCGATCCTCGAGGGGAATAGTGCAACTCGCGATATCCGTGACCTGGAGCTGACTGACCTTCTGCCTCGAACTCAGGTAGCGACGGACCTCACCGACGTGGGTCGGTTCCTCAATGGCCGGTGTGTCCTGGTCACAGGTGCCGGTGGTTCGATCGGGTCGGAGATCGTTGCCCAGGCCCTGGCCTTCGGTGCTCGTCGCGTTGTCGCGCTGGACCATGACGAGACCCATTTGCACGACTCCTCGGTCGATTGGCTAGCCGCAGCTTCCAGTCCCGACGCCCTTGTGCTCGAGTTGGCAGACATCAGAGATGCGGTTCGTCTTTCGGCGATTTTTGACGATCACCAACCTGAGGTAGTTTTCCATGCCGCCGCACACAAGCATGTCCCGATACTCGAGGAATGTCCGGACGAGGCAGTCAAGACCAACATCGTTGGCACCGTCAATGTCGTCAATGAAGCGGAACGTTGCGATGCCACCGAGGCTTTTGTGCTCATTTCGACGGACAAAGCAGTCAATCCTCATAGCGTGATGGGCGCATCCAAACGGATGGCCGAGATGATTGTGCAGACGAGGGCGAATTCGTTGCCTGATATGAAATGGTGCGCTGTCCGGTTTGGGAATGTCCTCGGCAGCCGGGGGTCAGTGGTTCCCACCTTCAAGCACCAAGTGCAGCAAGGTGGGCCGGTCACCGTCTCGCATGAAGACATGGAACGCTATTTCATGACCGTCGGCGAGGCCGTCGAGTTGGTCATGCAAGCGGCGAGCATGTCGACTGGAGGAGAAGTGTTTGTCCTCGACATGGGGGAGCCGGTGCGAATTCTCGATCTGGCCCATCGCATGATCAGACTTGCTGGCCTTGTTCCCTACAAGGATATCGATGTGGTCATCACCGGATTGCGTCCGGGAGAACGGCTCAGTGAACAGCTTGCGATAGCTCCTTTGGTTCCAAGCGCCCATCCCAAGATTCTGGTTGCCCGCGAGTCGGTGCCTACTGAGAAGCATTTGAGCGAAAGTCTCGCGTATTTGCGATTGTTGACCGACCATGGCGAAGCCCGTCTTGGCGACATGATTGTTGCTGTGGCGAATGACGTTTTCATCTCGACCAACCTGGATTCTCTCCAACCCGAGATCGTTTTGCTTCCCTCGGTTGGCAACTCGTAATCAACCACCAGCTACTCAAGCTCAGATAGGCTTCTCCGCACTCGCATGGTGGATCTTGCCCGATAACACATTGGCCGTCGCTCTCGCTCTGGCTGCCTCACTCGGCTTGGTCTGGAGCCTGAGCCCGGTAGCCCGATGGGTCGGGCTGGTCGACCGTCCCGACGGAGATCTCAAAGACCACACCAAGGAGATTCCGATTGTGGGAGGAATCTCGGTGTTTCTGAGTCTTCATGTTGCAATGGCGACCGGTGGGATCTTCGACATCTGGCTGTTTGGGATAACCCTGTCGATGTTGGTAGTAGGGGCGGTTGACGACATCGTCGGAATTTCACCCTCGCTGAGATTGATTGCCGCTGGCGCCGCCGGGCTTGCCCTCACGTTCTCGGTCGACGCCGAGGGCGATGTCATCACTGTGGTTGTGGTCGTCGCTGCGGTGGTTGTGGCTATCAACGCTGTGAATCTTTTAGACGGGGCAGACGGAATTGCTGGCTCGGCTGCCTTCATCTCTGCGATTGGCATCGCGTTCCTTGCCCGGATTGTCGGAACCGACGTTTGGGGGCCATTGATACTTGCTGGTGCCATTGCCGGTTTCTTGGTACTCAACTGGCCGCCGGCGCTGGTGTTCCTTGGAGACGGCGGAGCATATGTCGTGGCTGTCAGCCTTACGTTTTTTGCAGTGTCTCTGGGAGGGGAGCCCGCAATTGCTGATTCGGATTGGCTGCCGATCACGGTCGTCGCCGGGTCGACTCTAGGAGTCTTCCTAGTGGATCTCGTTGTCACCTTGCTCCGGAGGGTTCTGAGCCGGGCGCCGCTATTTGGTGGGGATAGGTCTCATGTCTATGACCAACTTGCGATGGAAGGGCACCGCCCAACGGGAGTCGTGGCGATGGTGGCCGGCGCTCAGTTATCAATTGTCACGCTGGTCGTCGTATCTTCTTACTTCTTCGAACCCTGGGTGGCTGCGGCTTCTGGCATTTCTGTGATTCTCGTATCCATTATCTCTCTTTGCCTGATGGGTTTCGCCACAAGTCGATCAAAACCTTTGCAACAGGAACCATCCGACCTATTTGTCGGCGAGTAAATCTGCGTAGACCGACTCGACGGACCGGATCATTGCCTCGAGCCCGTGATTGGCGTGGGCAAACTTCTTTGCCCTGGCTCCGAGGCGACGACGCAAAGACTCATCATTCATCAAACTGACCACGGAGGCGGCAAGCGCTTTCGAATCACCTGCCGGGACGAGCTGGCCGTTTTTGCCATCCTCGATGACGGAGGGAACACCTCCAACTGAGGTGGCAACCACCGGAACCCCGAGGCTCATCGCCTCGAGAATCGCAAGTGGCAGACCTTCGTGATCGGATGGGTTCACGAAAATGTCGGATGCTGCGACAAAAGACAGTGCATCCTCCCGACGTCCAAGGTGTCGGAATACTTTGTCGATTCCCGCGGCCCGCGCTTCGGTAGCCACGCGCTCGAAGTCACCGGGATTCTTCTCCCCCCCGATCGAAACGACCAAGAAGTCGCCAGTCGACCTCGCCACCTCCTGGACGGCGGCGATCAGGTTCTGATGGCCCTTGTGTGGTCTGATATTTCCGACATGGGATATGAGGACTGTGTCGTCCGAAATCGCCAGTTCGGCACGCGCCGCAGCTCGGTCCCTCTCAGAAACCGCGACGGACACACCATTGGGGATGACCACAGGGGAAGGGCCGGGATAGCCGAGAACGGAGTCGGCCACCGCTTCGGAGACAGCGATCAACCGGGATTGACGTCCGTAGGTCAGACGATTCAGCGATCTTGTCGGCTGGCGATATGACGACACCACGTTGTGCTCCGTGTACACAACCGGCGCACCTGCCATCAGACGCGCGATTATCCCGGTACTGGGCAGGTGGGCGTGAACTATGTCGGGCTTGGTCTTTGCCAGGTAGGCGCGAACCGCGCGGAATGTGGTGGCTCCCATTCGACCGTTTCCAAGCTGGGCCACCGGGATCCCGGTGTCTTCAATTTCGCCAACGAGCTGATCTTTCCATGGGAGCAGATAGGCAACTCGATAGTCGTAGCGGGTGCGATCCCAGAACTCACCGGCTTCGGAAATGAGTCGCTCGGCACCGCCAATCCCAAGTCCCTTGATCAGGACTACGACGCGCTTGCGGTCGGCCACCTATTGGTTGGAGGAGTCTATAAGTCGGCCCATACCCTCATCGAAGGGAATCAGGGCTTCCCAACCCAGGTCTCGTTTCGCCTTGGCAGCGGATACGTGGGCGGGTGGAACGTCTCCTGGTCTCGCTTCTCCGAAGGTAACTTCGGTCGGGATACGCGAGATGACGGTCTCGGCGAGCTCCTTTATAGAAATGGGATCGGGCGCGACGATGTTGAAGACCTCGCCCCGTAGATCCGAGCGACATGCGAGGGCAAAAGCCCGAGCGATGTCGTCGGCATGTGTGAACTGACGGAATTGGGAGCCATCGCCCTGGATAGTGATCGCCTCGCCCTTCCTCGCCTTGTCGATGAATAGACGAAAGACCGAATTAGGCCGGAGGCCTGGGCCATAGGCAGTTCCAAGGCGTAGAGCAACGACGGGCACGTCTCGAAGATGATCAGCGGCCAACAGGATCCGCTCACCAGCAAGCTTGGTGATGTTGTAAGGATGATCGGGCTCGCAGGCGTGATTCTCATCAATTATGTCGGTTTGGGGTGTCCCGTAAACCTCCCATGTCGATGCGTAGACAACTTTCGCACCGGATGCTTTCGCCGCATCGGCAACATTGGCAGACCCCACAACATTCACTGATGCCGCCAGCCCGGGGTTTTCCCCGGCCAGGTAGACGTCGCCGATGGCACCGATGTGGACTACGGCGTCGTTGCCAGCGACCGCCTCATTAACTCCGTCCGCATCCAGAAGGTCGCCCACGATCGGTCGGGCACCATCGATCGAGTGATCGGTTTGATCGAACGTAGTTACGTGGAATTTCTCTTCGAGAAAGTGGTTGGCGACATTTCTGCCCAGGAACCCTGCTGCCCCGGTAATAAGAATCTTCATTGGACCCCCTCCATGATTGAACCATCAGGTTATCAGCTATAGGTTCAGAAACGAATAGGAAATTTTCGTGGATGATTCAGTTTCGGCCACGGGTACTATGAACTTCGATGACTGACGAACATTTTGAAGAACTAGGAAGAAAACTCTCCGAGGCGGCCGATTCCGGAGATGCCGACGCCATGGCGGTGCTAGATCGCTTGAATCAATTCAAGGACGATCCGGACGACGACTCTCTCGATTGGCTCAACGAGGCGGCAGTCAAGTGGGAGAGCGAACATCCAGAATTGGCCAACGTCGCGGTGCGGCTCATCAACGCACTGACAGCCGGAGGATTCTAAGACACAAAAAAAGGGAGGGTACCGATCGGGGCACCCTCCCTCCTTTGCGTCTTGTCAGGTTTTCTCCGGTTCGGCGATGTGGCTCACATCCCGCATCCCGAGACCAATCAGTACGAATAGGAGACCCATACCGCCAGCCATCGCCGCAACCCCAAATGCGAGGACGGAAGTGAACAAGGACGACTGCAGGAACGAGGAGTTCATTGCCACAACGCGAACCGGGTCCTCCCGGTCAAGTTCTGCGTAGGTCAGGCCCCCGGTGGTCTCAAGTGTGTGCGTTTCGATCACCTTCGCCATGCAATATGCGGTAAACGGCCCGGCTACCGTGCGATCGGGTAGGCAGGCATCTTCCGTGGTTGTGATGTTTTGATCTGACAGGGTGTTGCTGACGACCACCCACGTTCCAATGGCGCCGATTACGAGCGCGATACCGAGCACGATGGAGGCGATGGAAGCTATTTTTCTCACTTAGAAGACCTTTCTCTTCATGTATGGGGTTAAAGCTAAGGCCGTGTGATGGCAGGAACGAGTGCCGAAGGTCATACCAGAACGGGCAATATGTAACCCTCTTGGCGGGACCTCGCGTCGGTCCCGTAAAAGGTCAGTTCACAAAAGTGATTGTCCAGGGGTAATTGAACTGCTCTCCTCGAGAGGCAGCCATTGCTCCCTGAATCACAAAAACCAGCCAGAGAACGAAGGCCACGAACACGGCTGGAATGGCAAGTATAAGCCCGAACCCCAACGTTGCGAGCCCGATGAATGCCATCGCTAGGGATCCGACGATCGTGTAGATCAGAACCGAGATATTGAAATTGAGGGCGTCGACACCGTGGGCTGCAACGAAAGGACTCTCGTCCTTCTTGATCAGCCAGACGACCAGCGGCCCAACTAGTGAAGGAATCGAAATGAAAGCGATGAGCGCTGACAGGTGGGCTGCCATCGCCCAATTGCGCTCGTCGGCCTCGCTCATGCGGGGTTTTACGATAGGACTATCCGGGGTATTCGAACCGTCTTGAGTCATACCGCAATTGTAGCCAGGCAGACGCCGGCACTCCCACCGAGGCTGACTCTCCCACCGAAGGCGAAGCCGAACGGGGGGAGTACC
>JBBKXI010000065.1:0-11379 GCA_037969415.1 Acidimicrobiia bacterium | reverse complement strand
GTCCATAGCAGCCCCGTCAGACGGTGCTCGCCGGCCAACGAAACCAAGTGTGCATCTACCGACGCGGAGGATGCATTCCGGCCCGCTGCAAGGTCGTATAGCAGCGGCGGTAAGGGCTGGGGCGAGCGCGACGAGCGATGATATCGCTCAGATCGGACTGCCACGGTAGCCCTCCGCTTGGAGACGGAAGAGCTCGGAATAGAGTCCCTCCTGCGCTAGCAGCGACTTATGGTTGCCATCTTCGATGATCCGGCCACCCTTGAGGACGAGGATCCGGTCCGCAGCCCGTACACTCGAGAACCGATGTGACACCAGCACAACCGTACGTCCTTCGGCAAGACGACGTACCTGCTGGAACACCTCATATTCACCTCGTGGGTCAAGCGAGGATGTAGGCTCGTCCAGGATCAGCATGGGGGCGTCCCGGAAATAGGCCCGGGCCAGGGCGATGCGTTGCCACTGACCCAACGAGAGGTCGACCCCGCCAACGAAGCTAGACCCGAGGAGAGATTCGTAGCCGAGTGGCAACTCTTCGAGAAACGAGTCCACACCGGCTAGCCGGGCCGCGTTGCGAACTCGCTCCAGATCTTCCACATCGCTGAAACGACTTACGGCGACGTTCTCGCGGGCGGTCAGGAAGTAACGGGCGAAGTCCTGAAAGATGAGCGTGATGTGGGATTGCACAACAGCTGGGTCGATGTCCGCCACGTCTTTGCCATCCCATTTGATCCTTCCCGCAGAGGGGCGATACAAGCCCGCTATCAACTTGGTCAAAGTGGTTTTGCCCGACCCGTTCTCTCCGACGAGGGCGATGACCTCACCTTTCCGGATCGACAACGAGATGTCAGTCAGGCTCGGCGTTTGCCGACTCGGATAGGTGAAGCTGACGCCATCGAGCTCGATCTCATCAAACGGCACGTCACCATTTTCTCCGACAGCTGCCCGTGGAGTCACCGACGGCTCCCGTGGATCGATGTCTACGAAGTCGGTGAAGTCCTTAAGGAAGAGCGCACCTTCGTACAGCGAACCAGTACTCCCCATCAGACCGCGGATCCGGCCTGCCAGAAGGATCACCGCGCCCAGGGCTGCCGCGGCGTCACCCACCGTGACCCGTCCGGTCCTTGCGAAGACTAGGAGCATGGTGATCGCCGCCAAAGTGACCGCCGCACCGAGAACACCCGCCACCACACCGTACAGCATCCGACGTCGGACGATCGATCGGAGGTCAGCGATCCTCTCGTCGTAAAGCCGATCGTGCTCGGCCCGTAGGAAGTCACCACTGGCAAAGGCCCGCACCTCCTGCGCCTCTTCCTTGCGAGTGAGCACTTGATACAGATAACCGCGCCTTCGATCGTTCGGTGTCTGTCGCACCGAGAAGGCGTGCGTTAGCTTTGATGAGAGGCGGTTAAGAAATAGCGAAGGGGTGCCTCCTACGACGATGAGGATCACTACTAATGGTTCTATCCACAACAGAGTTGCACCGACCGCTACCACGGCAGCCCCGCCGCCCAACAGCCCAAGCACTCCGTTGGTGATCTGCATCGGCCGGATATTGGCATTGACGCGCGCCCGTTGGAGCCGATCGTGGAACGCAGGCCGGTCGTAATCGATCAGGTCGACCCTGGTCGAGACGTCTAGGACGCGTCCCGTCGTATGCTTTTGGACGCGCTCGCCAAGAATGACCTGCTGCTCGCGTTGAGCAACAGTTGCGACCGCCACCACCACCATGAGTAGTCCGAACGCGATCAGGCCCGGCGTCAGCTCCGCCAGGTCGGGACGACCGCCAGCCGCGGTAACCTCATTGAGCACGTACCGCACCACCAACAGCTGTCCTGCCAGGCTGAGGGCCACCGCGACCTGAAGGGTGCCAGCAAGCGCGAGTTGCTTCGGTGCAGCAGCCCGTACTACGGAGAAGGCACGCCCGATCAGTGCCGGAAGTCGGGCGAGCTCACGACGACCGCCGGATTCTTGGATGATGTCGTAGATAGTGGGACTGGATACAGACTCTCGGCTGGGAGCCTTCCCATTAGCGGGCTGGCTCACTGCGCTATCGGCCGGATATGCCTGCGGGCGGTGGGAGCGTCGTCGTGGTTCAACACACGAGATAGACTAGCGAGGCCCGAGCCGATCGAGCATTGACGGCCAGGAGTGGAAGCTTTCGCGCACTTCGCGAGCGTATACTCCCGCGCCATGAGGACCGAAGGTTCTGAACAACAGACCAACCGGCTCCTCCGCACATATCTGTGGTCGCGGGTGCAGCAAACGAGATTCATCAAACTGATCCAATCGGTCTTCACCGGGTTTTGGCTAGGGATCCTCTCGCAATCCGACCTGGATTCTGTTGACGACGCGTACTACGTGGGCGGTGGCGGAAAGCGATTGAGTCCCATCGACTACACCCGGACGGACTACAACCAGAGGGGCCTCTTCGAATGGGAACAGAGGGCGATCGAGACCCACTTCCCCCACGGCGGTTCCGTGGCGCTGATGGGCGCCGGTGGCGGACGTGAGGTACTGGCCCTCCGCCGCCTGGCCTTTCGCGTCGAGGCCTGGGAGTGCCAACCCGAATTCGTGAACACGGCCAACGACCTGCTCGTCGCCGAAGGGTTTGAGCCGTCAGTCGCCTATGCGCCCCGGAACACCATCCCAGCAAGCACAGAGATATTCGATGGACTGGTTATCGGCTGGGGCACCTATACCCTAATCCCAGGACGCGCCAGCCGGATCGACCTGCTCGGTGAGCTTCGAACCAGGGTCGATACGGATTCACCGATCCTGCTCTCCTTTTTCACGCGTCGCCTGGGGGACGCCCAATTCCCGATCGCCGCGGCAGTGGGCAACCTGACAAGACGGATATTGAGGAGGGAGCGTCTGGAGGTGGGAGATTCGCTCGATCCCAATTTCGTCCACCACTTCGTCGAGAGCGAGGTGGAGTCAGAACTGGCCGCGGGAGGTTTCAAGCTGCAGTTCTTCGCCGCTGAACCCTACGGCCACGCAGTGGCACTGGCGGCGAGCTCGGACTGAGATCGTAACCAGTAAAACTAGGTCACGGCTACGAGCGGGCTGACCTCGAAGCAGCCGAAGAGCCAACACCGCGACGAGCTGGCGCCTCCTATGAGCGGCCCAAGACGAAGCCGACGAGCTGAGACGCGGCCAGCGAACCCCTCCACCAGGAAACAAATGGCAGTCCCGACCGGATTCGAACCGGCGTTTCCGGCTTGAAAGGCCGGCGTCCTAGGCCCCTGGACGACGGGACCAGGGTGGAGTGGTAAGGATACCGCTCACCCAATTTCCAGCCCAACTCTTCGGTATTCGGCCTTAGACGAGCTTCAGGGCTCTTTCGAGGCGTGCAAGGGTTTTGTCCTTGCCCAGAGCTTCCATAGATTCGAAAAGCGGTGGACTGACCGACGATCCGGTGACGGCGACTCGCATCGGTTGCAGGCCTTTTCCGACCCCGATTTCCATCTCGGCGAGCATCGACCTCAGCTCGGAGTCGAGAGTCCCGGCGTCCCAGGTGTCGACTCCACCGAGTCGAGCCACTGCGGAGGCCAGCACTTCAGACACCCCGTCTTTGGTCATCACCTTTTGCCAGGAAACATCGTCGTAGCTTTCAATGTCGGAAAAAAGGAATCCAACTTGTCCTCCAACTTCGGGTAGCAACTTGGTCCGTTCCTGGACAAGTGGAGAAATCGCCCTGAAGACCTCGACTTCGGAGGCATTAAGTGCGCGGCCGAGATCTGACTCGACAAATGGAATTGCCAGAGACTCAAACCGGGCAGGTTCCATTGCCCTTATGTACTCGCCGTTCATCCATTCCAGCTTCTCAGGGTCAAAGGTTGCCGGGTTCTTGGATACATCTCCGAGGTCGAAGGCGGCCACCGCCTGATCTCTTGAGAAGATGGTGGTATCACCATCGACCGACCAGCCAAGGAGGCAGAGATAATTGAATACTGCGTCGGGCAAATAGCCGCCATCCCGATAGTCGGTCAGCGATGCGGCGTCGTGGCGCTTCGACAATTTTTTACGGTCCGTTCCGAACAGCAACGGCAGATGGGCATAAATCGGCTCGACCGCTCCCATTGCCCGGGTCAAAACGATGTGCTTCGGCGTCGAAGGCAGGAGGTCCTCACCTCGTGCAACGTGGGTGATCCCGTAATCGACATCATCAACGGTCGAAGCGAGGTGATAAGTGGGCACACCATTGCTCCGCAGGATCACAAAGTCGTCAACATCTTGCGGCTCAAAACTGACCTCATCACGCACCAGGTCTTCAAAGACAATCGAGGCGTCCTGGGGTATCGAGAGTCGGATGACACCTTCGGTTGCGGTTTCCTCGGGGCGACGGATGTAGTGGCCGGGGTGCAAACCTTCCTTCTGAGCGCGCTGGCGCGCTGCTTCCAACTCCTCGGTGGACCGATTGTCGTAATAGGCGGCCCCGGCTGCGACCAACTCCTCGGCCACTTCCTGATATCGATCGAAACGTGATGACTGGCGATAGGTGCCGTGGGGACCCCCCACCTCGACGCCTTCATCCCAGTCGAGGCCCAGCCACCGGAGCGAATCGAGAATCCCATCCTCATATTCTTTCGTGGAACGCTCCATATCGGTGTCGTCGCTACGGACGATGAAGACTCCGTCGTTGGCCCGGGCGTAAAGCCAGTTGAACAAAGCAGCTCGGGCCGTCCCTACATGAAGATTCCCGGTTGGTGACGGGGCGATACGTACCCGGACTGTCATCGCTTGACGACCCGATTGGTCAGAGTTCCGATCCCGTCGATCTCAACCTCCATCGTGTCGCCGACATTCACTGCGGCAACCCCCGAAGGGGTGCCGGTGAGGATCACATCGCCAGGCAGCAGCGTCATGATTTCCGTGATGAACTCGAGCAAGGCACCAACTCCGAAAACCATGTCGGAGGTGAAGCCAGCCTGGCGTACTTCTCCGTTCACCCGGCAGATGATCGCCAGCCGCTCAAGGGGATCGAGTTCCGTTTCGATGGCAGGGCCCAGTGGACAAAAAGTGTCGAAGCTCTTTGCCCTGGTCCAGTGACCGTCGGCACGTTGCAAGTCACGCGCGGTGACGTCGTTGGCAGCCGTGTATCCAAGGATGTATTGGGAGGCATCTTCCGCTTTTACGTGACGGGCCACCTTGGAGATCACGACGGCCAACTCTGCCTCGTGATGCAGTTCTTTGCTCGACGGCGGATAGACGACCGGTCCGTCCGGGCCAACAACCGCCGTGGCCGGTTTCATGAAAATCAGCGGACGCTGGAGTATTTCGCCACCCATTTCGGTGGCGTGGTCCTCGTAATTTTTTCCCACGCATATGACCTTGGTCGGAATCACCGGAGCGAGCAGTTGGACCTTGGGCCAGGGCACCACATTTTCCGTGGGCTCCCAGGCGACAAAAGGCGATCCGCGATAGACCTCGACGCCGTCGGCGTCAGCAACTCCATAGGCGATATCATCATCTGATTTGATACGAACAATCTTCATGAAGGAGAAACGGTAGTTAGGAAGTTTTGTTGTCGGACTTGGAAACTTGCCCGGAGTGATTCAGCACGTAACGAATCTGCTCGGGAGTCCTAACTAGCAAATCGCGATCCACCTCTGCTACGGCTGTCTGACCTGGGCGTTTGTCGTGAGGTGCAGCGGCCAACCAGCGTTCCCGGCGATCGAGCACCCACTGAGGTGAGTTGGCGTCCTGACCACTGAGGATAAGGGCCACCTCGATGTCGCCCAGCAAGGCAGCCCGTCCCAGGGTCGCTGCCCTCGCCATGGTGAGACCGGTTACAACCGATTTCAGGTTCGGATCGTCAGAAAGCAGATCGAACTCAGACAAGAGTCGCAGTGCCCAGCCAGGATCTGGTCCGGTGTTCCCGAAAGAACCCCCGGTGGGTTTCTCGTCCGGAGTGGTGATCAGGCCAACCTTGGTGGGTCTCCAGCGCTGCGGTGGCGCAGGCTCAGCCACCTTCCGGGGTAGGTCCGACTCGACCAGCTCCAGGTTGGGTTGTTGCCCCACCCGCTACACAACCTCGAGCCAGTGGCGATAGGCCTCGAGTTCGCCGCGGGCCGCCTTGGAGAAAAGGTCCTTTGCCTTTGCTGTGACCGGCCCAGGCGACCCGGATCCAACGAGGCGATCGTCGATCTCGACAACGGGAGTGACCTCTGCGGCAGTCCCGGTGAGAAAAACTTCATCGGCCATATAGAGGAGGCCTCGAGGAACCTCTTCCTCCGCGACGATGTGGCCATCATCTGTCAACAACTCGACAACGGAGTCCCGGGTGATCCCCTTGAGGATTCCCGACGAAACCGACGGAGTTATCACCCGGTCGCCCATCACGAGGAAAATGTTCATGCCGCTGCCTTCGGAGACGAGTCCGGCGCCGTTGAGCATGATGGCCTCGTCATAACCCGATTGCACCGCCTCGGACTTGGCCAGGACCGAGTTGAGGTACCCCCCTGCACCCTTGGCGGTCGGTATTAATTCGGCGTGGGAGATCCGACGCCAGGAGCTGACTTTGGCCCGGATCCCGTTGGCGACACCATCGTCGCCAAGGTAACTGCCGAGGGAGAAAGCGGCCATCATCGTCCTGACCCGGCTCCCGGCTGGATTCAGACCGAATTGGCCCAAGCCGTGGAACACGAGGGGACGGATATAGGCGTTGGTCAACTCGTTGGCGCGGAGCAACTCAAGGGTGGCCTTATTGAGGTCTTCAGCCGACCAGGCCATCGGAATTCCATATGCGCGCGCTGAAGCCTCGAGTCTGACCATGTGCTCTTGGAGACGGAACACAGCCGATCCATCAACGGTCTCGTACGCCCGGATGCCCTCGAAGACCCCGGTTCCGTAGTGAAGTGTGTGTGAGAGAAAGTGGACGGTGGCCTCAGCCCAGGGAATCATTTCCCCGTCATCCCAGATATACTTTGCCTGTTCCATCTTCTAATCGTAAACGATGCGGCGACCTCATCGTTCGGCCCTACCCTGTGACTAATGAAAACGGTTCTCGCATCCTGGTTTGGGACCGGTTTGATTCTGGGTCGGATACGAGGGTCTCACTCTGGATCCGGAACCGTTGGGTCACTTTTCGCTTTTCCCCTCGCCGTTTGGATTGGCCAATTGGGAGTCGGTTACCAGTTAGCTGCCACCGTCCTCGTGACACTGGCGGCGCTGTGGTCGATCAGTTCGTTGGTCGAATCCGAGGGCGATGCCGGGTGGATCGTCATCGACGAAGCTGCAGGTATGTTCCTAGCCGTAACCGGACTGTCGTGGGGCCCAGCGTTAGTTGCGTTTGTTGTATTTCGGCTTGCCGACATCTATAAGAAGCGATTTCCCGGGGTCGCCCGGGCTGAGGACATTTCGGGCGCTGTCGGCGTAGTCGCAGACGATCTAATTGCTGGCGCTTATGGACTTGTGGCCGGCTTGCTCGCAAGCCAGTTGATTGGCTAGGCCGTAACCTGGACGCCCCTCCAGAAGGCGACGTGATCCTTGATGTTTGCCGCAGCGTCTTTGGGCTGGGCGTAAAACCAGGCAGCACCCTTGTTTACTTCGCCATCGACAACTACGTCGTAGTAACTGGCGACTCCCTTCCAAGGGCAAACAGACGATTCCGGTGACGCATTGAAATATTCAGACTTTATGGAGTCGGCCGGGAAATAGTGATTTCCCTCGACCATTTCGGTGGTGTCAGACTCGGCAATTACTTTTCCGTTCCAAATGGCCTTCGCCATACTCTTCAAAACTCCTGGTAGCTATACATTTAATAACGAATCACACTGGCTGGTATTCCCCGTTAGCCTCTGCCAGTGCCGATCGCAGCTCTGATTCCCATTCGATCCTTTGCGTCCGGCAAGGAGAGGTTGGGTGCAATCCTCAGCGAGAAACAACGCTACGAACTCGGTGTCGAAATGGCCGCTCGAACCACCGAAGCGGCGGAGGGGGCCGGGTTACTTCCGACGATTATCACCGGCGATCCTGAGGTTGCCCGTTGGGCGGCCCTCAGGGGATTGGTGGCGATAGACGAGTCAGGCCCGGGTCTCGACCGAGCAGCCCAAGACGGTGTCGATTGGGCAGATTCAAACGGTCTTCAATGGCTGGTGCTCCATGGAGACCTCCCTCTGGTCTTGAGCCGTGACATCGAAGAGTTGGCCAAATCGGTCGAGTCGGGCATCGCGGTAGTGGCACCATCCTCCGATGGGGGAACCACTGCGATCTCGTCACCCGGTTTCGTGAGATTCTCATACGGACCGGCGAGTTTCCACCGGCACCTTGCCGGATTGAACCAACCCAGAATTGTGTGCCTAACTGGCTTACTCCACGACCTCGATTCTTCGGACGACCTTGCTTCAGCCCTCAGTCACCCACGCGGGATATGGGTAGATCGCATAGTTGGTGGAGTTGGGCGCTAAAGCTCGGCCGACAAATCTAGAGTGGGGATTGATCAACCAAGGAAGTCAGTGAAGAAAACGATCGTGTTGACCGGTGGCACCGGCGGACTCGGGACCGCTCTGGTCCGAAGGCTCATCGGAGGCGACTACCGCCTTGCTGTGACCTACCTGCTTCCCGAGGAGGCGATCAAATTCGAAGACGAGTTCGACGTATCTGAAGACCAATTGACATTGACACGTCTCGACGCCACTAACTCCGACGCCGTCAAAACGTTCATGGCGGAGGTCTCCGACCGCTGGGGCGGGATCCACGGATTGTGTGCGCTGGTAGGAGGTTGGGCCGGCGGTCGCGATGTCGAGGAGACAGATGACGTTCGATTCGAGAGGATGCTGGACCTAAATCTGCGCTCCGCCTTCTATGCCGTGCGTGCGGCAATTCCCCACCTTCGTGAAACCGGATGGGGTCGAATCGTGCTGGTGGGTAGTCGTGCTGCGTTGGATTTCCCGACCGGCCAAAGCGCCTTCAACATTGCCAAGGCGGGTGTGGTCGCATTGGGGAAATCGGTCGCCGACGAAGTGTCCGACGCCCAGATCACAGCGAACGTGATCATGCCTTCGGTAATCGACACACCGGCGACGCGGGAGTCGCTGCCCTACGCAGATTATGTCAATTGGCCGACGCCGGATGAGATCGCCGCCGTTGCCGAGTTTATCCTCACCGAGGAATCCGGCGTCATGACCGGCGCCCTCGTCCCGGTCTACGGCCGCACCTAAAACGCGTTCCGACGGAACAACCTGCCATATATGGCACTTTTCGGGGTTAGAACGCGACGGCAGGTCACTTTCCGTGACCTCTCACAACCGGTTGTAGCTGAGATCGATCCAATCACCGTGGTGATGAGCCGTACCGAGTTCCACCAAATCCCTGCCTTCACCGATTTCTAGGTACGGCAGCGGGTCATCGGTCCGAGTCGCTTCCAAGGAGACTCGAAAGATCCGTCGTCTTTCCCGCGCGGCACCGATCAGATCGACCAAATGGCGCCGATCCTCGGTGGCGAACTGGTTAAGCACAAAGCTATTGACGATCACAACCGAGTCGCCGGCAGGCAAATTATCGAGAATCCCGCCGAGGACTTCCAAAACATCTCCCTCGATAAGGTCGCTGGCGATCGTGGCGGCGACCCCGATTGCGGACTGGAGCCTGGCACGACGCTCTGTTTGTTCCGGCCAGACCAATGCGTCCAACCACATGCGCTCATCTTCGTCCGATACGTCAACGACGTTCAGGTCGATTCCGACCCTGCTCAGGATGCGCACCTCCCTCAACCGTGGTGGGTCACCACGGATCTCGGAATCGAGAATAACGGGCGACTGAGGGCCCCACTCGATACCCCCGAAGTCATAGTGATACTTGTCCATGGCCAGGTTGAGCCCGGCACTGGTTCCAACGTCAATCAGGTGGAATCGTTCAAAAGGAGACGCCATTACTGCCGGCCATAAAGCAACACATCTCCGGCACTCGTTGGTCTGCGTATACCGGGTATTCGCAATCTCCACGATCCGGTCCTGGTTTGTGACAACAAAATCCCGAAACGGTGCCGAGACGCCACTCACCTGTTGGACCTGAGTGACCAGCGACTCGTAATAGCCTGCGAGTGGAACTGCAGGCGCCTTCATCAGGAGGTAATGGATCGCGGCGAGGAACACGTTCGGAGGTGGTTGACGATGAATACGGCCGATGATGTCGAGGAGTTCGGGCGAATCGGCAGTAATCGCTATCAGTTCGCGATAGAGGGGCGAGCCGTGGGCGTACTCACGCCACGTCATTAGATAGTCCCTGTCAGCACGACCGGAATCGGTCAATGCTCATTCCTCCGATATGAGGTAGCAAGAGAATCGGCGTATTCGTTCCAGAGATAGCCGCTGTGGGCACGAATCCATTTAATCCTGACATTCGGCCTGGCCTCAGCGAGGGCGAGCGCTTCCTTGACCAGTTCGAGGTTGGCGACCGGGCCAGATTTCTTTCTCCATCCATTGGCGCGCCACTTTTTCGCCCAATCGTTCAAGGTGTCGACCACGAGTTTGGAGTCGGTGTAGACATCGATGTCTGCATCATGAGGGAGCATTTTCAGACCGGCGATCATGGCACTCAACTCCATCTTGTTGTTGGTCGTATAACCGTCCGAGCCCATTGCTTCATTGGCTATCTCGCCGTCGACCACTAAGACGGCCCCCCATCCTCCCGGCCCGGGATTACCTTCCGACGCACCGTCGGTGAACACGCCGGTATCGGGTCCCTCGGTGAACGAGCTGAGCACTTCAGCTGTCGTGAGATCGCGGTTCTTACTCTTGGAGGGGGTTCGACTATTGGTTTTATCATCGCTAGACCCGCCCTTGTTGCGGCAGTCGATACATTGACGGGGTGTCCATCCCGGGTACTTTTCCTGGATTGTTTTGGGGAGGTCGAACCGTTTGCCGCAATCGTCACACGTGAACACAGCGCCAACCTACCTTGAAACGAAACGGCAGGTGGCTAGTCATCCATTCTCCCCGCGAATAGTGCCACATTTGGCACCATCATCCGTCGGAACGCGGCTTTTCGAAGAGAGAGACGAACTGGGGTGATTTCCAGAGGTTGAACTCGTTGTGGAGTTCGGTGAGGCCAAGGGGTTCGACCATAGCGCGGACCTTCTTCGGAGACAGCTTGTGGCAGTGGACTTCGCGGGCCTTGAGCGGGTTGCCATGGAGGATTACGGCCGTAGGGATGGCATAGAGGCCCTTGATTGGTTCGGCGGGATAAATGAACAATGCCTTCCCCCCGGGCTTCAGTACCCGGACCATCTCGGAGAATGCATCTTCGAGTGGAGGTATGTGTTCGATGGCATGAACCGACACGATGGCGTCGAATTCGGCGTCGGGAAATTTGAGGTCTTCGGCCATCATGAACAGAACCCGATCGCCGTCGGCCAGTTCCGACGCCTTGGGGTTGGCG
>JBBKXI010000064.1:0-22409 GCA_037969415.1 Acidimicrobiia bacterium | reverse complement strand
TCTGGACGCTCGTGATGCCTGTGCTGCTGGTGACGCTGGCAATTAGGGCGTTCACTCGATCTCAACCGGTCGAGACGGACGAGATGGACTGACGGCCTCCCTCTTTTGTTTCGCGGTGTGGTCGGTTGGATGCTTCCTATCCGACCAACTCGAGACTGGGGGTGCGTGCAATCCCGTCTAGAACATAAATATCTGTTGGAAAGTTGAGGTCATCGGTGATGACCTTGGTCCGCTGCGGCCGTGCCCGAACGGCACTTTCCGCCAACTGGTAGAGATTTACCGAAGTCGCGTCTGAGATGACCACTTCACCGGGCTGTGCCCCGATTATCGGTGCTAGTTGGTCGCCGAGTTCTAGTTGAAGCTCCCGCCAACCCTCGTTCCAGCTCCGAATCAGTCGATCGCCCCACTGGGTATCGATGACATCCATTAGAGTCGAACGGGTTGTCACCGGTTGGCGCCCGAGTGAGTTTCCATCCAAATAGATCAACTCTTCGTCTTCGCGACGAACCGCTGCTTGAAGGATGCCAAAGGATCCTTTGCATCGAGTTTCCTGGCCCGGGCGTATCCGGTCGAATCGGGAAGGGCCCGAGGAACATCTGCGTCATCCAGGCGAGGTTACCTCCAGTCTCGAAGTCGGCGAATAGGCTCTCATGGTGGCTCAACAGATCACACAGGCTGATATCGAGGGCGCTGGCGATCGGATTGCGCCTTACATCCGTTACACGCCCGTGTTTCATCTCGGGCATGCCCTGTCCGATGAGTGGACGCTCGCGCTGAAACTCGAGAACCTCCAGGTGACAGGGGCCTTCAAGGCGAGAGGGGCCTTCAATTTGCTCCTCAACGTTTCGCCTCGCAGCGTGGTTGCTGCCTCCGGCGGCAACTTCGGGAAGGCGATTGCCTACGCGGCGGAGGTACTTGGTATACCGGCCACCATCT
Source organism: Acidimicrobiia bacterium (assembly GCA_037969415.1). Lineage (GTDB taxonomy): Bacteria > Actinomycetota > Acidimicrobiia > Spongiisociales > ZC4RG35 > MA-ANB-1. The sequence continues at coordinate 21,473 of JBBKXI010000064.1, read as the reverse complement.
TTCTCCCCGAGACTTCGCCACGCGAGAAGATCGGTGCCATTGCGGCTCATGGTGCCGCGCTCAAATTGGTTCCGGGCTTCTATGACCAGGCCCTGGAGGCAAGCCAGATCTTCGCCAAAGCAAACGAAGGGGCATTTCTGGCACATGCGTTTGATCAGCACGAGGTAGTGGCCGGACAGGGGACCATCGGCGTCGAGTTAGCTACCCAGATTCCGGACGCCTCGACAGTGATGGTTCCCGTCGGCGGGGGAGGGTTGATTGGCGGAATCGCCAGCTGGTATCAGGGAAAGGTTCGCGTGGTCGGTGTCGAGTCGGACGGGTGTCCCAGTCTGTACCGCGCCCGCCAACACGGCTCGCCGGTCGAAGTCGAGGTGGGCGGGGCAGCGGCATCGGCGTTGGGCGCCCGCCAAATCGGTGACCACACATGGTTCGCCAACCGATGGATCGACGATGCCCTGCTGGTCGATGAGCAAACGATCCAGGAGACTCAAAGCTGGCTCTGGGACCAATGCCGCCTCTGGGTCGAACCTGCCGCCACGGTAGGCATAGCGACAATTCGCCAAGGTCGGTTTGTACCCGAACCGGGATCCCTTGTAGTGGCTGTTATATCTGGCGGAAATGTCGCTTTAGGGACCTGATCTCCACTTGCCTCGGAATGTGATCATCGCCCACGTACCATTCCGCAGATGGTCAAGACCACACTAAAGACATTCGCGTCCGGTTTCCTGATGGGCGCCGCAGATGTGGTTCCTGGCGTTTCCGGCGGCACCATCGCACTAGTCCTCGGGATCTATGAGCGTTTGATCGAAAGTATTCGGTCGGGAAGTTCCGCTCTCGGTTCGCTGATGAAAGGCGACTGGGACTCGTTCAAATCGCATCTCGCCGAGGTGGAGTGGGCCTTCTTACTCACCTTGTTGACCGGCATTCTGGTCGCAGTTCTTACCCTGGCCCATTTCATCTCTTCTCAGCTCGAAGAGAATCCGATTGTCCTCGCCGCGGCATTTTTCGGGTTAGTAGTTGGTTCGCTTGTGGTCGCACTTCAACTCATTCGCCAACCTGAACCGATCCATTTTGTGATCATCCTCCTCGTCGGCGTCGCCCTTTTCGTGGGTCTGGGATTGGGCTCGGGCGAAGAAACTGTGTCTCCGTCACTGCTCGCCTTTTTCGGGTCTGGTGCTTTGGCCATCTGTGCAATGATCCTGCCTGGAATCTCCGGTTCGTTGATTTTGGTATTGATCGGTATGTACGACGCTGTCCTCGGGGCGGTCACCGATCGCGACTTCGGCACGGTGGGAGTCTTTGCACTTGGAGCGATCGTCGGACTCGCCCTTTTCTCACAGATTCTCTACGTAGCACTTAAAAGGGCGCACGATCTGGTACTGGCTGCCCTTATCGGGCTGATGGTCGGGTCATTGCGAACCCTCTGGCCCTGGCCGGAGGGTGTCAACGGCCCGTCCCTGGGATCACCCGATACTCAAGTTCCGGCGTCGTTAGCCGCAGCATTGGTGGGCTTCGGTTTTGTCCTGATGATTGCGAGGCTCGCCCGACCTAACGACGAGATCGCTTAGCCCGAACGTCGTGTCTTCTCCGGCGTTAGATGGCCGGAGAGCACCGACCAGATTTCCGGTTGGGCGAGCTTTCGCTTCATTGAGATCAACGTTCGCATGAAGGTGGGCACCGCCTTGTCTGCGTCCATGGGGTTGGGACGCATTGCGTTTTGCACAGAAGGTGAGGGAGTCAGGGTGACGACGTCGCAGTTAGGCCAGGCCGAACGGATGAGGGCGCGCTCTTCGTCGAGGGTACGCCTCCCGACCCGATCAAACATCTTCTCGTGGAACCTGGCACGTAAACGTTGAGCTTCGGCTGCCATCGGCGCCACTATGAGCACCAGATCGAGAGGTTCGCTGAGACCGAGAACAAGGTCGGCGTGAGTTCCGGATGCCACACCACCGTCGACATAGAGTCGGCCATCAATTGGATATGGGCGAAAAAGCAGTGGAATTGCCGCTGAGGCCGCAACCGCATCAGCCATTCCAACTGTTGGGGCAGCTGCACTCCCAAAGGCCACCCGCTTCCGCGATTCGATGTCATAGGCGACGATTGCAGTCGGCCGCGTCGGCCACGATTCGGCAGGACCATCGCCTATCTGCGATGCGACCCATTCGGCAAGACCGTCGGACTGGTATCGGGCGGGGGAGCCCATAAAGAGAGTGAGACCCGGTTTACGAAGGCCCGGGGTGATGCCGTATTTTACCCAACTACCCATCGCAGGGGTCCCACCTCGCTGGTAGAGGTGCCGTCGGATCCGATCAGCTACAGCTTCACGATCGTCGCCGGGTCGGACCAGGCTATCGAGGGTAAGTGCGTTGTTTCGGACCAGGGCCGAAACAAACGAACCCGACGAGGTTCCCACAACCACATCGGCATCATCGGGGTCCCACCCTGTCGCCAGACGGAGGGACATCAAAGTCGCGAGTTCGTATGCCGCACCGGTGATTCCCCCACCGCCGAGCACCAGTCCTACCTTGGTCACTGTGAACACAATAGATGTTCGAACGCCGTTTCGTTACCGTTATCGCCGTGAATGCCAAGCCCGACGCAGTTCTGCTCATGGCCGCGCGGTGGGGAATAAGTGGTAGCGATCCGCTCTTGAGCGAGTTCACCCGCCTTACCATTTCCGATCGAAAGGCATCGGCGTGGGTGAACGATGGGGGCGATGGAGTCGTAACCCTGGTGTCATCGGCATTGGCCGGGACTGGTCTGGTCGAGATAGCGGCTGAGTCACCTGCCAGGTACCCCAGCGTGTGGGCAGAACTTCGGCCGGAAGTGGTGACGGTGTCTCGGCAAATGGGGTTTTCGCGGTTAGAGATAATTGATCGGCATAGTTCGCTCGCCACCCAGGGAGGAAGGGTTCTCGACGGAGTTCGACGTATGAAGTCAACTCAGATTCGCACGTCGCCGACAGGTCTGACTTCGCCGTACGAAGAAAGCGACTTCAACGAGGTGGCGGCCATAATCCGGACAGTATTTGAGGGCCATCCGGAGAACGGAAACTGGACTCCTGGTGACGTCAGGCGACGCCTAGCTCAGCCCTGGTTCGACGCTGAAGGCCTCAGATTGCAACGAGATGGCTCCCGACTGGTTGGGTTTTGCTGGTGCAAAGTCCATCCAGATGGGGTCGGAGAGATCTATTTGCTTGCCGTGCGGCCGGAATACGCCGGCGAGGGTCACGGAAAAGTTTTGGCCAATGCCGGGATCGGCTATTTAAGCGACGCTGGCAGCTCGGATTTGATTGTCTACACGGCGGTTGACAACGAGACCGCGCTGCATCTCTACTCATCGGTCGGATTCGTGACCGATCGCATCGAGCGCAGGCTTGAAATTCTACTGCGCTAACCGAAGTGCTGACCGCACCCCGAGCATCTGGTGTCACTCTCCGCTGTCGGGCCATAACACCACGGACAGGGGAGATCTTGCTCCTTCTCGTCGTGAAGTGTCACAACGAGAGAGGGGTTGACCTCAAACCGTTGTTCGCCCCGTCTTCCCTTTGCTAAAACAAAAAGCCCGGTGGTGGCCGTCGCCGCCATCAATGCTTCAAACAAGTGCCGTCCTCCTTGCCATTACACGGACAAGGCTAAGGGGCTTAGTGTCGAATTTCGCGGATTTCCCGACGCAGAAATTCGGAAGGGTCAGGTCCCGAGAACAGCCTCGGTGAGATCGTCGACAAGATAACTCAAATCGCCAAGTCTTCCTTCGCGCACCTCGGCGGCATCGAGCATCATCGTTGCTGAGTGATACGCCACCCAAGGCCGATAGGCGCTCTCGGCGAGTTCGGCGCCATACCCGCTGCGAAAGGCAGCGGCCGCATCCTCACCTACCGTGGCGGCAAAACGCCATACTGAAAGAGATAAGTCCCATTCGGGCGGGGCCAGCGTGGCCCACTCCCAGTCAACAAGGGTTATCGCTCCCGACTCGGAGACGACGAACTTGTTCGGCGTCGGCCGGGTGTGCGCTGTCACTGCTTTCGACGCAGTGGGTGGGGTCATCTTGAGGGCCGCGTCTAGAACGCGCTGCTCTAGTTGGAAACGACGACGAAATCGCCCCAGTCGGGTGATTGTCGATTGGTAGTGCGATTTCACGTATTCGTCATCGATGCTCGTCACCAGATTGGTGATGGCCGCCTCGGCGTCATGAACTCCGCGCAGAACCTGGCCTGCAGCTTCAATCGCTGCGAGGTTTTTGGGAAGATTTGCGAGGTTCCATTGACCCGCATCATTCATCGTGATCCACGCCTGATCGCCGGCAACCCCGCTATCGATGATGGCTGGAACCCCAGGGACCCCCGCTAAAGCCTCAAGGGCCCGCCGTTCCCGTCGTTCTCTCGATGCCACCGGGTAAACCTTCATGATGGTGGTAGCCCCGCTCTCGGCTGCGACCCGGAACACCTGATTCGCGCCTGAGGCAATGTCGCGAATTGTGGCTCCCGGGTGGGAGCTTTGTGCCAACTCTTTCGGATTCATATTCTCTTCCCCCTCGATGGTTGAGATATTCGATGTGATTTTAATTCGGGGCTGGGTATCCTGCCGAACCCCAGGCTAGCGAGTAAATAGCGTGCCCATAGACCTTGTTTATCCCGACGAAAAAACAATCCAGCACCCGGATGGAGTGACCGGGCACGAGGTCGCGTCGTCGATCGGGCCTGGATTGGCCCGGGCGGCGGTGGCGATTTCTGTCAATGGTCATCTTTACGATCTTTCGACCCCGATCCACGAATCAGGCCCGATTCGCATCATCACGCTCAAAGATCCTGAAGGGCTGCATATTCTCAGGCACTCCTCGGCGCATGTCCTGGCACAAGCGGTTCTTGACCTCTATCCGGGTAGTACCTTCGCCATTGGACCGGCGATCGAAGACGGCTTTTACTACGACTTCCGGGTGGACAATCCGTTTACGCCCGAAGACCTCGAGGGCATCGAGGCGAAGATGAGGGAGATCATCAAGGAAGATCAACCGTTTGTGCGCGAATCAGCTTCGGTCGATCAGGCTCTGGAGCTCTTCGATGAGCATCCCTTCAAGAAGGAAATCATCGCAAACGTGGATTCTTCGGAGGTGTCTGACGGCGAAGACGTAACGCTGTATCGGAATAATGGGTTCGTCGACCTTTGCCGTGGTCCCCATCTGCCATCGACGGGCAGGATCCCCGCTTTCAAGTTGACCAAGACGTCCGGTGCCTATTGGCGCGGTGACCAGGAGCGTGACCAGTTACAGAGGATTTATGGGACTTCCTGGCCATCCCAGAACGAGTTGGACGATCATCTGAACCGGCTCGAGGAGGCGGAGAAGAGGGATCATCGTAAGTTGGGGGCCGAATTGGGTCTGTTCAGTTTCCCCGACGAATTGGGCTCCGGCCTCGCAGTCTGGCATCCCAAGGGAGGTCGGTTCCGCAAGGTGGTCGAGGACCACAGTCGGGCAATGCACGACAAGTACGGGTTCGAGTTCGTCTACAGCCCTCACCTCGCCAAGGCGGACCTTTGGGAAACCTCCGGCCACCTTGGCTACTACGCGGAAAATATGTACCCGGGTCTGGAACTCGACAATGACCAGGAATACCGCGTGAAGCCGATGAACTGTCCCGGTCACGTCCTCATCTATAAAGATTCGGGGCACTCCTATCGGGAACTACCCATCAGGCTCTCTGAGCTTGGCGCTGTCTATCGATACGAGCTATCCGGAGCCGTTCACGGTCTTCTCCGCGCCCGGGGATTCACTCAGGACGACTCGCATACTTTTTGTACCAAGGAACAGCTGGCCGATGAACTGGAGATGCATCTCGACTTCGTCCTCAACTGGCATCGGGATTTCGGTTTCACCGACGTGGAGGCAGACCTCAGCACCCGACCCGAGAAGGCACCGGAAGGCAACGAGGATCGATGGGAAGCTGCCGAGGCCGCTCTTGAAAAGGCCCTCCTGGACCGGGGGATCCCATATGAAGTTGCCCCTGGCGAAGGTGCCTTTTACGGTCCAAAGATCGATGTTCATGCTCGTGACGCCATCGGGCGGCGGTGGCAGCTCTCAACGATCCAGGTCGACTTCACCTTGCCCGATCGCTTCGAATTGGAATACATCACCGCTGAGAACACCGCGGAACGCCCTTACATGATCCATTGCGCCAAAGCCGGATCACTGGAGCGATTTATGGCGGTTGTTGTCGAACACTATGCGGGAGCGTTGCCTGCCTGGTTGGCCCCGGTGCAGGTCACCATGGTGCCGGTGGCCGATAGACATCTTGAATACGCCGACAAAGTGGCCGCCATTCTCGGTGGGGCCGGATTGCGGGTTGAGGTTGACCGATCCGGCGACACTGTCGGCGACAAGATTCGAAAGTCGATCACACAGAAGCATCCAGCGGTGATAGTCGTAGGCGACAGCGACGTTGAGAATGACACAGTTGGGCTGCGCCTATACGGGGAGGACGCAGATACGAGGGGTGTTCCGTTGGGTGAAGCGCAATCCAAGCTGTTAGACCTGGTTGAGGAGCCCGCGATATGACAGACGAGGAGCAGCCCAAGATCGACCGATCCGGGATCTACATTGAGAGAGATCTGGCAACCGCTGTCGACATCGAAGAGGAACTCGATTCCACAGTTCTCAGTCCATTTCAATTTCCTTCTCCTATCAGGAGGCGGACGGCGGGTTGGATTTATCTGGTTGCTGCGGCAGTTCTCACATTGACCGTCGACCAGGGTTGGGTGCCCGCCCTCGGGTTGGTAGCCCTCGCAGGATGGCATTTCGCTTCGGCTTGGCCCCTCACTCTCAATGAACACGACGCGCTTCGCATCGCTGCTGGATCGGTTGATTTTCCCATCGGGCACGCATCCGCCGCGGTGACTTTCCATGGCTGGCGATCACGACCGAGATGGGCTGTGCTCTTGTACTCGGCCACAGAGCCACCGGACACACGTGGACTGGTGGTGGTCGATGCCGTGGACGGGAGCGTCGTCGAAGACGTCTACACCGAAGAAATCCCCAACGTCTAGTTAGCGATTCTCCACGTTGACATAGTCACGGGTGGGAGCACCGGTGTAAACCTGGCGGGGGCGAAAGATCTTTCCATCCTTATCGGAAGCCAATTCTCTCCATTGGGCAATCCAGCCGGGTAGCCGACCCATGGCAAAGAGGACGGTAAACATGTCGGTTGGGAATCCCATTGCCCGGTAGATGATCCCCGAATAGAAATCGACATTCGGGTAGAGCTTTCGTTCCACAAAGTAGCTGTCATTGAGGGCCACTTCTTCAAGGGCCATCGCAGCATCGAGAACCGGGTCGTCTACGCCCATGCTCTGGAGAACGTCCTCTGCAGCCTTCTTGATGATTCGAGCCCGCGGGTCAAAGTTCTTGTAGACACGGTGCCCAAACCCCATCAAGCGGAAGGGGTCGTTCTTGTCTTTCGCCCGGTCAACAAAAGTCCCGATATCTCCGCCCTGGGTGACAATCATGTCGAGCATTTCCATTACAGCTTGATTGGCCCCGCCGTGCAACGGTCCGGAGAGCGCATGGATTCCGGCGCTTACCGAACTGAAGATGTTGGCTTGGCCCGACCCGACCAGGCGAACCGCTGAAGACGAGCAGTTTTGACCGTGATCGGCGTGCAGTATCAGCAACATGTTCAGCGCCTTGGAAACAACCGGGTCAGGTGTGTACTCCTCGGCAGGTACTGAGAACATCATTTTGAGAAAGTTGGCTGCGTAATCGTGTTCGTTATCCGGGTAAACATAAGGTTGGTGAACAGCGTATTTGTATGACCAGGCCACCATCGTGGGCGTTTTGGCGATGAGTCGGCGGGCGCTGATGTCGACAGCTTCGTCATCCGATGGATCGAGCGCATCCGGGTAGTAGGTGGCCAGCGCCGAGGTAGCGGATGCCAGAATCTGCATTGGGTGAGCTTTGTGCGGAAAGGCTTCGAATAAATGCTTCACGTCTTCACGCAAGAGCGTGTGTCTGGTGATCTCATCGACGTAGGATTCGAGTTCGGCCTTGCTGGGAAGCTCTCCGTACTGGAGCAGATAGGCGACTTCGAGAAAGCTCGATTTCTCAGCCAGCTGGTCGATCGGATATCCACGATATAGGAGGATCCCTTCCTCGCCGTTGATATATGAGACGGCTGAATCACCTTCAGCAGTGTTGGCGAAACCCCGATCGAGCGTGACCAAACCAAGATCCGCGCGGAGTCGAGAGATGTCGATTGCCGCATCGTCGTGAGTACCCACCAATGTGGGGAGGTCTAGCTCCTTGTCTCCATAACGGAGTACTGCGTCTGGCATCCTCATCCTTCCTGGTCGGTTTACGATCGTCAGCTCTGAGTGTTTCGACTCCCCGAAATCACCTTTTCGGCTTCATTCTGGGGCATCTCGGCATAATGGTCGAACTCAACCTCAAAACTACCCCGTCCTGAAGTTAATGAACGCAGTTCGGCGGCGTACTGCTGAATTTCAGCCATAGGAGCCTGAGCCTCCACAGTCCGCAGATTACCCTCGCCCTCCATCCCGAGAACTCTCCCCCGTTTACTGTTGATATCGCCCATTACATCTCCGATGTGGTCTGCGGGCACGAAGATCTTCATTCTCATTACTGGTTCCAACAAGATCGGGTTGAGTTTTTCCGAAGCGGCGCGGAGGGCGTGAATTCCTGCCATGCGAAACGACAACTCATCGGAGTCGACCGGGTGATATTTTCCGTCAAAGACCTCGGCGGAGACATCGATCACCGGATATCCGGCGACGATGCCCCGGGCCAGCGCTTCCTGGATCCCCTTGTCGACTGCCGGGATGAAGCTACGTGGAATCGAACCACCCTTTATCGAGTCGACATATTCATAACCATTGCCCCGGGGGAGGGGAGAGAAACGAACCGAGGCAACACCGTACTGGCCACGACCCCCGCTCTGCTTCTTGTGTTTGCCCTCTGCTTCGGCCGTACGGGTAATGGTTTCCCGATACGCGATGGTGGGAAGGTGCGCGTCGATTGCCACGCCATAACGGCGCAGGATTCGCTCCAGTGTCACATCGATGTGCGAGTCACCTAGTCCGGCGAGAATGTTTTCGCCCGTATCGGGGTGGCGGCGGACCCTGATTGTCGGGTCTTCTTCCTCGATTCGGTGGAGGGCCGTCGAAAGTTTCTCTTCGTCGTGGTGCGAATGCGGTGTTATCGCCATCTCGGCGACCGGTCGGGGATATGTCATAGGTTCAATTACTGCGGTGACCCCCGGAGAGCGAAGGGTGTTGCCGGCTCGGGTCTCCTCGACCTTGGCCACGGCGCCGATCCCTCCGGCCGGGAGGTCAGCTATGTCGGCGTGGTCTTTGCCCTGCATTTTGAAAAGATTGTGAAGGCGAACGGTTCCGCCAGATCCGAGTTCTAGTTGTTGGTCATTCTTGACCATCCCGGAAAAGATTCGGAACATCGAGATCCGTCCCACAAACGGGTCGGATACGGTCTTGAAGACGTAGGCCAGCACCGGCCCATCGGCGGAGGGGACTCCGAATTCTCCCTCGATCAGCGGTGGGAGCTTGCGTTCCAGGGGGTTGGGGCCGTAGTCGACAATGAACTCGAGGAGCAGGTCGATACCCACCAACTTCTCTGCTGATGTCACCAGGACGGGGTCCATGGTGCCGTCGACAATTCCTTTGTGGACACTGGCAACGATCTGGTCCCGGGTGGGTTCAATTCCCTCGAAGTATGCCTCCATCAGTTCGTCGTCGGTTTCGACGACGGATTCCACGAGGGAGGTGTGAGTTGAATGGACCTGTTCAGCTACATCCTCAGGGAGATCGATCTCCTGACCACGTGGAGAGTTTTCGGTGTACTCGTATGCTCGCTCGGAGGCAATCCGAACCAGGCCCCGCAGATTCGCCTCCTCGCCGATTGGCGTTTGAATTGGCGCTATTGCCTTCCCGAATGCGTCGCGGAGTTGACCAACAGTTCGGTCAAAGGACGCTCGTTCCCGGTCGAGTTTTGAGACGATGACCGCTCGGGGAATGCCTTCGTCTCCCGCAACATTCCATAGTTGCTCGGTTTGTACCTCGACGCCATCGACCGCGGAGACGACAAACAGGGCCATATCCGCTGCCCGGATGGCGGCTCTTGCGTCGCCGGCGAAATCGCTGGAACCGGGAGTGTCGATAATATTTATGCGATGGCCGGACCATTCAACGCTGGCCACCGATAGGCCAAGCGATATTCCTCGAGCGATTTCTTCGGGTTCATGATCAGAAGTCGTGTTGCCCTGCTCAACCGAACCCAATCGATTAGTTGCCCCACCGACGAAAAGAAGAGCCTCGGCAAGGGTTGTCTTTCCGGCTCCTCCATGTCCAACCAAGACGACGTTGCGCACTTTTTCGGGTAGCAAAGAGACCTCCTGCTCGTGGATGTGATCGATCCTACCCAACGGGGGAGACATGGGTTCCGGAGATGGGGGATTGACTGGTGTGGAGTCTCTGGGAGTCGAGTCGATTAGCGTGATCTTTAGCGTGATCGTATGTGATTTCTGATGTTTCGGACGCCACCATTTCGAAAAGCGCCGCTGCTGCTCTTCCGACATCGGGTTGTGTTCCTTGCGGTGTTTGGCGCCGCGGCCATTCTCGGGTTGGTGGTCTCGCTGACACCACAGTTCCTCTCGTCGGCGGCGTCGGCAGCACTCAACAAGGAGTTGGCAGGCAGGTGCGACTCCTCGTATGCCGGATCTTTGCGGCCCCACCGATCGTTTCAGGGTTTTGTTCGGATCCCCGGCGTGACCGAGGAGAATCGGGAGAAGCTGGCTTTGGTGATTGCCCAGCAGCCGAACCTCGGCCCACCACGTGCGACCATTCGTGGCATTCCCCTGACGATGATGGCCAACGGAGCCGAAGAGCCCACCTTCAATATGAACCTGCTTTATCGCACCGGCTGGGAGGATCAGGTGAAGCTCGTTCGCGGCGACGTGGGGTCGGGGGTCTCGATCGATGAATACACGGCGGAGAACTATGGAGTGGATGTCGGGGATCAGCTCGGGTACGAGTTCACAGTGGCGCTCTCCAATGACAGGATGAAAACCGTTCGTGGCGTGCTCACGATCGGCTCGATACATGAGGACCTGGTTGGCCAGAGAAACGATAACTATTGGTGCGATGTGTCCGACCTCGTCGGACTTAGCCCTGCAGGAGATCGTCTCAGTCCAGTCGGATTTGTTCCGCTTGAAGTCTTTGGGGATGGGGTCTTCGCTGCGTTTGAAGATCCCCCCGACGAGTGGTTTCTCCGGGGAGAGGAATATTGGGAACTCCCCGTGGAACTCCAAGGACTGACCCTCGGAACAGCTCATGACATCAACGCGGTGTTCAACCACGTCGGTAAGGAGATCGCATCCAATCCCGACCTCCTCCGATCAGATCTAGAAACCGTCAGTGACAGAGTCGACCGGGTCGACGCTGCTCTCGCAACCTCGGTCCGTCCGCTCGCCATCGTCGTGATTGTGGTTGCTTTTGCTCTCATGGCCGGTGCCGGAAGCTACTGGGTGGATCGGCGTGCCAATGAGCTCCGGCTGTTGTCCGCGATTGGCATCGGCCCGGCTGCTCTCGGGTGGAAAGCGTCGATGGAAATGGTGATACCAGTCGTGGTTGGCGTCGCCCTGGGTTCTCTCGTGTCCTATCCCGTTGCGAGTGTCGTCGGGCCCGGAGGCACCGTGGAGTGGTCAGCGGTGAGATTCGGATGGTTACTGGCCTTACCGACGGTGCTCATCGCCCTCCTCCTGGTCGGAATTGTCGCCGCCCTCCGCTCCAGGCAGCTACTCCGGACCCGGAGGGCCCATACGTCGGTTCGCTGGTGGACAGTACCCCTGGCTTTGGTGCTCCTGGTTGGCGCATATCTCGTGAGGTCGGCCGTTGGCGAAGAGGCCGTCCGATTCGGGGAGAACGAACTGGTGGGGTTTGTGGATCCGCTGGTGATTCTCTTTCCCCTCTTGTTCTTCTCTGGTGTTGTTCTGCTCGCCTCCGAAGTCTTCCTGCTGGTCGTCAGACGATTGAAAACGTTACACGGCAGCAACTCGATTTACCTTGCACTGCGCCGGATCACCTCCAACTCCGGACCGGTCGTCGTTTTGATTGCCGGTGCTCTCATCCCAATTGCGACACTGGTCTATTCCACCGCTCTGACCCGTTCCTCCGATGAGTCGGTGCAGGTGAAAGGTCGGGTATTCATCGGTTCTGAAATCCGTGCTCCGGTTTACGATTTCGACCCGCTGCCATCGTTGCTCATCGACGATTCAACCTACGTACGAAGAGCGGACCGGGTCGAGTTTGAAGGTACTGAGGTGGACCTGTTGGTTGTCGACCGCGCAACGTTCGAGAAGGGGGCGTTCTGGGATCGGAGTTTCAGCGATCAGACCCTTGAGTCTTTGCTGGAACAGGTTGGCGCCGCCAAGGATCCTCTACCGGCGATTCTCGCCAATGCGCCGGTCCAGGTCGCCTTAGGGACAATCGACATGGGGCGATTCGAAATTCCGATCGAGGTTGTCACATCTGAGGACACCTTCCCGGGCGCCCGGATCGACCGCCCACTCCTGGTTGTAGATGGCGAATCATTCGACGACTACGTCTCGGGGTTGGACCTTGCACCCGGATTCGATGGAACTGACCAGTTTCTCTGGACAAAGAACGGTGATGTGGAGGAGGTGGAGCATGCCCTCAGCCAGGCCGAAATCGGTTTTGCGTTCACGACGTCGGTGGATGAGGCGCTCGATCTCACCAAGTTCCAGGTGATCATTTGGACCTTCGATTTCCTCGAGCTCTACGCAGGTCTGGCTGGCATCATCGTGGTGGGCGCGATCCTTCTCTACGCCGACACCCGGCAACGTGAACGCAATCTTTCGTATGCGTTGGCCGTCAGGATGGGACTCACACGGCGCGAGCATCTTTTGGCAGGTTTCTTCGAATTCGGTGGCCTCGTGTTTCTCGGCGGCACCCTCGGATCAGTTGTTGCCTATCTGGCAGCCCGGTCGATCTATCCCGCTTTGGACGCATTGCCCAGCACACCGCCGCCGCCACACTGGGTCGGCGTGTTCGACATCACAGTTGTCCTTGGAATTCTGGCGTTGATTGTCGGTTCAGTCGCCTCGTACGTTGCGCAACGCACCGCGGACAACGCCGATGTGTCTGAATTGCTCCGCCACGGAGGGTGACGGTACGGGGCGAAGGCTCCAGTCCTGCTAATTTCTTTTCTCCATGATCGATATGCGGGTTCGCCCCCGGATCACAAAATTTCTGGTCCCGATGGGGCGCGGGCTCGCCGCAGTTGGTGTGACTCCGGCCATGATGACCGTCTTTGGCCTTCTGATAACTGTCACCGGGGCGATCTTCATCGCCAATAGTTTCTTCCGCACCGGTGCATTTATCGTGCTGCTCGGCTCAGCGCTGGACGGTCTGGATGGGTCGATTGCCCGGGCGAGCGGAACGGTGTCGGACCGTGGGGCATTTCTCGACTCCGCATTTGATCGTCTCGGCGAGATTGCGGCATTCGCCGGACTAGGGGTGGCCATGGCAGGGTCGCCGCGGTCACTGCTCCTGATTATTCTCGCGATCGGTGGCGCGATGCTTGTGCCTTACATGCGGGCGAGGGCCGAAGCCGAGGGTCTCGATGGGCGCGGTGGTCTGATGGGACGAGCGGAAAGGGTTCTTCTTTTCTGCATCGGCCTGATTCTCGGACTTATCGAACCGATGTTGTGGGTTTTTGTTGTCACCGTCTGGTTCACAGCGGGCTACCGCTTTGCAACCACATACCGCGACATCCCGTGAAGCACTACCTCGCCTACCTCGCACTCCGTCTCGGAGTCGGGGCGGTTGGCCTGCTCCCGGCGTCCTGGGCTCGGTCGTTGGGTCGATTCGGAGGAAAGATCTGGCATCGGTTTGCATCCGGCCGGCGGGTGATGGCGGAACGGCATATGGCCCGGGTCCTCGGTCCCGATGTCGATGCTGCTGCCGCCGGTAAGGAGGTCATGGTGTCCTACGGCCGCTATTGGGCGGAGGCGTTGTGGGCCCGGGCCCGACGGGTGCCAGAAATGATGGAGCGCACCACGGTGGTTGGTCTCGATCACATCTTGGCAGCACGGGACGCAGGCAACGGCATGATCTTCGCCTTGCCACATATGGGAAATTGGGAAGCGGCTGCTCCGGTAGCAGTCGAAGAGCATGTGCCCATCGTGGCGGTCGCCGAGAACCTGGCAAATGCCCGAATAACCGATTGGTTTACCGCTATGCGAGGGGAGTTTGGGATCGAAATAGTTCTCGCAACCGGTAGCACTGAGGTAATGAGGAATCTCGAAGAGGCGATTGCTGAGAATAAGGCCATTGCCTTGCTGTCTGATCGAGACCTGAAGGGGCGGGGGGTGGACGTAGAATTTTTTGGTGAGGTGACAACGATGCCGCCGGGTCCAGCCACCCTCGCTGTCCGAACCGGTGCTCCACTGTATCCGGTCGGTTGCTATTTCGACGGTCCAGGGCATCGGGTTGTCGTCCACGACCAGATACTTGTTCCCGACGAAGGCTCCCGGTCAGAGAAAGTCCAGGCAATCACCCAGACTTTGGCCAGGAATCTCGAGGAGATAATCCGAGAGGCGCCCGAGCAGTGGCATCTGGTGCAACCCAACTGGCCATCAGATCGAGAGGTCAGATGAAGGTCGGAATCGTCTGCCCGTACGATCTGTGGGAGCCCGGGGGAGTGCAACAGCTCACCACTGAACTGGCCGCGTACCTCCAGTTAGATGGTGACGACGCCGTCCTGATTGGTGTCGGGAAATACCGACGCCACGGCGGGCCAGGCCGTGATGAGTTCACGATCGCAGTTGGCCGCGGATTCAAGGTGCGAGCCAATCAATCCATCGTCCCCTTGACTCTCTCGCCGATGTCGTTCGCCAGAATGAGTTCGGCCCTCAGATGGGTAGACGTCGTCCACGTCCACGAGCCTATGGTGCCGTTCGCCGGCTGGGCAGCGCTGCGTTCTGGCAAACCCATGGTTGCAACTTTTCACGCCGATGCGCCCGATTGGGTCGACCGGGGTTATCGGCTTCTTCCGTTTGTTGGAAAACGGTTCCGTTCCGTTGTCCTGACCGCGGTAAGTGAGACGGCGAGACAGAGCATTCCGGAATCGTGGGGCGAGGTTCGTATCATCCCTAATGCAATTGACGTGTCTGCCTACGACCTACCAGTGGGTCGGGTCGGGCGGAGGATTGCATTTCTCGGCCGTGACGATCCCCGCAAAGGTTTGGACATCGCTCTCGAAGCTTTTGCCGCGGTTCATCAACTTCGCCCCGATTCAGAACTCGTAGTGATGGGTGCTGATCGCGGTTCGAATCCACCCGGCGTGCGATATCTGGGGAGAGTCAGCGATGGGGAGAAGCGTCGGATGCTGGCTTCGAGCGCAATCTACGTGGCACCAAATACCGGTGGTGAGAGTTTTGGAATTGTGCTGGCAGAAGCGATGGCTGCCGGATGCGCCGTAGTTGCGTCCGACCTCGATTCGTTCCGGTCGGTTGTCGCTGACACCGGGCTTCTGGTGCCGGTGGGCGACGTATCATCGTTGTCGACGGCAATGGTTTCTCTTCTCGAAGATGATGTCAAGCGTGAAAAGATGTCCGTCGCCGGTCGTGAGGCTGTTCAGAGGTTCGACTGGACCAATGTTCTCACCCAGTATCGGACCGCTTACAACGAAGCAATCGCATCTGGCTAAACGGCTTACAGCCATTACCATCACAGTCACACCAAGGAGCAAGAGTGGAACACGGAACTGATCGGGTAAAGCGCGGCCTCGCTGAAATGCTGAAGGGCGGGGTCATCATGGATGTAGTCAACGCCGACGAGGCCAAAATCGCCGAAGAAGCGGGTGCGGTCGCTGTCATGGCTCTGGAGAGGGTGCCTTCAGATATCCGTCGAGATGGCGGAGTCGCCCGGATGTCTGATCCCTCGATGATCGAGGACATCAAGGCTGCGGTCACGATCCCGGTTATGGCCAAGTGCCGGATCGGGCATTTTGCCGAAGCCCTCGTTCTCCAGTCACTTGAAATCGACTACATCGACGAATCCGAAGTTTTGACACCCGCCGACGACGAACACCATGTCGACAAGTGGGCCTTCACCACACCATTTGTCTGTGGCGCGAGAAATCTGGGCGAAGCCTTGCGTCGTATCGGCGAAGGCGCCGCCATGATCAGGACCAAGGGCGAAGCAGGCACGGGAAATGTTGTCGAGGCAGTCCGCCACATGCGCACCGTCACCAATGAGATCAGAGCGCTGACCACCATGGACGAAGCCCAACTGATGAGTGCTGCCCGCGACCATGGGGCTCCCTACGACCTGGTCAGGGAAGTCGCCTCGACAGGCAAATTGCCGGTGGTCAACTTTGCCGCTGGTGGAATTGCTACCCCGGCCGACGCAGCTCTCATGATGGGCTTAGGGGTAGATGGAGTCTTCGTGGGTTCGGGGATCTTCAAGAGCTCTGACCCCAAGGGCTACGCCAACGCCATTGTCGAAGCAACCACGTTCTGGTCTGATGCCGACGTTGTGGCCAAGGTCTCCCGGGGCCTCGGCGGTGCGATGCCCGGGATCGAGATCGGGACTCTGACCGATTCGGAGCGTCTCGCGGCACGAGGCTGGTGAGATGAATCGCGTCGGAGTTCTGGCGCTTCAAGGCGACTTTCGTGAACACGTCGCGCTGATCGGAGATCTCGGCGCTGAGCCCGTGACAGTGAAGACGCCATCCGAGCTCGAGTCTGTTGATGCCCTGATTATCCCCGGAGGTGAATCGACGACCATCGGGAAGATGGCGGTTCGATTCGGCTTGATGGACCCACTTCGAAACGCGATCGGTGGCGGATTGCCGACTTATGGAACTTGTGCCGGTCTCATTCTCCTAGCAAATTCTCTCACTGAAGGTGACCAGCCGTTGATTGGTGGCCTCGATGTCGTGGTACGGCGTAATGCGTTCGGTCGCCAGAACGACTCCTTTGAGGCAGAACTTTCCCTGGATGGCCTGGATGGGCCGTTCCCGGCTGTGTTTATTCGGGCACCCTGGATTGATAAGGCCGGGTCTGGAGTGGATGTTTTGGCGTCGATCGACGAACATCCGGTCATGGTTCAACAGGACAAGATCCTGGCGTCGTCTTTTCACCCGGAGCTGACTGGTGATGCTCGGATACACCAAATGTTGTTGGATCTGATCTAGGAGTCTTCGATGTCAGGTCATTCCAAATGGGCAAATATCAAACACCGCAAAGGGCGTCAGGATGCCGCCCGCGGCAAGTTGTTTGGAAAGCTGGCAAAAGCAATTGAAGTCGCGGCCCGCGACGGTGGGGGACTGATCGAGTTCAATCCGACTCTGGCCACATCGGTTGAAAAGGCGAAGGCGGCCTCGATGCCCAATGACAACATAGAGCGGGCCATCAAACGTGGCACCGGAGAAGTCGAGGGCGCCGTCTACGAAGAGATCTGGTACGAAGGCTACGGCCCGGCTGGTGTGGCCGTCTATGTCCAGATTCTTACCGACAACCGAAACCGCGCAGCTTCAGATGTGCGCTCGACTTTTACCCGTAACAACGGAAACCTCGGCGAGCCCGGTTCGGTCGGTTATCTGTTCAGCCAGAAGGGTCTGATTCTGGCTTCGGGATCCGAGGATGATGTGATGCTGGCAGCTCTCGAGGCCGGTGCCGATGACGTTCGAGATGGCGGAGATCAGGTTTTCGAAGTCATAACTCAACCATCGGACATGCCGTCGGTTCGGAAGGCGTTGGAAGAGTCTGGAGTTGGAATCGAGTCGGCGGATGTGATCCAGATGCCGGCTTCCACAGTCCCACTTGAAGAAGGCGACGCTCGCAAAGTCCTGCGACTGATCGACGCCCTCGATGATCTCGACGATGTCCAGGCTGTCTTCTCCAACTACGACATCGACGACGAGATCATGGAGAAGGTACTCTCCGACGTCTGATGTCAGAAAGAATCCTGATTTCGTCCGGCTCGCCATATGAGAACACCGTTGGCTTCAGTCGAGCGGTGAGAATCGACGATCGTATCCTCGTTGCCGGCACCGCCCCGATATGGCCAGACGGGCACGTAGATCCCGACCCCGGAGTACAAACCGCCCGCTGCCTCGAGATCATTGGCGAGGCGTTGGAAGACGCCGGTGCAACGTTCGAGGATGTGATTCGGACCCGGATCTACCTCGTCGACGCCATCCACGCCGATGCAGTTGGAGTCGAGCATGGCAAGGTGTTCGGAGAAATCAGGCCAGCCTCGACGATGGTGGTTGTAGCTGGCCTACTCGACCCCCGTTGGCACGTAGAAATGGAAGCCGAAGCGATACTCAACTGAGTACCGAGATAAACCCCGATCATCCAATCTCATCTAAGACCCCTCGGATTTTCTCGACTGTGTTCCAGTTCCGTGCCGTCCCGGGAACACCAAGCGACTTCTCTATCACCTTCCCGGATAGTCTCGATCGGCCCGAACCGTCCGGGTAGTAGATGAAGAGATCCTGACCGATGAGCGTCATTTCTTCAGGTCCCTCGTGGTTGGCCCTGAGTTCCCGGTAGTTCTCGTCCGAGACGTCATCTTTGAAGAACATCACATGCGCCATTCGGGGTTCATCCAGTTGTGCCGGTGTGAACGGGTGGCCGGAATACATGGCTTCGAATTCGTCTGAGGTCCGGACGATTGCGTCACTATGAAATCCGAACCCGGTGGCGATCGTCGTTTCCACTATGTCGGTTAGAGCCGATGAGTCGGCATTGGATTCCAAAACGACGTTCCCGCTTTGAAGCAGCGTTGTCGGGTCGATAATCCCGGCGCCACCGAGGGCCGATTTAAGATCAGCCATTTTGATCCGATGATTGCCTCCAACGTTGATTCCCCGAAGGAGAACGGCATACCTGGTCATAGGTCAACCGTAACGGATGCCCGTGTCAGTTTTCCGTGACGGCTCCCAGGCATTCAAAGAACAGATCTGGATTTGCTTCCAATGCTCGATCTAGAGACGCAAGTCCCGTTTCGTCGATGGTGGTCATGAGACCGATGCCAGATCGGTCCTCAGTCCTGGTGCCAAGTTCCTCGTAGTTGGTATCCGAGTGAACCTCGACACATGCCAGGACTTGGTTGTAAATGGCGACCTGGTCAAAGGATGAATCAAAACACGTCATATAGGCCCCCTCTGACGCGTCCAGTGCGGCGTTGATTGTCCGGTGTCCAACGGTGCTGACAAACCCAAGTTGATCCTGGGTCATTTCCCCGTAATCCTCACCGGTGGCGGTCTCAGTGCAAACGACGACGCTGGTATAGAAGTAGAAGTCTGATGCACGCGGTGGCGAGTTCTGGCCCGCCCAGATCTTTTCGATCCCTGAAGATTCGGGTATGGCAGGGTTCAAACGCCTCCGGGTCGCTGTAGGTAAACGATATCCCCCTGTCGGATTCGAGCTCATATGTCACCACCGTGTCCGGCTCCTCGCTGAGTGTTTGAGTGCAGGAGACGACCGCATCGGCGCCGAAGAGAAATTCGTCGGTAGTGACGACACCATCGGCAAGGACGTCATCGGAGATCGTCCAGTAAGGGTTTCCCGGTACCGACAATGGATCGGGTTCCGGTGCGCCACCGGCAAAGAAGACGGGAATCAAGATCGCGACGGTCACCGCAAATCCGGCGGTTGCAAATATCCATGGTCTGCGGATTCTTCGGTTGGGAGAGGGAACTTGACTCCCAGAGTCGATGGTATCCAGGAGTGCCGTGAACGCAGTTCGTCCTTCTGGAGAGGTTCCCCAGATGGGCTCCGCTTCCACCGGATTGGCCTTCTTGAGATCAGCGATTTCGTTCACATTTGTTCCTTGTCGATGAGTGCGTCGGGTGAGTTTTGGATCTCGAGCGCCTTCTTGAATCGAGTTCTCGCGCGACTCAATCGCATTCGGATCGTTGCCGAGCTCACTCCCAGAGCCACGGCGATTTCTCTGGGGGCGAGCCCCTCCCATGCAACCAAGAGAAGAATTTCTCTGTCGGCGGACTCCATTTGGTCAAGTGCCTCACCGATTGTGGATCGAACATCGGATTGGGCGATGGTGTCGTTCGGCGACACCGGTAGTGACGCCAATTTCATGTCTAGATTGCTCCGCCGGGTCCGTCCCCGATGGTGGGTCGAGACAACTTTCCGGGCGATCCCATAAAGCCATGGGAGAGCCGAAGCAGGCTTTCGGTTCCGATGTCGCCATGCCACGACGAAGACCTCGGAGAGAAGATCGTCAACAGCTCCCCTTCAACACGGCGCTGCAGATAGGCGCGGACGTAGCCAGCATTGGAGTTCCATAGTTGTTCCAACCATTCATGGTCACTTTTCATACCTTCCGCAACTATGTGGCCGGCACCGGGCCGATCGCAACTGGCCACCCCCAATTTCTTGAATTCAGCCCTAGAATGTGGGTGTGAAGAAGTCGCCGCAACGTCGTCAATGGTGGGTCGTAGTTGTCACCGCCGGCCTGGCGGTGGTGGGTCTGATCTTGGTCAACAACTTGCGGGCTGGCCCGGTCGCGGCAGAAATCGAAGAGTCAAGCGCGACTCCGATTGGCAACGGAGATGTCAGTGTTCAAATCTCCTGGTCATTTCCTTCAGATCCCGATGTCGTCTTGACCGAAGAGGTTGCGGTGCCGGCGTCGCAGGTTGGGATTGGAGCGGTTGATGTCTGGCGCACCACGGAATCGGACGGTCAAACCGGTTTCACCCTTGAAGATCCCTCCTACCAGCTGACTCCCGGCGACTACATCCTTGCCGCAGGTTTAGGCGCCCTGCTTGGAGTTGTCATGGTGATGACCGTTCGCGGATACGGATATGTTCGCGGTACGGGTGAACCAGGTTCTCATCCCCGCGTCGACGTCGCTGAAGACCGTGGTTTCTACTGGCGAACGTGATTTGACGGCCTAGTCCGCTATCACGGTCAAAACCCGGAAGCGCATCGATCTGCTTTTCGACGCAGACCAACGGGAAGATGTCAGCCAACTTCTAGAGTCGGAGTGCGGATTGAACCTTCCCTTTGCGGAAGGAAAGACTGCTCCTTTCTTTGAAAGAATCCGATTTGCTGCATTGAAGCTCAGCGAAGGCGATTTGGATGAACTGATAAGGGCGATCGAACTGGCGCAGACCGATTGGCGCGACCTTCCTGGTGGCAGCCGGGTTTGAATACGACAAAGACCCCCACCACGATGGTTTCCCTAGCTCGGCTCTGCTTTCCATCGCCACTCTCTGGACGGAGTTCCAAAAGATTTCTCAAATTTTTCCGGAGTTGCCCTGATTTCGACTGTTTCTGTCATAGGCGGCCTGTACTTTCAGACTATGGATTGGGAGAGAGATTTTTCTGAGGTTTCTTGGGATGACCGGGAGGCCAGGTTCGCCGAAACCGCACAACTGGTCGGGGTGTTGCAGGCTGGCCT
>JBBKXI010000063.1:0-5606 GCA_037969415.1 Acidimicrobiia bacterium | reverse complement strand
ACTCGTAACCGTCCGCTTCGAGGCGTTCTGCCAGCTCTGAGCCCCCGGACTCCAGAATTGCCCCGTCAAGGAACACATGGACGTGGTGAGGCTTCACAAAATCGAGCAGCCGCTGATAGTGGGTGATGATGAGGAAGCCGCGCTCGTCGCTGGTTAGTCGGTTGACGCCCTCGGCCACCGTCTTCAGGGCGTCGATGTCGAGCCCTGAGTCAGTCTCGTCGAGTACCGCAATCTCCGGTTCGAGGATGGCCATCTGGAGGATTTCATTCCGTTTGCGTTCTCCGCCTGAGAAGCCCTCGTTGAGGTAGCGATCGGCAAACGCCGCGTCCATGCCGAGGTCACGCATGGCATCCATCACCTTGAGCCGGAGTTCGAGAACTGTGAGGTTGATGCCGGTTCGATTGGAGAGGGCCTGTCTCAGAAACTGGACCACCGAAACGCCCGGAATCTCCTCCGGATGCTGGAAGGCCAGGAACATTCCCATCTCACCACGACGGGTGGCGGAGAGTTCGGAAAGGTCCTGGCCCTTGTAAAAGATCTGGCCTTGCGTGACCTTGTAGCTGGGGTGGCCCATGAGGACGTTGGCGAGCGTCGACTTGCCCGACCCGTTAGGCCCCATCAAGGCGTGGATTTCACCTGCATTGACGATCAGGTCGACGCCTTTGAGGATCTCAGTCTCCTCGGCGGAAGCGTGGAGATTTTCAATTCGGAGCAGGGGAGTCGTGTCGGTCACAACCCTATGGTATTTGCACTACGGCCATAGGGAAAATGCAGACCGCTCATTTCCGTTCTCTGCCTGTTAATCCTGGGCAAGGTCGGCCCAGATCGGGTTGACTGCCCGCTCGAAGTCGGCAAGCGATATCGGGTATATGGCATCGGGAGTGCCCGCTGCCGACCAGATCGGGTCGTTCCGCTGGATTCCCTTGTCTGCAAAAATTCGAAGTGGGTTGGCAAGGCCAAACACCGCAGTCCCGCCCGGAGCGTATCCGGTGGCAGCCCGTGCTTCATCGAGTTCGGCCCTACGTGATTTCAGGCCACCGGCGACAGTTGCCAATTTTCCGGTATCAAGACGATGGTCACCCGACAAGACTGCGACCACAGGCTCGTCTCCTGATTCCGATTCCACGACGAATACCAACGATTTGGCGATCGCGGACAGTTCACACCCCGCGGCGCGGGCGGCGTCGGCTGAAGTCTTAGTTCCTTCCGGGAAGATTTCTATCGCAATGTCGACACCGGCAATTTTGGCGGCGTCGACCACCCGTCGATTAGTGGGATGGATTTGAGTCATCCGATGAGAGCCTCGAAGTTTCGCTTCATCCCCTCGAGGTCGTTGAGATCAAGCCACTGGACATACATTCTTTCAACCCCGGCCTCCTCCAACGCTGCGATCCGGTCGAGCGCTCTTTCACGAGAACCGATTACGAGGCCAGCATCATCCCACTTCTGTTCCAATTCGTCCGGTGACATCGCACGTTGCTCAGCTGCTTTGGCTAGAGCGGACCGGTATTCGTCATCGGTCTTGCCGACCAGAATCGGCCCCATGACTGTCGCTTCCACCGCGCGACCGTCGGCCGCTGCTCGCATCACGGCGATCTTCTCGGCAGCTTCTTCGGCCGGGCAGGTGAAAAGGTTGTACTCGTCAGCCCTGGTTCCGGCCAGAGTCGGGGTCCTCTGCTTGCCCGACCCCCCGAAGATAAGGCGAAGGTTCCTCGGCTTTGGTTTTACTTCGGCGTTGATTGAGTAGTACTTCCCCTCAAATTCTGAGCGACCCTCGCCAAAAGCGGCATCGAGGTAGTCGAGCGCCTCCTCGAACCGTTCCCACCGTTCTCCCCACTCCGGAAACGGGATCCCCAACGCTTCATGCTCGAGGTCCATCCAACCAGTACCGACACCGAGATCGAAACGTCCATCGGACATCTGATCGATGGTTGCGGCGTTCTTGGCAATGACGGCCGGGTGGCGGAAAGTGATCGGACTAACCAATACGCAAAGCCGGATCGACCTGGTTTCCCTGGCTAGCCCCGCAAGGACGGCGAAGGCATCGGTGGCTTCGGGGACCGGGTCACGGCCCGCGAGGTAATGGTCGCAGCGGGCAAAAGAGACAAGACCGGCGTCTTCAGCCCATCGGGCCGCCTCGAGTTGCTGGGTGTACGTGCCACCGAGGTGGGGTTCGGTCATAAGGGAATATCTCATGGGCTCCTTCAGGCGGTGATGGCTTCGAACATCATGTCGTATTCGGATGTCTCGGCTCCAAAGGCCTGACCGTAGTAGCGCTGACAACCTGCTTCCTCAAGGGCGGCGAGCATATCGCGGGGCTGTGAGCCGAAGCCATGCGGATAACCTCGTTCTGCATAGACCTCCTCGATCCGCTCAGTTGTCGATCCGGTCAGATCGGCAAAAGCCTCGAGGCGCTTCCGGTAGTCAGATTCCTTTACGGCGAAGATGGCCGGCGACGCGGCGGAAAACAAGATCGACCCAGAATCGCGACCATTTGCTTCCGCCTCATCGATGGCGGTCTTTCGTTTTCCGGCGTAGTCGGTGGGAGGACAGGCGTAGATGTTGAACTCGTCGGCAAAGCGGCCCGCCAACCGGGGAGTCTTCACTTTTCCACCCCCACCGACCAGCAGTCGCAGATTCTCGGGATGGGGATGCGGGTCGAAATCGCCGAGGCGGTAGTTAGGCCCGTCGAACGGATGGGATCCGGGCGTGATCGCGTTACGGAGATACCCCATCGCTTCTTGGAGAAGTTCAAAGCGCGCACCTCGTTCGGGGTAGGGCAGCCCAAAGAGTGTGAACTCCTCTTCGAGCCAACCGGTGCCGACACCGAGGGTGAAACGGCCGCCGGACATCTCGTCGATGGTCACTCCCATCTTGTAGAGAACGCCGGGATGGCGAAAGGTGACCGGAGAGAGGAGGGAAACCAGTTGGATCGATTGTGTATTGCGGGCGAGGCCCGCGAGGTGGACCAAGTGGTCGTATCCGTCGAGATCGGGGTTGTCTCCGCGCTGGAGGTAGTGGTCGGGCAGGGCTATTGCGTCGAGGTGATTCTTCTCAGCCCAGATAGCCGAGTCGTGAACGAACTCGTAATTGCCGCGAGCCTGGATCGCTATTTGCATGAGACGACCTTATTACGACCCCGCTATTGGGTTGCCACGCCGAGAAGGAGACGGGCGTACTGGCTCACTTCGAAACTGGCATCGATACTGCGATGAAGTGTCACACCGTTGAGCGCTGAAACCAATGCTTCGGCCCGGAATTCGGCAACGTCAGCGTCCAATTCGGGCTTCTCCCTGAGCAGAGCCTCAGTAAATCGTTTCACCCGACCCTGGTGATGTCGCAGAACGCGACCCGTCAGTTCGGGTGAGTTCTGCCCCGCGGCAACCGCAATGCGGATATAAACCCGGGCCAGGTCGCCTTGTTCTTCGACAAATCTGATGTAGGCGTTGATCAGATCCTCGAGGGTGTCTTTGCCCTCATGCGCTGGGTCGGGGTCGACTGCGTCGATCGCTGTCCTTACAGCCGTGAGGATTGCCTGTTCCTTCGAATCGAAGAGGTTGTAGAAACTTCCTGGCAAGACTCCGGCGCTCTCGCAGATAGTTTTGATGGTGGTGCCTTCAAGTCCATTTTCGGATATCTGGTTTCGGGTCGCTTCGAGAATCCGATCCCGGGTTTCAAGTCCAGCCTTGTAGCGCATCGATCAGAGAGTAACGGCATTTTGTTTGAGCGTTAACTCAAATTAGAGTGGACACTCAAATAGTATGGGTGGCAGGTTCAAGAAGGAGAAACCGATGAGTCATTACAAGGCGAATCTCCGCGATGCTGAATTCAATCTTTTCGAGGTTCACCGCATCCAGGATTACATGGGCGGGCATTGGCCGGATCTCGACGAAGACACCGCCCGCGATACTCTTGTCGAAATAGAACGTCTCGCCCGTGAGGACTTCGCGGCCTCTTACATCGACCAGGACCGCATCCCGTTGAAGCTCGTCGACGGTGAAGTTCACATCCCCGACTCGGTCAAGGCGAGTGTGGCCGCTTTCCGTGAGGGTGGATGGAACAAGTTCAGCCTTCCCGAGGAGCTTGGTGGATTCCCGGTTCCCAATACTCTGTTCTGGGCTGGACAGGAGATGCTCCTCGCAGCCAACACCACCGCCCAGTTCTACAGCGGAGGCTCGTTGTTTGCCTACGTCCTCTTTGATGAGGGTACCGATGCTCAGAAAGATTTCGCCAGGATGTGGGTCGACAAAGGCTGGGGCGGATCGATGATGCTCACCGAGCCTGACGCCGGGTCTGACGTCGGAGCTGGTGTGACCAAGGCCATTGACATGGGTGATGGCACCTGGCATCTCGAAGGCGTGAAGCGGTTTATCTCAAGCGGTGAACACGACGTAACGGAGAACATCGTCCATCTCGTTCTGGCTCGACCCGAAGGTGCGGGGCCTGGCACCAAGGGTCTTTCCATGTTTGTTGTTCCCAAGTACCTGGTCAATGAGGATGGTTCCCTGGGCGAGCGCAATGGGGTTTTTGCGACCAACATCGAGAAAAAGATGGGTCTCAAGGGGTCGACGACCTGTGAGATGACTCTCGGTGTCGACAACCCTTGTGTCGGCTATCTGGTTGGCGATAAGCACGATGGGATCCGGCAGATGTTCCGCGTGATCGAACATGCCCGGATGATGGTGGGCACTAAGGCAATGGGTACGCTGAGCACCGGCTATCTCAACGCTCTCGAATACGCCCAGCAGCGGGTTCAGGGCGCTGATCTCACTGAGGCGAGTAACAAGGCCGCTCCCAAGGTTCCGATTATTGCCCACCCTGACGTGCGCCGATCACTGATGAACCAGAAGGCCTATGCCGAGGGTTTGAGGGCACTAGTCAGCTACACGGCGTGGGTTCAGGACCAGGTGGAACTCCACACTGAGGACGACACCTGGAAACGCCGCAGCTTTTTCCTTCTCCCTTTGGTGAAGGGATATGCATCCGAGATGTCGTACCAATTGCTCGGCGACACCCTGACCATCTTCGGGGGCTCGGGCTATACGCAGGACTATCCGATCGAGCAGTACATTCGTGACGCCAAAATCGACACTGTTTATGAGGGTACGACCGGCATCCAGGCGATGGATCTCTTCTTCCGTCAGATTGCCCGTGACCAGGGGACTGCATTGGCCGCGCTCTCAAGTGAGATCGTCGAATTTGTCAAGGGCGGTGAAGGCGAAGATGCGCTTGCCCCCCAACGAGAACTGCTCGGCGAGATGATGGACAATGTTCAAGAACAGCTCGGCACCATGGTCGAACACTTGATGGCCTCCGTGGATGAAAAGGAGGAGGTCTACAAAGTAGGGCTCCACGCCACCCCCTTGCTCGAGTCGATGGGGGAAATCGTGGTTGCCTGGCAGCTGCTCCGGCATGCCGAGATCGCTCTCCCCAAGATCGACGACGACCCCTTCTATCGGGGCAAAGTTGAGTCGGCGCTGTGGTTCATCGACCATGTCGCACCCAATGTCAAGATGCGTGCCGGGCTCGCGATTGCCGAGGACGGTCACATCATGGACCTACCGGTGGCGGCCTTCTAGACCTCGTCTGTCGGTACGATTGACGCC
>JBBKXI010000062.1:0-4003 GCA_037969415.1 Acidimicrobiia bacterium | reverse complement strand
ATGTGGTCGGCCTTCCTCCTCGAATTCCAAGAGCGCATCAGTTCGGTTGAGTGGTCTGCGGCATCTTTATTGACTAGCGAGTTGCGGATGCGGAAAGAGCTCGGGGAAATCGACCGGCTTCGGAGGGCCGCCGAGGCCACCGACCGTGTGCTCTCGCGGGTGCCCGAGGAAGTCAAGTTCCTAGGACGGTCTGAGCGTGCCATTGCCCGGGACTTTGCCCGAATGACAGTAGAGGAGGGCCACGACGCCCCGATGTTCACCATTATCGCTTCCGGACCTAACGGTTCTTCTCCCCACCACGAAACAGGGGAGCGCCTGATCGAGGAGGGAGATATGGTCGTCTGTGATTTTGGGGGGACTGTCGACGGTTATCACTCCGACGTCACCCGGACATTCATCGTAGGCGAACCTACCGAGCGACAGAGAGAGGTTCATGCTCTTGTTGTGGCGGCGAATGAGGCTGGTAGGGCAGCGGTGGCTCCGGGAGTCGCCTGTCAGGATATCGACCGGGCCTCGCGGCAAGTCATCGAGGATGGAGGGTATGGAGAGTTCTTCATTCACCGAACCGGCCACGGCATCGGGCTGGACGGACACGAGCACCCCTACATCGTCGAGGGGAACGACATCTTATTGGAGACCGGCATGACCTTCTCAGTTGAGCCAGGTATATACATTCCCGGTGAGTTCGGGGTCAGGATCGAAGATATTGTCAACTGTGGCGAGAAATCCGTCGATGATCTGAACAAGGCGCCCCGCAAATTGACTTCGGTCAACTAGCACTGGGTCGAACGCACCGTTTTAAAGCAAAGAGATTGGTCCTATTCTGTTATCCGTGTCCAAATTCCAATCAGATCACATCAAGGCGCTCGAATCCGAATCGATCCACATAATTCGTGAGGCCGTTTCCGAGTCGGAACGGCCAGTTTTGCTCTTCTCAGGTGGGAAAGACTCGGCCCTCGTCCTTGACCTTGCCGTTAAGGCCTTCTGGCCGGCACGCCTTCCTTTTCCGGTGATGCATGTCGACACCGGGCATAACTTCCCTGAGGTCATCGAGTTTCGTGACAGGGTGGTTGAGGAGTTGAAGGTCGAGTTGATCGTGGCCTCGGTGCAAGAGGCGATCGATGAGGGGCGTGTTGTCGATGAGACCGGGCCACGAGCGTCACGTAACCGTCTTCAGACCGAGTCCCTCCTCACGGCAATAGAGGCACACCGATTCGACACCGTCTTCGGTGGAGCGCGGCGAGATGAGGAGAAGGCCCGCGCCAAGGAGAGGGTTTTCTCATTCCGTGACGAGTTCGGCCAGTGGGACCCTAAGAACCAACGACCCGAGCTGTGGAGTCTTTACAATCCTCGTCGCAAACGGGGCGAGCACATGCGGGTCTTTCCTATTTCCAACTGGACTGAGATGGATGTTTGGCAATACATCAGCTCGCAAGCCATTGAGCTTCCCTCGGTCTATTTCACCCACAAGCGTGAGGTATTCGAACGCGACGGGATGTTGATGGCCCTCTCGCCACACCTGCAACCGATGGAGGGCGAGGAAGTGTTTGAAGCGGTTGTCAGGTTCCGGACCGTTGGTGACATGACCTGCACTGGGGCCTTCGAATCGGTCGCATCTACCCTCGATCAGATAATCGAGGAAGTGGCTGCCACCCGGATCACCGAAAGAGGGGCGAGCCGGGCCGACGACCGCACTGCTGAAGCCGCTATGGAAGATCGTAAGAAAGTGGGGTATTTCTAATGACTTCTGAGCTGGTGCGTCTCGCCACTACAGGATCGGTCGACGACGGCAAGTCGACACTCATTGGCCGACTTCTCTACGACTCGAAGCAGATCTTTCAAGATCAACTCGAAGCGGTGGAGGAGGCGAGCCGGAGACGGGGTACCGACTATGTCGACCTCGCCCTGCTGACCGACGGTCTCCGCGCCGAGCGGGAGCAGGGAATCACGATCGATGTCGCCTACCGATACTTCGCCACCCCGAAGCGAAAGTTTGTTCTCGCCGACACCCCTGGCCATATCCAATATACAAGGAACATGGTCACCGGGTCATCCACTGCCAACATCGCCTTGATATTGGTGGATGCCCGTAATGGTGTAATCGAGCAGACCCGGAGGCACTCATTCCTTGCTTCGCTCCTCGGAGTTCCCCACCTCGTTCTTTGTGTCAACAAGATGGACTTGGTCGACTGGAGTCAAGACCGCTACGACGAAGTGGTCGACGAATTCCGAACTTTTGCCCAAAAGCTCGATATCTCTGATCTTCGCTTCGTCCCGGTGTCGGCATTGCTCGGCGACAACGTGGTTGATCGGTCGATGAATATGGATTGGTATCACGGGCCTACCGTGCTCGAATTGCTCGAAGACATTCATATCGCGAGCGACTCCAATCTCATCGATGTGCGTTTCCCTGTTCAGACCGTGATTCGCCCGCACCGGCTCCATCATCAGGATTTCCGGGGTTATGCCGGCACGGTGGCGGGAGGGATTCTTCGTCCCGGTGACGATGTAATGGTCCTGCCCAGCGGTTTCGCCACCAAGATCGCCACCATCGAAACTGCCGACGGCCAGCTCGAACAGGCAACACCCAATATGTCGGTCGTGCTTACCCTGGAAGACGAGATCGATATTTCACGAGGAGACATGATCTGTCGCCCCAGGAACCAGCCGACGCCAACTCAAGACCTTGATGCCATGATTTGTTGGATGGACGAAAAGGCAGACTTCGAGCCGGGCAACAAGTATGCGATAAAGCACACCACTCGTTGGGGTCGAGCCCTGGTCAAAGATCTCCAATACCGACTCAATGTCAACACCCTCCATCGTGACGAGTCGGGCAATTCGCTCGCCCTCAACGAAATCGGCCGGGCGACGTTGCGGACGACCACGCCCTTTTTTGTCGACGAGTACACAAGGAATCGCCAAACCGGGGCATTCATCCTGGTTGACGAGACAACCAACAGCACAGTCGGTGCGGGGATGATTACGAGCGCATGACCGAAAACGTGACCCGACACGAGGCCGTGGTCACCGCCGAAAGCCGAAGAGCCCTTCTCGGAGGCGACGGTTGTACCGTTCTCTTCACCGGTCTTTCAGGGTCCGGTAAATCAACCCTCGCCTATGAGGTGGAGGAGTTGCTGATCGAATCGGGGAGAGCCGCATACGTTCTCGACGGTGACAATCTTCGTCTCGGCCTGAATGGTGACTTGGGGTTTTCGCCAGAGGACCGAGCTGAGAATGTGAGGCGGGTCACCGAAGTTGCGTGTCTGATGGCCGAGGCTGGGCTCGTGGCGCTGGCTCCGTTGATTGCCCCTTACGCGGTTGATCGCGACGCCGCCAAGGCCCGTCACGACTCCCGCGGTGTCAAATATTTCGAGGTTTTTGTAGACACGCCCCTTGAGATCTGTGAAGCGAGAGATCCGAAAGGGCTGTATGCCCGGGCGCGTGCGGGTGAGATTAAAGACATGACGGGGATCGACGCCCCGTACGAACGGCCGGAGAGACCGGATCTGCACCTGGTTGCGGGAGCCGAACTCAGCGACACGGGAATAGATCGGGTGATTGAATTGCTGACCCGTTTCGGCCGCCACGAGTTTGGCCGGATGGTTCACAAAGCTGACTGACGCCCTTATTATCAAGTGACGTTGCCAGTTGTATATCTCGTCCTCGCTCAGCTCCTCTTTATTGGCCCTTCGCCGGTGCCGGTTGACGAGCCGGGATTCCAGCTCGTGGAGGTTGGTAGTTCGTTCTCATCTCCTCTGTATCTGACCGCGCCCGAGGACGATAAGCGGCTGTTTGTGGTGGAGCGTGGTGGTCAGGTCAAAGTTGTGAATGGCTCCGGCCAAATTCTTACCACCCCGTACCTCAACGTTGCCGGGCTCCTCCCCGCTTCGCCCGGACCAGAACAGGGATTGTTGGGCCTTGCGTTCCATCCGGATTTTGCAACAAATGGGAAGCTTTACATCAGCTACACCGACTCCTCTGGTGCACTCGTTGTCGGAGA
>JBBKXI010000061.1:0-6335 GCA_037969415.1 Acidimicrobiia bacterium | reverse complement strand
CCATCGATTGACACAGTGTCGAATCTGATTCCCAGATTGACGGCCAGTTCCCTCGCATCGTCCTTGGAGTGCTGGCTGGAGTATCTGGACGGCATTGATAACCCCCACACATTCTCGGGACCAAGGGCATCGGCAGCGATGGTGGCCGTGAGGGCCGAGTCGATACCCCCGGAAAGCCCGAGCACGACGCCGGTAAAACCGTTCTTCAGGACGTAGTCGCCGACTCCGGTAGTGAGCGCCCGGTAGATCTCCTCCGTTGGGGTGAGCAGTGGGCTCAACTGGAACGTCTCCGGTGTGATGTCGTCAGGAAGAGGGCAATCGACCACGAAGAAGTCTTCCTCGAATTGGGGAGAGCGATGGATGATCTGTCCGTCGGCAGCAACCATCACCGAAGCACCGTCGAAGACCAGTTCGTCCTGGCCCCCGACGAGGTTCAGATATACCACCGGCACCCCCGACGCCAGGGCCCGGGACTTCAGCATGTCTTCCCTATCGGCGGCCTTTCCGGTGTGAAATGGAGAAGCATTGATGTTGAGCAGAATCCGTGCGCCGTTGCGAGCCTGGAGATTCGGGGGCCCGTCAGCGACCCATATATCCTCGCAGATCGAGATTCCGACAGGCACTCCGGCAATCTCCCAAACCCGGTCGGGATCCTGGCCAACCGAGAAATAGCGATCTTCGTCGAACACTCCGTAATTGGGGAGAAGCACCTTGTGATAGATCCCCTTGATTCGCCCGCCTCCAAGTAGTGCAGCTGCATTGGCGACGCGGCGCTCGACTGAGTCGGCCGCTCCCGACGAAGGCCCCGGCGCATTATCAACGAATCCGACCACGACGTCGGTCGTTGTCGTAGCCCGGGCAATTCGACGAAGAGAGTCGATGCCGGCATCGATAAAATCGGATCTGAGGACCAGATCCTCCGGTGGGTAGCCGTTAATCGCCAGTTCGGGAAGCAACAGAACATCAGCTTCTGCAGCCTCCGCCTTTGACAGACTCTCGAGGATCCTCGCTTCGTTGCCAGGGATATCCCCGACGATGAGATTGAGTTGGGCACCAGCAATACGCAGGGACATAGCCGCACGATATCCAAACACTTAGCCTGTGGGGGTGAGCAAAGGTCATGAGAATGTCGAATCCTCCGATGGGGCCACAACTCAGGATGTCCGGGACCGCCTCCTGTTGCTGGTTCCCGCAGACGCCAGAGCAGCGTGGTCACGGCTTGATCCGATCATCGAAGCGATAGACACTGCACCCGTCAGCGACGAACAACTGCGCCGCCTGGCGGCAGTCGGGTCGGTGAGTCGCGCCCTCGCCGCCATCGCTGCGGCCCACCCCGAAATTGTGACAAGCCCGATCGACCCTGGATGGTCGGTTCCCCTCCAGAATTCGGCGGCACTGCTCGAATTCGCATCGGGCGAAATCGATGGTTCGATCTCACTCGCGGATGCAACAGCTGGATATTCGAGGTTCATCGACGGTCTCGTCGAGCGCAGCCTGGGGGTCGCACGCCTCGAGGTCGCCGAACGCCACCCGGTGGTCATGGATATGCCTTTTGCGATCATCGCAATGGGAAAATGGGGGGCCGAGGAGCTCAACTACGCCTCCGACATCGATCTGATGTTTGTTCATGGAGACAACGAGACCGACCCTGACGGGAACCGTGCCGGAGCCATCGCCCTTGCGGGCCGGGTCATCTCGCAGTTGTCGGCATCGTCATTTGAAGGTCCGGGGTTGGTAGTAGACGCCGACCTCCGGCCCGAGGGAAGCATGGGGCCATTGTCACGACGTCTCGACGCCTTCGCCACGTACTACCAGCGTTGGGCTGAGCCCTGGGAACTACAGGCTCTGATCAAGTCGAGACCAGCAGCCGGTGACCTCGACCTGGGAGCGCAGTTTTCCAAGCTGGCCGCCAGCGTCGTCTGGGAAACCGGGATTGATTCCGACGCTATACGGGGGCTCCGTCGACTCAAGGCAGAGGCAGAATCTCAGGCAAACAGTTCAGACCTGAAACGGGCACCGGGAGGGATTAGGGACGTCGAGTTCACCGTCCAGTTGTTGCAACTCGTCCACGGGCGACATGATCCAAGGCTGCGGTTGCGAGGCACCCTGGAGGCGTTGTCGACCCTCGAAGAGGGTCGATATCTCAGCACGGAAGAAGCAGATGAGCTTAGGAACGCATATCTCGTCCTTCGTCGGTTGGAGCACCTCATCCAGCTATGGGACCTCAGACAGACACATCGCCTACCTTCAGATCCCGACTCGATGCGGCGCCTGGCAATTGGAATGGGGCTCGAATCGGAAACCGAAGCCCTCTCGGCCATGGTCTCTACAACACGAAGTGCCACCCGGACCCTTCATGAGCGCATCTATTTCAGACCAATTCTGGAATCTCTGGTCCGGTCTCCCAGTGCGCGACTCGGCCCTGATAAGGCCTATCAACGGCTTAGTGCCCTCGGATTCGCCAACACCAGCGCTGCAGCCGACGCCCTCGAAGCCATGACACGGGGCCTCACCCGCAAATCCCGCGCCATGCAGCAGATGATGCCGTTGATGCTTGATTGGCTTTCGCTATCTCCCGATCCCGATCTCGGATTGTCACAACTCCGTGTGCTTCTCGCCAACACGACAGACCATTCCTCCCTTGTAGGCCGACTCCTCAACAATCCGGTGACGGGTGAGCGACTCGCCCTCTTGCTCGGTACCGGCCGCCTCTTCGGCGATCTGATTGACCGGATTCCGGAGTTTGTCCCCCGGCTTGCCGATGACGAGGCCCTCGACGATGTTCGGGGGAGAGCCGAGGCAATCGACCGTCTCCAGGGTCTTCTCGCATCCCGGCCGGAACGAGATGATCAGATCGGTACCATTCGCCGATTCTCCCGCCGCATGCGGCTACGGATCGCGGCGCGAGACGTAATCAGAAACCACGACACCTTCAAAACTATGAGTTCCCTTGCAGACGGGGCTGATACCGCCATCGTTGGAAGCCTCGACGTCGCCACTGCTGGGATCGAACACGATATCGGTGTCGTCGCTATGGGCCGCTGGGGAGGAGGTGAACTTTCCTACGGATCTGATCTCGACCTCATGTTTGTTTTCGATCGTATGGACCGCGATGTCGCATTGTCAGTCCCGGCCTCGATGCACGAGATTCTGTCGGCGCCGGGACGTCACGGCGAGGGGTACCTCCTCGACACCGGACTCCGACCTGAGGGAAAGAACGGGCCAAACGCAAGATCACTTGAAAGCACCGCGCGCTACTACGAGGAATGGGCCGAACCATGGGAGTACCTGGCCCTTGTTAGAGCACGCGCTGTTGCCGGCGCACCAGAAACTATCGATCGGTTTCGATCGATGGCCGAGTCCACACTGTGGCGAAAGCCCTTTGGATCCGATGAATTGGCGTCAATTCGGAAGATCAAGGCCAGGGTCGAAAATGAACGGGTGGCTCCCGATGAGGACGCCGATTTCCATTTGAAGCTGGGACCCGGGTCACTGAGTGACATCGAGTTTCTCACCCAGTTGATGCAGCTCAGATACGGCTACGAGTTCGCCACGGTTCGCGCGCCTGGAACCCTGGCGACCCTTACTTCGCTGCGCGAAGCTGAACTGTTGACTCCTGCCGATCATCTTGCCCTCGTCGACTCTTTTGAATTCTGCAACCGGGTGCGGCTCAGGCTTCACTTGCAAAGGGGGCGCCTGGTTGACTTTCTGCCCTCCGACCCCGACGAGTTGTCACGCCTCTCCACCTCACTCGGATACGACAGGAATCTCGAGGTCCGGGAGGCCTATCAACGCGTGACCAGACGGGCTCGCAGGGTCTTTATGTCCCGTTTCTACGAGTAGGGCGCATTCCAGGGTTCGATTAGGCTCGCAGCCGATGGATTCGCCCAAGCAAATTCTTGACCTCGTCGAACTGGTTCTGCCATCGGCTCTCGAACTTCGCCGTGCCCTCCATCGCAATCCCGAACCCTCGTATCAAGAGCACGTCACAACACAATTGATCGCCGAAGCCTTTGTAGCAACTGGAATTTCACCGCATTTGCGCCCCGGGCGCACCGGCCTCTGGGCCGACGTCGGAGGGGAGCCAAAGGTCGGGTTCCGGGCCGATATCGATGCGCTTCCCATCGACGAGCCAGAAGAGAATCTCCCGGTTTCAACGAATCCGGGATGGATGCACGCCTGCGGACACGATTTTCATAGTGCTGTGGCGTTTGGCATTGCTCGGGTGATCGACCAATTGCAATTGCCCGCGGGGGTCCGGGTCCTCTTTCAGCCCGCCGAGGAAGCCTTTCCCGGCGGAGCAATCGAATTGGTTGGCGAAGGATTGATCGATGGACTCAGTTCGATCCTTGCGTTCCACGTAGATCCGACCCTTCAGGCGGGGAAGATCGGAGCCCGAACCGGACCGATAACAGCCAGCGCTGACAAGTTCGCTATCTCGCTCTATGGACCCGGCGGCCACACCGCCCGACCGCACCAAACCGTGGATCTAATCCCGGCCGCTGCGAGAATCATCGTCGACCTCCCTGCCACCCTCAGAGCATCAATCGATTCCCAGCGACCGCTGATTGTTTCGTTCGGGGCGATCCACGGCGGAAGCACCGAAAATGTGATCCCGACCCGTATTGAACTCAAGGGAACGGCGCGTACGGTCGACCCCGAGGTGTGGGCCTTGCTCCCTGCCCTGGTCGACAAGACACTTTCCAATCTCACGGCCGTCAGCGGCGCCAGCTACGACCTCGAATACCAACAAGCGATCCCTCCTGTCATCAATGATGAGTCGGTTGTTTCCAGGGCAGTAGCCGGCATCGAGCGAATGCTCGGAAAAGGAATCGTGACCGACACCCCGACCAGCATGGGTGGGGAAGACTTTGCCAACTACCTCGAGGTGATACCCGGTGCCTTGCTCCGACTTGGCGCCGCCAAAGGTCGAGGAGATCTTCACTCCTCAACCTTCCAAGCCGATGAGAGGTGCGTATCCAACGGGATTCTCAGTGGCGTGTCAGCGCTGCTTGCTCTAATTGACGATGACGGGTTGAATGGTTAACCTTCTGGTTAACTTTTGTGAATCAACGCCCCACCACCGAAGACCTCGACACCACCTTTAGTGCCCTCGCCAACGAACACCGAAGGCAGATGGTCCACGCATTGGCTCAACACCCGTGGTCAATTGGAGACCTCGCCGAACAGCGAAATCTTTCCCTTCCAGCGATCCACAAGCACGTCAAGGTCCTTGAGGCAGCCGGTCTCATCAACCGGAAGAAATATGGTCGCACCAACTTTCTCGCTCTACGTCGCGGAGCCCTCATCGGGTTGCAGGATTGGGCAAACGAGTTCCACACCTACTGGGGCAACGACGATGAGTCGCTGGGCAATTACGTCGAGTTTCTGGACCGCAATAGATCCAATGAGATAGGAGAAAGCCAATGAAGAAATTTGTGTTCATGTATGAAGGCATGTGGGAATACACCGACGAGATGAAAGCTGCGTGGGGAAGCTGGTTTGAATCTGTCGGCGAAAGCATGATCGACGGTGGAAATCCACTTGGTGCGGGAATTCGGATCACCCGCCAGGGTCAGGAGGACCTGGATGGATCCCCGATTACCGGGTACTCCATCTTCTCAGCTCAAGATCTGGATGCGGCCCTGGAACTGCTCAAGGAGTGTCCGATCATCGACGGGGTCAGGGTCTACGAAGCAATGACCATGTAGCCCGTAGTAACACGAGTAAAAACAACGGGCCCCGAGGGGCCCGTTGTTCGTTTGAGGAGGAGTGAGCTCAGGAAGTCTTGGCTTTGGAAGCCGTATTCTTCGCTGTGCTCGTCTTCGCAGCCGTGGTTTTGGCAGCCGAAGCCTTGGCAGCCGAAGCCTTAGTGGCCGAAGCCTTCTTGGCAGCTGGCTTCTTGGCAGCTGGCTTCTTGGCAGCCGGCTTCTTGGCAGCTGGCTTGGCTGACTCGGTTGCGGCTACCTTCTCGGTGCCCTGAGTGGGGCGGAAAGAGGCACGCCATGTGGCGAGCATGTCCTCGAGCTGGGTACGCAGTTTGCCCACCTGCTCCTGGACCTGGTCGAGATCTACCTTGGCGGTGATTTCCTCAACGGTCTTGTTGTCCGATACACGGGCAACAACCTTCTCACCTTCGCTGGCCCAGCTGTCGAAAGCCTTGCCTGCGACCTTGGTGTAGTCGGCGGTCTCTCCATTGATCTTGACTTTGAGGTCGCCGACTTTGTCGGTGACTTTGCGAGCGGCAACGACGGGGGCGCCTACTGCCGCGTACAGGACGTTTTTAGCCTGCATGATTTACTCCTGATTCGGTGTTTCTTCAGTTGTCATTCCTC
>JBBKXI010000060.1:0-8826 GCA_037969415.1 Acidimicrobiia bacterium | reverse complement strand
TGGACGCACATCATCGGTCTATCGGCTGTGGCCGGCATCGGTTTCACTGTGTCCTTGTTTGTCGCCGGCCTTGCATTCGTGGATCCCCAACAGATTGAACTCGCAAAGGTCGGAATATTCATCGGGTCGTTCATTTCTGGAGTACTGGGGGCCGTGATCCTTTCCCGGGCCCGCAAGAAGGTGTCGACCTCGACACCATCGTCATGAGGAATCCACCCACGGAATACATATGTATCGAGTGCGGCGGTACCACCCATCTGATCAGCTTTCTCCCCGAGGACGGTGAGATCGAGGACGGCACTCCCCTCGCCTACCGGTGTTCCGAATGTCACGACCGCTTCGACGTCATCTGGGAACCACAAGACGGGAAACCTCCGGTTTCCTAGCAACGATGTGGAACCTGGCTCGCGGGAGAACCCATTCTTGATCACCGGAGACCAACAAGCCCTTTCATGTATCCCAGCCTTTGCACCCGTGACCGATCTCGGGCGGGGGTGCGGGGGTCGCTCCCCGCGAAATTAACCTGCCCCCCGCATAATCAATCTGCCCAGCGCTCGACACGTATCGACACCGGATCCACGCCGAGCGGGGCCAGGAATGCCTCGAACCTCTCCCTGGGAACACCTTTCCACTCCAGATCGCTGAGGCTCTCGGCGATAGGAACATCAAGGCGGAGGGTGGTCAGTTCGCGATACAGAAGGGCGTCGTCAAAACGGTCGCGGAGTGTCTCCGCCAGTTTGTCGGCGCTTCTCACCTCGAGTCCCCAATCGGCGGGGAACGGCGGGATCAATTCGAGTCGCGGGTACCTCGCCAGAACAGTGGAACTCGACTTGGCGCCCCACCCGGGCAGGCCTGGCACGGCGTCGGCTGTATCGCCGACCAATGCCAAATAGTCGGGAATCGACTCGGGATGGATTCCAAACTTTTCGACCACCGCATCCTCGTTGAGCATCTTCTGCTCACGTCGGTTATAGGTGACGATCTTGTCGCCAATCACGGCCTGACACAGATCCTTGTCTGGCGAACAGATCACGACCTGCTCGACGTCGTCGACCCACTTGACCGCGGCGGCGGCTAGCGCGTCATCGGCTTCGAACTCGATATTCCGCCAAACGACAACACCAATAGCTTCGAGGGCGTCTTCGGCGAGAGGAAACTGCGAAAGCAGCACCTCCTCCATACCGGCCGAAGACTTGTAGCCAGGAAACATCACATTGCGAAACGACTCGATAACTGTGTCGAAACTCGCAGCGAGATGGGTGACACCGGATTCACGAAGCAGACCCAACGTCGAATCGATTATTCCAATCGTCGCCCGGATGTCGCGGCCGTCGGACGACACCAGAGTGTCTTTGCGGCCGAAGTGAGCCCGAAACAATTCGTAGGTAGCATCAAGGAGGTGAAGTTTCACGACACAGATCCTACGACAGATCCGCCCGATGATCCCTGGGATTCGGTCTCGACGAGTTTCGGCGCGCTAAGCGACAGTCTCAAATCGACATATCGGAAGGTTGCCGACGACAGTGGCCCCGGCGAAGACGAGATCAGATCGGCTTTCGCCACCTTGATCGGTGCCTGGGACCAGGTAGCCGAGTCGGTGACTGACGCATTGCGCGACCCGGAAACCCGCCAACAGCTCAAGAAGGCCGCGAGTTCCTTCGCCATCGCAATTGGCTCGACTCTCTCCGATCTTGGCTCCGAATTCTCGCCCCCACCTGACGAGTCCGAAGAGGAGTAGCCGGGCAAGGCTCTAGAGGGCGAGGTCGATCAGTCCATTCAGTAGCGCGGCGCCGGTCAGTGAGTCATCCACGGTCATTGCGAACCGGCGACCGTTCCTGAATGTGACTTCCAACGCCTCACCACGACGCAACACGATGGCCGACGCCCCTGGAGAGACCCTCCAGCCCCATCCACCCCACTCCTTGGGCTCGATCTCGATCGACCGGG
This sequence comes from Acidimicrobiia bacterium, assembly GCA_037969415.1. Classification (GTDB taxonomy): domain Bacteria; phylum Actinomycetota; class Acidimicrobiia; order Spongiisociales; family ZC4RG35; genus MA-ANB-1. The sequence goes on along the minus strand of JBBKXI010000060.1, from coordinate 6,879 downwards.
CCGACGAAATTTCATCGACCCGGATTCTGCGGACCGGAATTCCACCAAGCCGAACCCGCAAGCCGTCGTTGGTCACATTGGCTTCGACCTGACTCATTACGACACCGAGACCGACCACGGCAAGGAAGATCCAAACTGGGAGTGATGGGAAAGCAAACAGCAGAATCAAGCCCACGCCGAGAAAGATAAGTGTCATCCAACGAACTCTGACACGCCCCACCCAGCTCACACGTTCGCCTGCCCTCAAGTCCGTCGCCAAACGGTCGCCCTCATCGGCCACGGGCAGATCCTTGATCGGATACCACTGACGGCCGATCACGATTCCGGCTAGTAAACCGAGAAGCGACATTACAAAAAGGGCAACAATCGCCCATATCGACAACGGGGCTGCCTCAGTCCAATCGGCAACGTCCCAATTGGCGACCACAGTGAGCAGAGTTACGGCAAGGCCGAGGGCTCCGAGCATCCCAACAATTGCAAAGGCTTCCATAGATGGCTCGGAACCAATGCGAAACTGCAAACTGAGCAAGAGCCCAACGGCGATTACCCCAGCGGCGACCGCCAGAATCGCCCATTTAGGAGCCGAACCGTCGGCGACGCCCGCACCATTCCAGTGAATCGCAACTTCCGATGGCAGGCGACCACCCGCAACTAGAAAAACGCCAGCACAGATAGCAAGCCAAAGACCCGACCAGAGCAGAAGGCGGAGGGTTCCGCCAGAGGTCGAACTGCTGCCATGTTCTGAAAGGGTCATAATGTGAGCCGGACTCTAGATGGCCTCAAAGGGTGAACAGACTTATGACATATCCGCTCGTCGGACCAGAATTCCTTACCGACAACCCGGAGCGACTCGGTCTCTTCGACGTCAGATGGCAACTCGGTGATCCCGACTTCGGCAGGCGTGCCTATCTCGAAGGCCACATTCCCGGAGCGGTATTTGTCGACCTGGACACCGATCTCAGCGGGCTTCCCGGGCCAGAGGGACGACATCCCCTCCCCGATCCGGTGGTGTTTCTCGCAACGTTACGAAGGCTCGGCATTGACCCAGAGAGCAACGTCGTGGTCTACGACGATGCCACAGGCACTGTCGCGGCGCGCATGTGGTGGATGCTCCGCGCCATCGGACACCAGAGAGTGCGACTCCTCGACGGGGGAATTCAGGGGTGGATCGAAGCGGGTCTTCTCGTCGAAGCAGGTGCCGTCGATCCGGAGCCCGCTAGCTACCCGGGGCCGATCACCTTTTCTGGTGTGCTCACGATTGATGGTTTGTCTGCCCGCCAATTGGTCGACGTCAGAGCACCCGAGCGCTATCGGGGGGAATACGAACCGGTTGACCCCCGACCGGGCCATATTCCCGGAGCGGTCAACCTTCCGACAACGGAAGCAATGGTTGGAGACAAATTCGCTGACAAGGATCGGCTCGCAAACGTCTACGGAGACCTCGATGACCCGGTCTTCTCTTGTGGATCGGGGGTCAACGCATGTCACTCGGCATTGGCCATGGTCGCCGCCGGGCTTCCGATGCCAGACGTCTATATCGGGTCGTATTCAGAGTGGTCCCGTTCAGATCGCCCGGTCACCGTAGGTCCGGAGCCAGATTGATCAACCAACGAACCGTCGATGCAATTGAAGCCTCCGATACCGATGAACTGCTCCGGATCGTCGACGGCTATTGCGCCGGTCAGGATTGGGACCAACTGTTGGCGATCCGGCAGCGGTGTCAAGAGGCGGTTACACGAGGAAAGCAACTCTGGGGCGTCGATGAGCACATTCGCTATCGTCTGGCTCTCGAGGCCCCTGCGCAATGGGCGGCGCCGGTGTTGGCGGAAGGGCGAGGGAGATTCACACTTGGTCCGTTGCCCGAAGTCGCAGCGAGCCGAAAGACATGGCAGGAAATGGAGCCATTCCTGGCGCATGGTCCGGAGCGGATGACTTTTGCTGCAGAGCGGATCGTCCGTCAGGACAAAGTCGACGACGTCGCAGACCTCCCCGAGCTTCAGGACTGGGAGCCGGTCTATTCCCTCCCCCTGTATAAGTCGGATCGGATCGAAACACCCTCACCAAAGTTATCTCCGGCGGAAACAGTATCCCTTCCAGGTGAGTTCAGTATTGCCGACGACCCGATATCCGAGCAGGCGCTGAACGACCTCGTCGAACCGTGGGTCACCCAGTCGAACGGGAGAAGTCAAACAGTAACGGTGGAAGGAAGCCCGCTTCAGGCCATCTCCGCACTGGGACTGAGGGCGGCCCATATCTCCAGGCTCGATCCCAAACTCGCTCTTGCCATCATGGGATGGACCGCCTCCTCAGGTGGTGCGCATGGCGATCGACGGGGGGCGGCTGCGGGCAGATATCTCGCGTGGTGGGTGGTGGCGTCATTGTCGGACCTGGACTGGCCCGCCCCCGCCGATGACATCGGCTCGGCCGTAACGGGAATGGAGTGGCTGTGGTTCGACGACAAGAGTCCCGACTCGGGATGGGCACTTCGCCTCGCTATAGGTGACCCCAGCAGCGGTCTCTCCTGGGCAATATCGGCAAGCGACCTGGCCGACTAGTCAGTTTTCCGACGCCCTACACGGCTGCGACATTGACGCCGATCATGTGATAGCCGGTGGCTCCATTGGGTGCCGGAGGGGCCAACTCTTCGGTCTGGGTGTCACCATTTCCGTCGGTAGCCCGGACGGACAGAAGCTGGCGGCCAGGCTCGGGGGTCCAGGGGATCTGCCATTGCACCCAGGTGTCGTCAGAAAGCGGCTCGGAGAGTTCTGCCTGGGTCCATTCGGCGTTCTGGCCCAATTGGACCTCCACGACGGAGATTCCACGGTGCGGGGCCCAGGCGACGCCTGCAACCATCCTCTCCTCGGAGGTGATGTCGGCTCCGCGCATCGGGGTGTCGATACGACTCTGCGTCTTGATCGGGGCTTCCTTGGACCATCCCCGGGGTACCCAGTAGGCGTCGAACTCATCCCACCCGGTCAATTCGATCTCAGCCAGCCACTTGGTCGCGGAGACGTATCCATATAACCCCGGTACTACCAGACGTGCCGGGAACCCATGTTCAAAGGGGAGTGGTTCTCCATTCATTCCCACGGCCACGAGGGCATCACGGCCGTCCATTGCCACCTCAACGGGAAAGCCCACAGTGAACCCGTCGGAATCGACCGAACGACCCACCAGTTGTTCGGCATCGTCTCGAACGCCAGCCCGGTTGAGAATGTCGATCAGAGGAACACCGAGCCACTTCGCATTTCCAATCAGATCTCCCCCGACTCGATTGGACACACAGGACAGGGTGACGTACCTCTCGACCATATCCATTTCGAGCAACTCGTCGAAGTCGATCTCATATGGCCTGTCGACCCTCCCGCCTACTTTGAGACGCCATTCCGGGAGGTTTATCCGGGGCAAGGTGAAGGCGGTGTCTATCCGATAGAAGTCCTGATTCGAAACGACCACAGGGGTGAGATCCGGAATCCCGAGTTCGGCGGCGGCTGGTACCGGTGCGACGGAGTCGACGGCAACAGAGAGCACAACTTCCGCCCGTCCTGCGGCCACCACCTTGCTTCGCTCGAGCAAGCTCCTCCCGAAAGTGGCCGAGATCGCTGCAAGGCCCAAGACCGCCCCGGCTCCACCGAGAAACGCCCTTCTCGAAACCGACGGCTCACCCACGGTGCTCGGTTCGGAAAGCGAATAGAGCCACTGGAGCGACGCCAATCCTGCCAGAGCGGCGATGCCTGAAGGAATGAGGGCCAAACCCAGCGACGTTTCGGGGCCTCGAGCTCCGGCGAGGGCACCGACCACGGCAAAGCCAATGAATACCGCTATCGCAATCCAAAACCTTTTCCGGGCGAGGACACCGACGCCGAAACCGATGAGGAGCGTGACGAAAACGATGCTGATTGCCAATACGAGCTTGTCATTGGTCCCAAAAGTTTCAATCGCAAAGTCTTTCAGCGGTTTCGGGACGACATCAATTACCCAATTCCCCAGACTCTCCACTATCGACGGCAACGATGTGACTGCTCCCGCAACGAACTCAGAAACGCCGAGCGCTAGCGCGGCAGCGAGGACACCTGAAATCCCGTCCCGGAGCCACGTTGTCGGAACAGGGGCAACGACCGGATCGGAAGCAGTTGCGGTTGTCACTTGACCAACGCTAGATGCCGTCGTGCTAAATCCAGCTAAAACCGCGATCGTCTACTCATGCTGGGACCGTAAATTCTCGCCGCTGCGCTTCAGCCACGGAATAGACAAAACAATCAGCGACGTGGTCGTTGACCAGGCCCATCGCCTGCATGAAGGCATAGGCGGTGGTCGGGCCAACAAACCTGAACCCGCGTCTTTTGAGATCTTTAGACATGGCTACCGACTCCGGAGAGGTCGAGCGACCGGGATCAGAAGTCTTTGGCTCAAAGGCCCACACATAGGCGGCAAAAGACCCGAATTCGGCAATCACACCCGGCAGCTTTTTGGCGTTGTTGATGGTGGCTTCGATCTTGCCGCGATGACGGATGATGGTCGCATCTCCGAGCAGCCTTTCGACATCCCCAGCTTTCATGGTCGCAACCCGGGCGACGCCGAAGCCATAGAAGACTCGCCGAAAATCGTCGCGCTTGCGAAGAATGGTCAGCCAGGACAATCCGCTTTGAAACCCTTCGAGACAGATCTTCTCGAATAACAGTCGGTCATCGCTAACCGGAAATCCCCACTCGGTGTCGTGATAGACCTGATAGTCCGGTGTCGAAACACCCCAAATACAACGGGGCCTCTCATCATCTCCAACAGCGAAATCAGCCAAGTTGTGAGGATACCGCTCTCACCGTTCATCACGGCACGGCCCAACGAGCCAATCTAAGGTCTGAGCATGATGGAGCGCCCAGGATTCACAATCGGGATCGAAGAAGAATATCTGGTGGTCGATCGAGAGACTCGCGACCTGATCAAGCGGCCCCCCGACTCGATGTGGAAAGCCCTGGAGAACATCCTCGGATCTCAGGTGAGCCCAGAATTCTTGAAGGCCCAAATCGAAGTCGGAACCAAAGTCTGCTCCACTGTTGCCGAAGCTCGGGCCGACCTAGCCAGAATGCGGACCGGCCTCAATGCCGTGGTCAACGAGTATGGGGCAGCCATCATCGCCTCTTCCACCCACCCATTCGCCAACTGGTCGGAACAGGAGACGACTGAGGATCCCCGGTACATGCGTCTCGCCTCGGACTACCAACAGGTTGCCCGGCAACTGGTCATCTGTGGGATGCACGTTCATGTCGGTATCGAGGACCCCCACCTCCGGATCGATCTCATGAACCAGGTCAAATACATGCTCCCCCACATGCTCGCATTGAGCACCTCCTCACCATTCTGGGCTGGCGAACCCACCGGACTACTCGCCTATCGACTGGTGATCTTTCAGAACCTCCCGCGGACCGGAGTTCCCGAGGAATTTGCCTCCTGGGGGGAATATGAGAGAACCGTTTCGATTCTGGTCGACGCCGGACTTATCGAGGACGGAACCAAGCTCTGGTGGGACATCCGACCGTCCAGCCGTTACCCGACCCTCGAAATGCGGGTGTCCGATGTCTGCACCCGACTCGATGATGCGATGACGGTCGCTGCCCTCTACCAGACGCTCCTTGCGTACCTGTACCGACTTCGGCGGGAAAATCAGCGCTGGCGCACCTACTCCCCGATGATGATCGAAGAGAACCTGTGGCGTGCCCAGCGTTACGGAGTGGATGGGTCATTGGTCGACTTCGGCAAAGGAGAGTTGATCCAGTACTCCGACCTGATTGAAGAGTTCATCGAACTCCTCGCTCAGGACGCAATCGAATTTGGTGTGCGCGACGAACTCCGTCACGCCAGGACCATCGTCAACGAGGGCACCAGCGCTCACCGTCAGTTGGAGACATACAACGCGGCTCTCACAGGTGGTGCCGAACAGAAAGAGGCGCTTAACGCGGTTGTTGATGAACTGATCGTTGACACCATGTATGGGATAGAGGTTTAGGGTTGCTCTAGAGACAATCAGGAGAACCCTTGCCACAGAAGCTCAAAATTGGAGTTCAACTCCAACCTCAACATGCTGAGTATTTCGATATTCGCCGCGCCGTTATCAGGGCCGAGGAGATGGGTGTCGACGCCATCTACAACTGGGATCATTTCTTTCCGTTGTCGGGAGACCCTGACGGAAAGCACTTCGAGTGCTGGACCATGCTCGGCTCTTGGGCAGAAATCACCGAACGGGCACAGATCGGTGCGTTGGTCACTTGCAATTCCTATCGCAACCCCGAACTTCTCGCCGATATGGCCCGCACCGTGGATCATGCTTCAGATGGACGGCTCATTCTCGGGATCGGGGCAGGCTGGTTCGAGAAGGACTACGACGAGTACGGCTACGAATTCGGGACTGCTGGATACCGGCTCGCGGATCTGAAGCAAGCGCTCCCCAGGATCAAAGACCGTCTGACGAAACTGAACCCGCCTCCAGCCCGAGGGATACCGATCATGATTGGTGGCGGCGGCGAGAAGAAGACACTTCGCTACACGGCCGAGTTTGCCGACATGTGGCACGGTTTTGGAGACGCGGCGAGGATTCGCCACAAGAACGGCGTCCTCGACGATTGGTGTCAAAAGATCGGGAGAGATCCTGGCGAAATCGAGCGGTCGTGCGGCGCCAATCCGAAACGCATCGAAACGGCAGATGATCTCCATGAAGCGGGAGCTACTTTCTTCACCCTCAGTTTCGACGGGACAACCGACTACGACATGACAATGGTCGCCGATTGGATCGCCTGGCGGGACCAAAAGAACGCATCCTGATTTCACTCCCCCTCCAAAGACGAAGTCGCCTGGAGGGGGTGGCGGTTGCGATAAGCAACGGCC
>JBBKXI010000059.1:0-3093 GCA_037969415.1 Acidimicrobiia bacterium | reverse complement strand
CACCCTCGTCGGAGCAACTACCCGCAAAGGGAAGGTTACGGCCCCGCTCCGTGACCGTTTTGGAATCGAAGAGAAGCTCGATTACTACACGGACGGAGAGCTGGCCCGGATAATTGTGCGATCGGCTTCGATCCTTGGTTTCGGCATCGGTGAAGACTCGGCCCTTCTCCTCGCCGGGCGCAGTCGTTCAACGCCGCGGATTGCTAATCGCCTGCTCGCCAGGGTTCATGACTACGCCGTGGCCCGGGCCGACGGAGTCCTTGATGAAGATGTGACCGCGCAGGCACTTACCGTTTACGAGGTCGATCGTCTCGGACTCGACAAAGTCGACCGTTCGATTCTGGACGCGGTGATCCACAAATTCGGTGGTGGGCCGGTGGGTTTGTCGACGCTGGCAATTGCGGTTGGGGAAGAACCCGAGACAGTCGAAGATGCCTACGAGCCGTTTCTCCTACAGATCGGTCTTCTCAAGCGGACTCCGCGGGGACGGGTGGCAACTTCGAACGCCTATCAGCACCTCGGTCTCGAAGTGCCAGCGGGTGCCCAGTCTTCAATGTTCGACTGAACGCATAACCTGCAGGTGTGACCTATCCCGTAACCTGGACTGGATCTGCAGTCGACGGCGACGCCCGCTCTGGAACCATCTCCACGCCCCGCGGCAACGTAGCGACACCCGTATTCATGCCCGTTGGGACACGGGCGGCTGTGAAAACGGTTGATACCCGCGACCTGGTCGAACTCGACGCTCACATTGTCCTCGCCAACACCTACCACCTCATGCTCAGGCCTGGGGCCGACATCGTGGAGAAATTGGGCGGTCTCCATCAGATGATGGGTTGGGACCGAACCCTGCTCACCGACTCCGGCGGCTTCCAGGTCTACTCACTCGACCCCGACCTCACCGAAGAAGGCGTTGCCTTCCGCAGTACGTTCGACGGTGAGTTGGTGCACATGTCACCAGAAGACTCAATCCGTATTCAGGAACAACTTGGTGCCGACATCGCCATGGTCTTGGACGTTTGTGTCGGGTTGCCTGCGCCGGTAGAAGTGGTGAAATCGGGGATGGACCGATCTTTGCGTTGGGCCGAACGGTGCCTCGCCGTGCACACGCGGCAGGACCAGGCGTTGTTCGGAATAGTTCAGGGTGGCGTCGACCCGGATCTGCGGGTAGAGAGTGCGACGCGAACCGCCGGCATCGGGTTCGCCGGGTACGGAATTGGGGGTTTGTCAGTGGGGGAGAGCGCCTTCGATCGAAACCGGGCAATCGAAGCAGCAGTATCAGCCCTGCCTACCGATCGCCCCCGTTATGTGATGGGGCTGGGCGATCCGGAGGGATTGCTCGACGCCGTTGCACGCGGCGTGGACATGTTTGATTGTGTGATGCCTACCCGACATGCCCGACATGGCAAGGTGCACACTGGATCGGGCTCGTTCAACATCCGAAATGCCGAGTATGAGTTGGACGAAAGCCCACTGGACGCCGATTGTGACTGTCTTACTTGTTTGACGTACAGCCGCGCCTATTTGCGCCACCTGTTCCGGATGAAAGAAGTCACCGGTCTCCGATTGCTCAGCATCCACAATTTGCGTTTTCTGGTGTCGCTTATGGCCGGAGCGAGAGCGGCCATCGAGGTTGGCCGTTTCGCCAAGTTCCACGATGACTTCAACATTCGGCATGCTCAAGGTTCGGTCTAATCCGGGCGGTTGTCCTAACCTCCCTGTCGGTCCTAATCGAATCGGAGGAAACCGTGCCCCAATTTGTCTTCGCCCAGGAATCAACGGGTGGCAGCGGTCTCACGACCCTGATTTTTCTCGGCTTGATGATCGCTGTCTTCTATTTCTTCATTATCCGCCCGCAGCGAACGCGGCAGAAAACACAGAAGGAGCTTGCGTCCTCTCTCGACGTTGGCCAGGAAATACGAACCATTGGTGGTATTCACGGACGGATACTCGAAGTTGATGACGATTCTGTAGTGATCAAAGTAGAAGAGGGTCGCCTCCGCATTGCCCGTCGTGCCGTAGGAACCCGGGTCGACGCCAGCGGAGAAGAAGTCTGAAATGACCCGACGGTTGGTCGGTCTGGCAGTCGTATTTCTTGTCGCGTGGGGAGGACTGGCTCTAGCCATTGCAACGGGGACGACACCACGTCTCGGTCTCGACCTCCAAGGCGGTACCGCTGTAATTCTCACTGCCCCAGACGGCACCGATCCCGATCTGCTCAGGGTTTCAACCCAGATCATGGCCAACAGGATTGAGGACTTTGGGGCTGTCCAGGAGCCCGAGATCCAAATCTCCGGCGATAGCACTGTCGTCGTCCAGCTTCCTGGTGTCGAAGATGAACAAAGGGCAATCGAAGCCGTCGGACAAACTGGCCTTCTCAGCTTTCGTCCGGTTCTCGATGCCGTGGCCGGCGAGGTTGGTCCGCTGGCGGGCACTGACACGCCCAATATCGACAACGAAACTGGTCTAACCATCGAGGACGACATATTCGCGCCCTCGGCATGGCTTCTCCTGAGTGGCGCCAATTCTCCAACAGAGGTGTTGGAAGTCGGTGCCGCTGCGCTTGAGGGTGGCGACGTGGCTCAAGCGATTCCGGTTTTTGATCCTAATTCAGCTGTTTGGGCGGTCACGCTTGATCTGACCGGTGCCGGGGCAACAAAATTTGCTGAGCTAACCGCCGAGGCCGCCAGCTATCCACTCGGCGATCCACGCAGACAGATAGCCATTGTTCTCGATGGCGAGATAGTGACGGCTCCGGCCGTCAACCAAGATGTTTCTCCGGAGACGGGAATTACTGGCGGTTCAGCTCAGATCACCATGGGACGATCCGAAGATGACCAGCAAGAAGCGCAGGACCTCGCCGTCACGCTCCGCTACGGATCACTACCGGTTGCATTTGAAATCTCGTCGGTGACCAAGGTGTCGGGGACACTCGGTGCCGATTCACTGCAGGCAGGAATCATCGCTGGTTTGGTCGGTCTTACTCTGGTTGCGCTCTTCCTCCTGGTTGTTTATCGATCGATGGGAGTGGTTGCCATCTTGGGACTGACCATCTTCGGGTCACTTCTGATCGCCCTGTTCGGCGTTCTCGGC
>JBBKXI010000058.1:0-20739 GCA_037969415.1 Acidimicrobiia bacterium | reverse complement strand
CGGAGCATTAGCGTGCACAATGAGCCTCCTTCGGTTCTGCGATGTGTACAACACCACATAACCAGGGAGGCTCAAACCCTCACAACGTCAACAACCCTCCGAAGCAATACACCTAGGGTTTGTCGATGCACCCATTGCTGATCAGGAATGTCCGCCTCTCCCCAACCTGGCCCAACACGACGTCGGTCGACGTCCTATGTCGCGATGGTTTGATCGCTCAGATCGACACCGGGATCAGTGCGCCAGATGCGGTGGTTGTCGAGGGCAATGGCGAGATTCTCATCCCCGCATTCTCCGATGTCCACGCTCACCTCGATTCCACCCGGCTCGGGCTTTCATTCCGCCCCCACACCGCCGAGCGAACCCTGGAGAGTCTCATCGAGAACGACCGGTCCAACTGGCGGAGCGCCGAGAAGTCGGTCAGCGAGCGAGCCACATACACACTGGGGAGAACTATCGCTGCCGGAGCGACCCGGGTCCGCAGCCATGCCCAGGTCGATCCGCAAAGTGGTTTGGAGCGTCTCGAAGGCGTGCTTGCAGCACGGGAGGCTCATCGCTATCGGGCGACCGTCGAGGTTGTGGCCTTCCCACAAGCCGGAATACTGCGCGAATCGGGAACACCCGAACTATTGGACGAAGCAATGGCGATGGGAGCCGACCTGGTGGGTGGTCTCGACCCCAAGGGTTATGACGGCGATGCCGACGGCCATCTCGATGTTGTGTTTGCGATTGCGTCTAAGCATCAGTCCGGGGTCGACATCCACCTCCATGATCGGGGCGAGGTCGGCGTTGCAACGATCGAAAACATATGCCGACGGGCCCTGACCCTCGACGCCCCGGTGAACATAAGCCACTGCTTTGGGCTGGCGACGGCTGACGAAGACACCATGAAACGCCTCATCGAGAGTCTCGCCAGTTCGGGCGTCACGTTGACCACCGTTGCACCGGGGACAACTCCCCCGATGCCGCTTCGGCTCCTCGAGCAAGCTGGGGTTGCCATTGGCCTCGGCCAGGACGGGACCCGCGACTACTGGTCGCCATATGGCAACGGGGACATGCTTGACCGCACGTGGCAACTCGCATTTACCAACGGCTTCCGAAAAGACGCCGACATCGAACACTGCCTCGACGTGGCCACGGCGGGAGGAGCAACCATCATGGGTATCGACAATGTCGGGTTGGATGTCGGACATGTGGCTGATCTCGTGGTAGTTCCTGGCGACACTGTCACCGCCGCAGTCATGGACCGTGCCGTCCGGTCATACGTCATCCGGGGCGGCCGGGTTGTCGCCAAAGATGGTGAATTGGTCTAGTTGGCAATTTGCCTGAATCGGTCTGATCTGTGAAAGTGGTGTCTGCGTAATAGACCCTTACGCCCGATCGTTGTAACACTCATGGAAAGACAACTATTCATCTCCACCCGGGGTCCGAGGCTGCCCCGACGGATAGTCCAACTCGTGCTCGGTCTGGTCGCATTCGGTTTCGGTATTGCCCTCATGCTCCAGTCGGGGTTGGGCGTGCCCCCATGGGATGTTCTCCACCAGGGTCTAGCTGAGAGGTTTGGTCTCAGCGTGGGCATCTGGTCGATCATCGTGTCCGTATTCGTGCTGGCCCTCTGGTTGCCAATTCGGGAACCGTATGGAGTGGGCACACTGCTCAATGCCATCGTCATCGGTGTTGCTATTGACGGTTTCGCCCTGATCATCCCCATCCCCGAGGCAATGGCATGGCGGATCACGTTGTTAGTTGCCGGCATATTGATCATCGGGCTGGCTTCCGGGATGTACATCGGCGCAAAGCTCGGGCCAGGACCACGTGACGGTTTAATGACCGGGATCTCCAAGTACGGGCCCTCTGTGCGCCTCACCCGGACCACCATCGAGGTCGTTGTCCTCGCCATTGGTTGGATGCTGGGTGGAACCTTCGGCGTCGGAACTGTCGCCTTCGCCCTCCTTATCGGACCGATCGTCCAGCTTTCCTTCCGGATTTGGCCACTAGAGGCACCCCACCCCGAATCGGTCAAAGCCCGCTGACCGCAAGCGGCGATCTCCCGGCATCAAGGCTCGATGAGCGACCCGTCACCAATATGGAGATATGGAACGAGCCGTTCGGACACTGGTTCTGGAAGCCGAATCCACAAGTCGAGAGGTATGCTCAGCTAGTTCGAAGCACGGTCGCGGCCGTCCGCGAAGTCCAGCCGCAAATGCAATTCCTGATCGCCGGGGATGACCTCGAATATCGAACTGATGGGCAACGGCCTTGGCTCGAGAGACTCGTCGCCGCAGCCCCGGATATTCCAGGCTTGGTTGACGTTTGGTCGATCCATCCCTATCCCGATCCTCCCGGACAAGCGCCGTGGGTGGTATCAGGCGATCTTCGATATGGCGTACGCGGACGAGTTGAGGCCACGATACGCACGACTGCCGATTTCGCTCCGGCCGTCCCCATCTGGATCCCCGAGCTCGGATGGTGTACGGCCGGTGGGGCTTGCGGGTCCGTCGACGACGACGATCAGGCGGAATATTTCGTTGACGTATTTACCACAGCTATCACAACATGGTCGGAACGGGTGGAAAAGGTGTTCGTCTACTCCATCGACTTCTCGAGCGGAACCCCAGGCGATCGCGAAGGAACGTATGGCCTACGACGACCGGACGGGTCGCCGAAGCCCGCATGGACGGCCTTGATGGACTTCATTCAAACCGCGCCGTAGGTGACCATCTGATCTACCGGATGCTTTAGCCGAAACCGTCACGCTCGGGACCTGCTGTGTGCAAAAGGCGCCGGCGGATTTCGCGCTTGTGTGCACTGTGCAACCCGGGAATGGTGATCAAGCAGCGGCCTCGCGAAAAATTGAAATGGTCAAAACTCGCCGACCAGACCCCACACATATACAGTCGCTGACACTCCCCGGTGCGTCACAAACTTGACGCTCACTTCCCCCCAAAACCGTGATTGGATCATGGTTTTTGCCCGCATTTGGACTGTCAAAAGTGGTACTTGACCAATGACATCTTTGTAATTACAGTGTTGAAGCTCACACTACATATCGTGGTGGCTTCCCTGCCAACCACTACATGTTGTGGTTGGAGTTGAGATTTGAGGAATTTCTCGATCCCGCCAATCAGGCGGACCGGGAACCAAGTGTCAGAGGAGGCACTATCAATGAGTAAAGGCTTACGGATCACCCGTCGCTTCACATCGGCCGGACAAAGTCCATACGACAAGGTCGAATGGACCCGCCGAGATTCACGTATCACCAACCCTGACGGGTCAACCGTATTCGAGATGACCGATGCCGAGATTCCGGCCGGATGGTCTCAGGTCGCCGCCGACATCATGGTTTCGAAATACTTCCGCAAAGCAGGAGTCCCCCAGTTCGATGAAAATGGGAAACAGATTTTCGATGAGTCTGGCCAACCCGTCACCGGCCCGGAACGGTCGGCAAAACAAGTCTTCAACCGGCTCGCTGGCACCTGGCGCCACTGGGGTGAGAAGGAGGGCTACTTCGCTTCTAACGATGATGCCCAAGCCTTCGAGGACGAGCTCCGCTACATGCTCGCCACACAGATGGCGGCACCGAATTCGCCGCAATGGTTCAACACCGGGCTCAACCACGCCTACGGACTAACCGGCCCGGCACAGGGCTTCTGGTACGTCGATGGCAAAGACGGAGAGATGAAGGAGTCCCCTGATTCCTACAGCCGTCCCTCCCCCCATGCTTGTTTCATACTCGGGGTGAAAGACGACCTCGTGAACCCCGGTGGGATCATGGATCTCTGGGTCCGGGAAGCTCGAATCTTCAAGTTCGGTTCCGGCGCTGGGTCCAACTTCTCAGCGATCCGTTCGGCTGACGAGAACCTCTCCGGCGGAGGCAAGTCGTCAGGAGTCATGTCTTTCCTCAAGATTGGTGACCGCGCCGCCGGGGCCATTAAGTCGGGGGGAACAACCAGGCGTGCCGCCAAGATGGTCATTCTCGATGTCGACCACCCCGACATTGAGACCTTCGTCGATTGGAAAAAAATCGAAGAAGACAAGGCACGGATTCTTATCGGTGCCGGTGGATTCCCCGCCGACTTCAACGGCGAGGCATACGCCACAGTTTCCGGCCAGAACTCGAACAACTCGGTCCGTATCACCAACGAATTTGTCACCGCGGTCGAAGAAGATGCCGACTGGGAACTGATCAACCGGACCGACGGCACCGTCCGCCGCACCATCAAAGCCCGTGACCTCTGGTCGCGCATTGCAGAGGCGGCCTGGGCATGCGCCGACCCCGGCCTCCAATTCGACACCACCATCAACGAGTGGCACACCAGCCCGGCCGGAGGTCGGATTCGGGCATCTAACCCTTGTTCCGAATATCTCTTTCTCGACGACACCGCTTGCAACCTGGCGTCGCTGAACTTGGTCAAGTTCTACGACGACAAGTCGCAGGTATTCGACATAGAGAGCTACCAGCACGCCATCCGGCTTTGGACCATCGTTCTGGAGATCTCTGTGGCAATGGCCCACTTCCCCTCCAGGGAGATCGCTCAAGGGTCATACGACTACCGGACCCTCGGACTCGGCTACGCCAACCTCGGCTCATTGCTGATGCGTCAAGGCATCGCATATGACTCCGAAGAGGGACGCGCAATCGCAGGTGCTCTCACCGCAGTGCTCACCGGATACTCCTACGCGACTTCAGCTGAGATTGCCGGGGTTGCCGGACCTTTCCCTCGCTACTCAGAAAACCGCGAATCGATGTTGCGGGTGATCCGCAACCACCGGCGGGCAGCACACGGCGAAACCGACTTCGAAGGCATCACTTCAAGTGTGATGGCCATCGATCCAGAGTTCGCCCCAGTCGACTTGCTCGAAGCTGCCCGCTCCTCGTGGGACCTCGCGCTGGAACTTGGGGAGAAGGACGGCTTCCGCAACGCCCAAGCAAGTGTCCTCGCTCCGACGGGGACAATAGGATTGCTGATGGATTGTGACACCACCGGTGTCGAGCCCGACTTCTCGCTGATCAAGTTCAAGAAACTGGCAGGCGGGGGTTACTTCAAGATTGTCAACCAGTCGGTCACGCCAGCGTTGACTCGTCTTGGCTATGAGCCCGAAGAAGTCCAAGCCATGGTCGAGTTCATCGGCGGCACCAGTTCGATCGTCGGAGCACCCCACATCAACGAGGAGTCGCTGAAGGAAAAGGGTTTCAACGACGACGACCTGGCCAAACTCGCCGCCGCACTCCCCTCCGTGTTCGAGTTGAAGCACGCCTTCAACGTGTTCACATTTGGCGAGGAGACTCTGCTGCGAATCGGTTTTGACGCCGACCGCTACGCGTCGTTCGACTTCGACCTGCTCCGTGAATTGGGTTTCACTTCCAAGCAGATCACCGAGGCCAACGATCACATCTGCGGTCGACAGACCATCGAGGGTGCGCCTCTTCTGAAGGACGAGCATTTGAGTGTCTTCGACACTGCCAACAAAAACGGCAAGTACGGAGAGCGTTTCATCCACCACGTCGGCCACATCAAGATGATGGCCGCGGCGCAACCATTTATCTCCGGAGCAATCTCCAAGACGATCAACATGCCACAGGAAGTGACCACCGACGACATCGAAGGGGCCTATCAACTCTCGTGGGAGCTCGGTCTCAAGGCGATGGCCCTATATCGCGATGGATCCAAGGCTGCTCAGCCGTTGAACTCGGTTTCCGATGATGAGGGCGACAACAACGAAGATGAAGACGCCGCGGTCACAGCAGCTGTGGAGGCGGAGAAGGCAATCCACTGGGGTGCAGTACCGGTTGGGATCAGCCCGACGGAGGCCTACGCCCAGGGAATGAAGCCACCACGGTTCTTGCTTCCGGGTCGTCGCCACGGTTTCAACCAGGAAGCACGGGTCGGCGGTCACAAAGTGTTCCTCCGCACCGGCGAATACGAAGATGGAACTCTTGGTGAGATCTTCATCGACCTCGCCAAGGAAGGTGCCACGCTGAAAGGGATCCTGAGCTGTTTCGCCATTGCAGTCTCGAAGGGTCTCCAATACGGAGTTCCTCTGGAAGAGTTCGTCGACACGTTCACCTTCCAGACATTCGAACCAAGGGGCATGGTTGAGGGTCATCCCAATATCAAGATGGCCAACTCGATCGTGGACTATGTGTTCCGGTCTCTCGGCGTGGAATATCTCGAGCGCGACGAACTCGCTCAGGTACCGCCAAATCGAGATGGTGAACTCGCCAGCCCACCTCAGGGTTTAGCGGTAGAGGCCGGGGTCCAGCTCGATCTCACCGATGCTGTCGCCGAGGGCGATGTCGATTTGGTGCAGCGCTCTGTGGAGTACATCGACTCGCCAGACATGTCGTCGGCTGATGTGAAGATCGTGGAGAAAGAGAAGGTGGCTGTCGCCGCCGCTGGATCTGCCGACATGGTCAACATGGCCCTATCGGAGAACATGGGTGACGCACCGGCCTGTTCCAACTGTGGTCACATGACAGTCCGCAACGGAAGCTGTTACGTCTGTCTCACCTGTGGCGACACCACCGGCTGCAGCTAGGGAAACCGTTGTTCGTGCATCGCGTACAGTCACACGGGCCGATTGCACGAGCCACGAGTAGAAGAACTCGCGTGGCGGCTCGCTAAATCAGGTCAAGCCAGGGGTCGCCACTGAGTTGCTTCGTCTTGAGGCCAATACGTCTCCAATGCGAGCGATTCTGGCGTTTATGGCGTCAACCCCGGAGGCCCCATTTGAAGAAACCGTGAGAGCGACCCAGGCACCCCCTGCCGGTCCCGAACCGCCAGGCGACATCGCGTATCCACTGTGTGAGTTGAAGAGTTCCTTGCGTTGACGCCTAAGGGCTGCCAACTCCTTCTGCAAATCTTCGGTGGAGCGCCCGAGATTGACGTCGACAGCCAAACGAGAGGCTTCCTCACGTAGTTCATCCTGCTCCTTCAATAATTGGTAACGCTCCGCAGAAGCACCATCAAGGTTTGCGAGTTCACTCTGGATTGCGCCAAGTCGGACAGCAACTTCTTTAACCCTCGCCATGAACTCGGCCCGAAGGAGTCTCCCTTGTTCAGAGTCTGAATCGATGCTCACTGCCAACCGCCTTTCGGACAGCCAACGGTCGCGAGGCACGGAGCCGTAGGTGCATGGAGGGAGACTTGAACGCGGACGCTCCCACCATGAGTCTCCATCGCCTCTGACGAGATTCTACACGCTCGGAGGACGACCTCCAACCGCAACGACAGGCCGCCTACATCAGTTCAGTCAGGACCCCGCCCGTCAAGATCAAGAGGTCCTCAACTGCAATCTCGACCTGCAACCCGCGCTTGCCTGCGCTCACGTAGATGCTGCGAAATTGTGACGCGGACTCGTCGAGGAATGTGCGGTGCGTTCGACGCTGGCCAAGCGGGCTGACCCCACCAGAAACGTATCCTGTGATCCGTTCGGCGTCACCTGTCGCCGCCATTTCTGCCTTGCGCCCTCCGGCGGCTGACGCCAACTTCTTCATACCAAGGCGCGTCTCCACTGGTATGACCGCAACCACGGGCTCACCATCAACCACGGCGATCAGTGACTTGAAAACCGTCGTCGGGTCGGCTCCGATGGCCGCCGCCACCGCCTCGCCGTAACCGTCGCCCACAGCTTCATCCACTTCATAGCTGTGCAACGTGTACTCGAAGCCCGCCTCCTCGATAGCCCGCACGGCTGGGGTCGACATCAGCCGACTCGCTCGAACATGGCGGGGTGTAGTTTCGTCATCGCCACATCACGGTCGCAGCCGAATCACGATCTTTCCCAACGAGCGTTCCTCGCCGAGACGTTGCATCGCTTCAGGAACCTCGCTGTGGCCATACACCCTGTCGATCACCGGTTTGATCCGCCCGGCCACCACTTCACCTGCCAGGTTTTCTAGGTCGGCAGAGTTTGGCCGCGCTATGAGAACGCCGAGGTGCTTACTACTCAGCTTCGAGATCAGCCCACCGATCAGAAATACCTGCAACAAACGGCGTGCCGGTCCACCTACCACCTGGTACACACCTCCCTCTACGAGCGCTCGCCTGTTGGCGAAGACTGAGCGGTTGCCGACGAAGTCGAGGATCCGATCGTATTTGTCGGGAGCCCGTGTGTAGTCGTCGACGGCGTAGTCGATGACCTCGTCGGCGCCGAGCGAGGCCAACAGATCAGCCTTCATGGCGCTGTCCACTCCGGTTACCACCGCGCCGAGCCCTTTGGCCACTTGCATTGTGAAGGTTCCGCCACCTCCTCCGGCCCCGTTGACCAGCACCTTCTGTTCAGGATGGACTCCGCCTTTAGAACGCATACCCTGGACTCCGAGTAACCCCGCCTGTGGCAGCGCCGCCGCATCTTCGAACGACAGGCCTGCGGGCTTCAACGCAAGGGGTGCCGTCTCAGGAACCGATACATACTCACCAAACCCGCCGCTTCCGGCGTAGAGAATGTCACCAAAAACCTCATCGCCGGGCTGGAATCGATTGGCGTCCTTGCCCACCTCTTCCACCGTCCCGGCAATGTCGGAGCCGAGGATCGTCGTCCCCGGTTTAAACAGGCCTCCCATCCGGGCGTAGGCCGGGCTCCCGGTGAGGCCCTCCCAATCGGAACGGTTCAGCGACGCGGCATGCACCCGGATGAGCAGGCCATTGTCCTTGAGTCCCGGCTTCTCAACTTCTCGGAGTTCGAGGTTCTCCGGGCCGCCGTAGCGATCGTAGGTGAATGCTCTCATGCCGGCCGACTCGAGCCGAAATGCGAGCTGGGATCGCAGTGTCCAGTCGCAATGACAATGACAAGTCTCATCTAATTTGAACAGTAGGATGGTGATGCATCCCTAGGTGTCCGTATGACGTCGAGCGCCGACGACCCCGCGCGTCCTCTACCCCATAGCCATGGACGATACGTTCGACACCTGCGTCGACGAGAGCCCGAATCGCCGGAGTGGACATGGACGATCCGAGAACTAGTTCGCGGTGAAGTCGACGTTGGCAGTCGCCACAGTACCGCCTTTGCGACCAGGGGCCGACGACCATTTCCAGTACAGATTTGTGTATCCGATAGCTTCCTCCGGTCCGATCGGCGCACCCCACGGCCGCATGTCTTCGGTGGTATGCGCATCTTCTACAAGCGTGGCGTCGTAGCCCCGGACCAACGCACCATGCAGTGTCGATCGAATACATGCGTCGGTCTGGGCCCCGGTCACGACCAACTGGCCGACCTGACGCTCGGACAGAAACGTCTCGAGGTCTGACTCCTCAAAGGAGTCGTTGTAATGCTTCTGCACGACGGGTTCGTCGTCCCTTTGCACCAATTGAGGCACGTACTGCCAACCATCAGAACCCTGAGCCAACTCTTCATCGGAATGCTGAACCCAGATCACCGGGACGTCTTCAGACCGCGCCTTATCCAAAAGGGTGTTGATGTTGTCAACCACCCTGTCGACTTCAAATGCTCCCGCCACAACGTCGCGTTGCATGTCAATGATCAGCAAGGCGGTGTTGGGTCGCTCTGGTAATGATGTCACGGTGCTCCTTCGTCAGAAGTCTGAGATTAGGAGACACCGCTGACAAATTTGACGAACGGCTCAGCCAGCTTGAGTTTTAGTTTTCAAATGGGACAGGCATCATCTCGTAAATGTCGATGGCAAAGTTGCCGTTCCCTTCGCTGAGATATGGATGGCCGTCGGCCAGGGCCTGGGCTCCTTCAAGGTCTGGTGCCTCGACAATCGAGTATCCGGTCAACGAAACGGCGGTGCCCGTCGACCCGTTATCGACTACGGAAACGCCAGGACCGAACGGGGTACCGATATCGGCCAGCGATGACCCCACCTTTTCCATCCAGACTCCCCACTTGGCCAAGGTCTCCGCACCTTGCTCCGGGGTCATGTCCGACATGTCGGTGGCCTCACCCTTGTAGATCATTATGTATTTCGCCATCGTGATGCTCCTTTCGAGCAGATGTGATGTGCGAACACTACCTAATCCTTGAAAGTATTTCAATTTGAACTAAAATAGATTCGAGTGGACTCTCTACAAGTGATCGCAGAACCGAAACGACGCACGATTCTCCGTCTCGTCTGGGACCAGGAACTGGCCGCTACCGACATTGCAGCAAATTTCGACGTCACGTTTGGCGCGGTCTCACAACACCTTGCGGTCCTGCGCGAAGCTGACTTCGTCATGGTCAGACGCGATGGCAACAAACGGTTTTATCAGACGAACAAGGAGGCCCTCGGGCCTTTGGCTACCGTTCTCGAGGAAATGTGGCGGACGAAACTTCGGAATCTTGCGTCGACCATCGAGAGTGCGGAGGGCCCGTGACGGAGATTCAACTGCAACAACGCATCGGGGCTCCCCCGGCAACCGTCTATCGCTACCTGACCGAATCCGGGAAGTGGAAGCTGTGGCAGGGAACCGACGCCGAACTCGACCCCGTTCCTGGAGGGGTGTTTTCGATGGTCATGGGCAACGGTATGAACGCACGGGGGCGCTTTGTTGAACTCGATCCCAACCGTAGGGTCGTGTTCACCTGGGGCTGGGTCGACCACCCCGGAATTCCCCCGGGATCGACCACTGTCGAGATCACTCTCGCTGCTGAAGGCGACGGAACGCTGTTGACCCTGACCCACAATTCGATCCCCGACGATGAGGCCCCAATGCAGGAGATGGGTTGGAAACACTATCTGCCCCGCCTCGCCGAGGTTTCGGCCGGGCGCGAACCGTCGCTTGATCCCGGACCGGGCTGATCGCTCCGATATCCATTGTTTGAGGTGAAGGCGCGACGGGTAATCTGTTCTTGAAACAGAACATATGAAAGGAACGGCTATGCCTCGTCAAGGACTTATCTGGACGATTGTGGGCATCTTGCTCATTGTCGCTCTGCTGCTATACATCTTCTAGTAATCAGGTTTTCAATCACAAAACCGCCTCTCTTCCAGAGGCGGTTTTGTATTTGGTGGGTCAGTTCGCGAAAACCTTCGCAATCAACCACTAGCGAACATATGTTCGACGGGGTAACGTGCCCCGATGGCGAAGGCGACTGCGACACCACTGCACGACGGTTGGTCGGTACTGGAGAAGTATCGCGAGCGTTACAACCTCGATGGGGAAATTCCCGGTCTGGTCAGCCTGAAGAGGTCAATCGATAGACGGAGACAGCGTCGTGCCGCCCTAAACCGTCGACTCAACGACCTCACCCGCCAGGTTGCCGAAGCCGAGTCCCAGCTCAAGGCAGTCAACTCCGAGATCCATGGCGCCCAGCGGGCTGGTGCCTTACTGCTTAACGACGTGATCGACAGGGTTCGTCAGGAAAAAGGCGAAGGTTGGTCCCCCGCTCCGGTGTTTGGATTCAGAGCCTGGCATCTGTTCAACGGCTTGCTGTACGGGGCCAAAGTTATGTGGCAGATACCCGAGATGACATCGGAATGCCTCCACCACGTACCCGGCGAAGATCTGCCCCACTCATTAGGTCGATGCAGGCCCCCGCCATGCGGCGTCTACGCGGTCAAAGACCTAAATGTTCTCAAACGAGAGCTGGGAATAGATCCGAGCTCGATTCTTGGAGTAGTCGCGATGACGGGGAAGGTGATCGAGCATGAACTCGGGTATCGAGCCGCGAAGAGCACCGTCGTTGCCATCATGGGAAGGATCGGAGGACACCGTTTCGCCACCGATCGACCCGACGAAATAGCTGACTTGTTTGCCAATCCCATCGGCGCGGCCGCCAGGTTTGAGACGGTCGGCGTCAAGGTTTCGGACCGATATCTAATCGAATGGAAGGAGGAAAACGACATATGGACATGGGAAAAGAGTTGAGGATCATCGAGGTTGAAGAGTTCGACGACTCCGAACTGACGGAAACACCCGCACCCACCGGGGTGCCCCAATCTACTGAGGCCGTCCCAGCACCAAGTCGCTAACCAGCGGACTCAAGCAACGCTAGATGTTCCAGATCTTTAGGACGTCTGGCGATTTGCTTGAACTCAACGACCTTCGAGAGTTGAACAAAGGGGAGGCCGCCGATCATCTCAGCTTCGTCGATCAGTGCGTCGATATCGAACGACCCGTAAGCCCAGGATCGCCCGAAGGTAAGGCCGTTGCCGAGGTCCACCGTTTCGTCGTCGCCATACATGACCATGGCCCCGAGTTCCCTGACCCGACTCCACGATTCACCCCTGACCAGGATGTCGAGGTCATTGACTATCGGAAGCAAGCCACGGGCAGCGATTGGGCCACTGCCGAATATTGCAAACTCCCCACCGTTAAGAGCCAATGAGCGAAGCCTTTCAAAAAGTGTCTCCGGTGAGTATCCGGTTGTTAAGCGTCTCTCAGAATCCGGAGGAGGGATCATTCTGATGCAGCCAACACTTCGCGAAACTGCCGTGTCACTTCGGCCCACGCACCCTCAGTGCGATTGCGGCGGGTCATCCCCACATCGGATGGGAGCCGTTCAAAACCGGTTTGACGCAGCTGAACCACGGTACCCGTGTCGGTAGGGGCAAACGTGACCTGGATATCGGTGGCTTCCGATCGGTCGAAGAAGAGATGCCACTGGTAGTCGACCCGATTTGGTGGTTCCCACACGGCTATCTCACCCCATTCGAACTCGGTGCCATCGCTGGCGCGCTCAAAGATGCGCCCGCCAACCCGCGGCTCAAAAAGCACATCCATCGCCGTGTCCTGACTCATTGAATGCGAGCGTGGCCACCACATCGCAGCCCGTTCGGTCCACATCTTGAAGGCATGCTCAGGAGAACAGGTAACCTCGAATTCGACAACGATCGGATCCATCAATCCGATTCTCGCGTATTTTCCGCCGCCAGTTTGAACCGGGGGGCCGCCTCACCCCAAACATTCCTCATGTAGTCCTGAATCGCCTCGATCCCCTTGACGTCGAGGCTGTAGACACGACGAGTACCCTCAGCAGAGTCGATGACGAGCCCGGCTTCCTTGAGAAGACGGAGGTGGCGGGACACCGCCGGTCGGCTGATCGGGAGTACCTGGGCAATTTCACTCACCGCTCGCTCCCCTCCTGCGAGCACCTCGATTATCGCCCGGCGATTTGGGTCGCCGAGAGCGTCGAATGGGTCGTGTTCTAAGCGCTCAGCCGGCACGCTTCTCCGCTTCGGCCTTGAGCCCATCTGCGAACAACTCGAACGACTCCGTCATATCCGGGATCGACTTGGTGATCATGGGTGCCATGAGTCCGGAATAGACCTCTTCCATGGAGAATTCGGTTCCTCCATCCCCGGGTGTGAGTTTGAATGTTCGGACGCCCTTGAAGAGACCGAGCGGCATCCCATCCCACCAAACCATTGAATTCGGGGCGTCAACATCGGTGACATTGAGCTTGAACTGGCGGTCAGGATTCACGATCGAGGTGAGCTTGATCTTCTCACCGTCGGAAATCTGGCCCTCGATGCCAAGCACCGATTGATTCCAGCTTGGATAGGAATCGGCGTCGGTGAGAAGATCCCAAATTGTCTGAGCGGGAGCCGCAATGGCCCGGGTGACACTGTATGTAGTCACAACACATCCTTTCCGATGTCAGTGCTAGTGTAACCAAACTGTTACGGAGTTAGGAGATGTAATGACGCCTGCACCATTCAGCGGTACTGGTACCGCGGGCGACCCCTGGGTGCTGAAGACCCCCAGCCTCGGTTCCGAGATTCTGATGCATAGAGACGAGGACCACGATCCACCGCTTCTCGTGTGCACCGTCGGAAAAACTGTTCTCCACTACGACCTGCGGATTGTCGACGACCTTCACAGCTGGCTGACAGAACAGGGCGACTGGGTGCCTTTGGGGAACGCCGATGAGCAGAAGCCGGCCCCTGAAGGTTCGGTCGAAGCATGGGCGCGCTCGGCCGACAATCCTGTGGGCGGTTGGTATGGCTTGAAGAAGGGATTGCGGGGTCGGGTCGGTAACTATGTCCCTCCCGTCCTCGAAGCTCTAGGTCTCGCCGAAGTGGAACACAACTCTCGGGGGAATCGGATGCGGGCGCTCTAAACCGAACGGGATCCAAGCTCTGAGTCGAGTTGGAAGAGGGCGCTGGACTGGCCATCGGCTAGACGCATACGGTCGACAATTGTTCCCACCGTCGCCTCCTCTTCATTCTGTTCCGCGATGAAATCCTGCAGGAACGGGAAGCTCGAGAGGTCGCCCAGTTTGTCGGCCAACCGGTAGAGGTCGTGGATCGCCGCCGTTACCGACTCCTCCTGGGCGAGGGCGGTCTCAAAGGCTTCCAGCGCCCCCGAAAAATCAGACTTCGGTGCGTCGACACTTCCAATCGCTGCCTTGCCTCCTCGGTCGAGTACAAAGTCGAGGAACCGGTCGGCGTGGGCCCTCTCCTCTGCAGCCTGGGCGCGCATCCAACTACTCATCCCATTGAGGTTTTCGTGGTCGAGATAGGCGGCCATCTGTAGATAAGCGTTGGCCGACCCCAACTCCATGGTGATCTGGTCATTGAAAGCGGCCTCGAGCTCGTCTGGCATCCTCATATTGTTTCCCTTTCGGCTTTCCTACGATCCTAACTATGCCTATCAACTGAGGACTCCAGTCGGGACGATCCGAAGATCCGATATTTTGGTACCTAGCATTAGAAAACTTCTGCAGTGGACACCGTTCTCCATCGGACGGGGTCGATCGACGGAATAGCCAATAGGATGGGATCGTTCAGGTAAGCGACATGACAAAGATCACCAAAACATCGCTGCCCGGAGTGGGCGTCAAACATGAGTTCGTCACCGACGACGGTCGGCGTGTCGGCGTTGTGCATCACCGAACAGGGAAGAAGGAGCTATTCATTTGCGAACCGTCGGATCCAGACGCGGCCGCTCTGAACCTTGCACTCAGCGACGAAGACAGCCACGCCCTCTCAGATGCGTTGGGAGGTTCAGAGATCGTTGAGAATCTCACCCACCTCCGGCAGCAGGTCGAAGGATTGGCCATCGACTGGCTCCATGTGGAAGAGGGGACACCGTATGACGGACGTTCGATCGGAGACACCAAAACACGCACCCGCACCGGGGTTTCCGTCGTCGCGGTGATCAGGGACGACGTACCCTTTCCGGCACCAGGACCCGATTTTAAGGTTCATGCCGGTGACACTCTCGTCGTGGTTGGCACGTCCGAAGGGATCGCACAGGTCGAAGACCTCCTGAGTCGGGGGTAACGGATGAGCGAGGTCGCCAGCCTCCTGGTCGAACTGGGGGCTGTCATCCTCGGGCTCGGGCTGGTTGCGAGACTGGCGAGTCGCCTATCTATATCCCCTATACCTCTGTTCCTGATCGCCGGGCTGGCCCTGGGCGAGGGAGGAATTTTCCCGGTCGTGACTTCGGAGGAGTTCATCGAAGTCGGCGCGGAAATCGGCGTCATCTTCCTCCTCTTAATGCTCGGCCTCGAGTACTCGGCCAACGAACTCGTCACCGGGATGAAGAGCGTGGCCCTCTCGGGGGTCGTCGACCTCATGGCAAATTTCACTCCTGGCTTCATCGCCGGACTCCTTCTTGGATGGCCAGTCGTGCCGGCACTATTCCTCGGGGGCGTCACCTATATATCGTCAAGTGGTGTCATCGCGAAGCTCCTCGGGGATATGGGGTGGACGGGAAACCGGGAAACGCCAATCGTGCTTTCGCTGCTGGTTTTCGAAGACCTCGTGATGGCCCTGCTGCTTCCCATTCTCGGCGTACTTGCTCTCGGAGGAACCGTAGGCGGAGCCATCCTTGCAGCCGCTGTCGCGTTGACAGCAGTAGTTGTCTCGATCGGCTTCGCCCACCGGCAAGGCGACCGCGTGGGATCACTGATCTTTCACACCTCCGACGAGGTAAGTCTGCTCACGGTATTCGGGATCACCCTCCTGGTGGCTGGTATTGCCGAAAGGATCGGTGTGTCGGCAGCAGTCGGAGCCTTTCTCGTCGGGATCAGTGTTGCCGGCCCCTCCGCAGAGAGGGCGAGGCTTCTGCTCGCCCCGCTGCGCGATCTGTTTGCTGCCGTCTTTTTCCTCTTTTTCGGTCTCTCTACCGACCCGGGGAAAATTCCGGGTGTTCTCGCCGTGGCGGTGGCTCTGGGTTTCGTGACCGCCGCCACCAAGATTTGGATTGGGAGATGGAGCGCCCGACGAGCAGGAATTGGGCTTCAGGGTCAGGCAAGGGCAGGCTTCTTGCTGATCCCTCGAGGTGAGTTCTCGGTCATCATTGCCGGGCTCGGAGCCGGTGTGGTCGGTGGCCAAGAGCTGCCCGCCCTGGCGGCGGCCTACGTCCTTCTGATGGCGATAGCCGGCCCGCTCGCGGTGCGGGCTCAAGCCGCATTGTCTTCCAAAAGAGCCCTGGACGCGGCGAAGGAGCCCAATACAGGCCCCTTCGCAAGTTGACCATGCTGTTCTACGCGCTGATTGCTGCTCCGATCACAGCCTGACCGAAATAGACCAGGAACGCGAGCGTCACGATCCACATCAACAGATGGACTTCGGCGGCCTTGCCTTTCACGACCTTGATAAATGTGTACATCACGAAGCCGGCACCAATACCGACGGTGATGCTGAAAGTCAATGGCATCAGGACGATCGTCAAGAGGGCGGGGAATCCCTCCTCGAGATCGTCGAAATCGATGCCCTTGATCAGTCCAGCCATCAGGAAACCGATCAGGATCAATACCGGCGCAGTGGCCTGCGGAGGAACCACTCCGGCGAGCGGGCTCAGAAAGATCGCTCCCAGAAAAAGCAGACCGACAACAATCGACGTGAGGCCGGTTCGACCCCCTTCAGCAACGCCGGCTGAGCTTTCGATATAGCTGGTATTCGAACTCACTCCGGCCGCGCCTCCGGCGGCGGCACCCAGCGAGTCGATAAACAGCAACTTGCCGATTCCCGGGACCGACCCATCTTCCTCGGCAAGACCGGCCTGTTCGACGACCGCAGTCGCGGTGCCCATCGTGTCGAAGAAGTCGGTCAGCATGAAGCTGAAAATGGTCAACGCTGCTGCCACAAATCCAAGCTTGGTGAAGACATCGCCGAGATCGAATGCTCCGAGGGTGTCAAAGTTGGGAGTCGCCGTCAACGTGTCGGGCCATGTGGCTACTCCCATGATCAGACCGACAACCGTGGTCAGCACAATGCTGATGATCAGGGCACCGGGAACCTTCCTTGCATAGAGCAGAACAGTTATGCCTAAACCGATCAAGGTCAACCAGGCCGCATTGGTGTTGGGGAAGATGAACTCCACAGCAGGCGTTCCGGGCCCGATCAATCCGCCATTGACGAAACCAATGAACAGGATGAAAAGGCCGATCCCAACGCCAATAGCTCTTTTCAGGCTCAGAGGGACCGCGGTCATTATCGCCTCACGGAGACCAACGACCACTAAAAGGGCCACGATCAGACCTTCGAGGACGATCACACCCATCGCTCCCTCGGGAGTCAAACCGTTGCCCAGCACGAGTCCGAATGCAACGGCCGCATTGATCCCGAGACCGGCAGCCATTGCTATCGGGTAATTGGCGACAACTCCCATCAGAATCGATAGCAACCCTGCAACCAGGGCTGTTCCCGCTGCGACGGCAGCGGGATCGAGACCAGCTGCTCCGAGAATGCTGGGGTTGACGAAGATGATGTAAGCCATCACCAGGAACGTCGTTACGCCGGCGCGGACTTCCGTCCCGAGCGATGTACCACGTTCACTGAGGTGGAAATAGGAGTCAAGACCCGAACCTCCACTAGGCGAACGCTTGGCCGTATCTGTCATATTTTTCCTCCCGAACGGTCGTGTCGTTGGGGTTCGACACGTCTTGGCGAATCGAGGTTACCCGCACAGGTTCCGACCCTGTCGGGCGAAACGTGGATCTCATGAGAAAATCTTCCGCTGTGCACCGCCCAGCCCCATTAAGTTCTTCACCATCGGACGAAAAAACACTCAGTTCCTGGACGGTGCCCGGTCGTGGCTATACGAAGGCTCTGCTCCCGTGGAATGCAATCAATGCCGCTACGACTGGGCTACCGATTTCCGCGTAGCGTGTGAATTGATCGACTCCAGCCCGATGCGAATCAGCGGAATTCTGAACGATGGCGACGGAATGGCGCCACAAGCGGATGGATCATGGAATGCGACGGCGTATGTGTATCACCTCGCCGATCTGGCCAGGGGGTGGTCAGAACGCTGGATCCAAATTGCCCATGCCCCGGGATCGGTCCTGGTGGGTTGGGATCCTGACGAACTGGCCCAGGCGCGCAACTACCGGGGATTGCCGACGGCGCCGGGCCTTTGGAGTCTGCAAAATGCGACCAGAGACCTCATCGAGGCGACGAATGCGATCGGACCGGATGGGATATTTACCCATGAGGAGTGGGGCGAAGGAAATGTTTCCGACGCCATGATTTGGCTGGGGCACGAGTTCCACCATCACGAACTCGACATCCGTGAGCGAGTTCTAAGTATCGGTTAGAGCCAGATCTGAAGAAGCCAGAAGACGCCCATCCCGGCCAAGACTGTGTAAATGAGGTTTCGAGTCCGCCAGCCAACAAACCCGGCGACCACGAGAGCGACGACTTCGGGGACACCTATCTCGACGCCACCGGAATCGCCCACCAAAAGGGCAACGACCAGCGCAGACAGAACCGCCGGCCCGACGAATTCGAGGGTTCGGATAACACCCGGAGATATCTCTCTCGAGGCCAGGCCCACAATGAAGGCGGCACGAAAGACATAGGTCCCGATTCCGACGATCACGATGGCAAGAAAGTTCATCGGTTCCGCCGATCCAGGATCACACCGGCAGCAATCCCCATCAAGGCCCCGACCAATAAACCCAATCGGTTTGGCAGCCCGGCGAAGAAATATGAGGCGACTGCTCCAGTCACCGCTGCCGCCGCCTTGGGGTATCGGTCTATCCCCATCACGATGATCCCCACGAACATCACCGGGACGGCGAATTCCAACCTCCAGTTTTCGGGGACAACCGGGCCGATGAGAAGACCCAAGGCGACCATCGAGTTCCAAAACAGCATGAAGGTGACAGCGGCGGCGATGTAATAGGTACGAAAACTCGCAGGATCATCGTCCTTGTGGTGGATCGAGATCGCGAACATCTGATCGATGAGGGCGTACGGGCCAACCCAGCGAAACCATCGGGGTTGTCTCTGGAATGTCGGGGCCATTGCCGCCGAGTACATGAGGTGGCGGGCATTGATGACCAATGCCGTCGTAATGGCTGCAAGGATGGCCGTCCCCGTCCCCAAGAGAGTGACGAGGGTCAGGTGGGCGGCACCAGCAAAGATGAGCGGCGCCCCACTCCAACCCACCAGATTTCCGATGCCCGACTCGGTGATGGCCAGACCGACCACCAACGCAAAGGGAATAGCAGAGCCGACGAGGGGCATCGCCTCGATAACACCCTGTTTCGCGACAGAGCGATCAAAAGTGGTGGTTGGGGAGCTAATCCTGGAAACTCTTCTGTAGTGGTCTATTCGGCGAATGAACCTTACACGATCCAGCCCGGGCCCGGCAAACGGTGTCCAAGACGCTTTTGTGAACCGAAATTGCGGCGTGGACACCAAAACGGCTCACAGAACGGGTTTAGCGGCGGCGAAGCATCGAAATCTGGTTGACTCGGGTCATGAGCACATTCCGTCATGTCATGTTGATGACGTTCAAAGACACCGCCACCGACGAGCAGATTGATGCCGCGCTGACCGCTCTGGGCACCATGCCTGCGCTGGTGCCCGGGATTCTCCGTTACCAGTTCGGACTCGATCTCGAAATCATGGAAGGAAACCCCGACCTGGCACTTATTGCCGACTTTGCGTCTGAGGACGACTGGCGCGCCTATCTGTCACATCCCGACCATGAAGCGATGGCGGCGAAAGCCATCGCACCGATCAAAGGGGCCATGACCAGAATCCAGTACCTCGTCGAGGACTAGTGATCTAGAACGGTTTGGCCACCATGGCCCAGATGGCAACGAGCAGCATCAGTTGGACGCTTATCAGGCCGAACCTGACCCGATTCACCGCGACGAGATCCCGGCTCCCGGCTTGAAGAGAAGAAAACAACCTCTTCGTATTCGGACCGATGACAACGATCCCTATCAATGCGGCGAGAATCAGCAATCCGGTACCGAGGTGAATCCACACCTGATTGAAGTCGAAGTTGGCGGCGCTCACCAACCCGCCAGCGGCGAGAAGAACCACTATCGATGCCGGCATGGCCAGTCGCTTCGACATCCACGACAGGTCTTTTGTGGCTCCCAGTAGTTCGGTATCTCCGGTCGAGCTGGACTTGAGCCAAAGCCCACCGATGGCGATCGAACCTCCGAGCCAGACGACTACTCCAAGCAGGTGGAGGATGAGCAGGAATTGAGCGATGGAAAGATTTCCTTTATTCGACAACGCGTCGGGAAACTCTATTGCCACTCCTTGTGCTATCCATAAATGGTGCAACGCTGAGGCTGCGTGGAGCGTGATATGGGTGTGAACGATCGGGAGGTTTACGAGGACGAATCCTTTGCATGTCCTTCCGCCCCGTACTTCTGGAATGGGATCCCGGTCGCATTTATGAACTCGTAGATACCCTGATGGAGCGCAGGTGTAGGTTCTCATTGTGAGAATGCAAGCCGCCCGAGAAATCAATCGCCCCGCCGCCGAGGTCTTCGAATTCTTTGCCGACGCTTCCAACAACCCGAAGTGGCAAATAGGGATGGTTTCTTGCGAGTGGACGACCCCACCCCCGATCGATGTTGGTTCGCTCTATG
>JBBKXI010000057.1:0-4811 GCA_037969415.1 Acidimicrobiia bacterium | reverse complement strand
GCGGAGTCGTCGTCGAGACCGTTCGCAATGGTGAGGGATCCTTCGGATTCAACGCCGCGACCGGTAAGTACGAGGACCTGATCGCCGCCGGTGTCCCCGACCCGGCGAAAGTCACCAGGTCGACGTTGCAGAATGCTGCTTCTATCGCCGCGTTGATACTGACCACCGAAGCCCTCGTTGTCGAGCAGAAAGAGGATCATCCTCCAATGCCCGCCGGCGGTGGCGGCGACCACGGCATGGACTTCTAAGTCCACACCGTTTCGGATCGAGAAGGGACCGCCCCGGCGGTCCCTTCTCGCGTCCTAAACCGCGTTCCGACGGAAAGGAGTGCCAATAGTGGCACTAAACGAGGGTAGAACGCTCCAGGACTTCACGCACCGTGGCCACCAAATACGATGGCCGTTCGATCAGATCTGACCAAGTGAAGCGGAGGATGGTCCACCCGGCAATCTGGGCAAGATTGTCCCGTTCCCGGTCTCTTTGGAACGCCTCGGGGGAGTCGTGCCACCTCTTGCTGTCGGCTTCGACGATCACCCGCTTGTCGATATAAGCGAAGTCAACCCGACCATTGATAGCGCGGAGCCAGGGCGGACGGAACTGCGGTGAGGGTGCTGGGAGGCCATTGGTCGTTAAGAGTCGAAGAACGCGCATCTCCAAGTTTGATTCTGTCGCCTTCGGTTTGCTTTCTCGCGACTCCAGGACGCCACGAAGCTTCACCACTCCAGGCTTTCCCTTTCGAGCGATCGATTCGAGACGGATGGCCACTGAGTCGTAGGTGGTTAGTCGGCGCCGAACCGCTTCGTCTACGAGGTTTGCTAACTCGTACCTCGATGCAACAGTCGCTAGATCGATGAGGGTGCGCGGTGGATCGGTGACCGGGATACCTTCGATCCATGTTGTCTCGCTGGCGGCGAGGTCGGTCGATTCGTGGACCACGACCGTATGAAATCTATTACTTCGTCGAATTGGCACCGTTACAGAGACCGTCAAAGTGTCTCGAAGATCAAACCCGTGGAGGCGCGCCGCAGATTGGTGTGAAGCTACTGCGCCAATCCCTGCTGCGGCCGCACCAAGTAAACCTCGCTCCGTTTGAATCGCGCCCGGCAACGCCAGAATGCCTGGTGCTATGGCGACAAGATGGTTGGTCTCCACCCGCCGGGCAAGTGTTCGTTTACTCATGCCCAAGGCAATGGCTTGATCGCGACTAACCAACCCGCCATTTTGAATTGCTAGGTCAACTACCCGGTTTTCGGATTCTCCCATTCACCAAGCATGGTGCAACCGAATCCCGATGACTAGACCCCTGTTCTCCCCCGAATTAGTGCCACTATTGGCCGATCGATCCGTCGGAACGCGGTATTTCTTTGTCTTCGTCGGTGCCTGGCATTCGAACGGCGAAGAAGGCGACCATGAAGGCCAGGGCAAGCGCACTGAGGTACTCGTTTTGGATTGCTTCAACCACCGAACGGAAACTTGCCGCCAGGGAGGTCAACGGGTTGAGGCCGAGCATTCGGTCGTATCGGGCGTTGCCGACCGGACTCATGTCCAATGAGATTCCGAAGGCACGGGCTGTCGCTATGTCCGCGGCCAGGCTCCCTGTAGCACCTGCTGTCAAAGCTCCGGAGTCGGTAGGTGGTTGAGATTGGCCGGAAGGTGACACTGGCAGATCATCCGACTCGGTCTCGCCACGGGTGGTGGTTGTGGTATCGGGCAGAGTCGTGTTTGTCGGAGATGTCTCCCCTGGGAATGTTGTGCTGGTTGTCGAGGATGTCGTCGAGGAGGTGCTCGATGTCGTCGAAGTCGGCTTGGTCGTGGTCGTCGTGGTCGGGGCAGGTTTGGTAGTTGACGTGGTTGTCGAAGCGGTCGTTGTCGAGGTCGTCGTTTCGGGGTATTCGATCCCGAGCTCGACGTCGTCGACAGAAACCCGGACGTTGAGACTGACCGAATCGAGAAGGAAGCGGAGCTCGACGTTATGGCCCGCATACCCGCTCACATCGAAGGTGTAAGGCACAGAACTGCTATCCGCTGTGGAGAGGGAATGTGTCTTGATCGTGTTCCACGATTGCCCGGCCTTTCGCATTTGAACGTAGAGGTTCCCGACCGGCAGCAAACTCGTTTCTCGTTTTATCTTGTACTGAAGCTCAGCGTATTCGGCATCTGTCAGATCGGCACCCCGCCACACTCCTTTATCGACCACCAACGAAATTGGGGCGTTAAGCAAAAGGCACTTCCCGGAACATCCTGAGCTCGATACCGAGACCACACCAGACCCGGGCCCATCACTCTCGCCGATCTCCTGCCAGGGTCCGTCCCATATAAGCGAACCGGTGTTGTTGTTGTACGACTGTTCAGGGAATGAGTCGGCATATGCCCATTCGTGGGCGTAGGCGATCGGGATGGCGACAACCAGGCTAAGGAGCGCGGCCGCCAGAAGAATCCCCCATTTCCCCTGTGCCGTCATAGGGCACCGGCCGTCTCGGGTTCGGGCTGCACAATCGGGGAGACCCGAGCCGTCGGCAGGCTGAGGACGAAGTATGTCCGACCATCCTTGCGGTGGTACTTGATTTTCCCCCCCATATTGTCGGCCATCTTCTCAGCGACAGCCAGTCCGATCCCGACGCTGCCCGCGAGCAGGGCTTCCTTGCCTTCGTTGACAAAACCGGCGAACAATCGGTCGGGATGTTTCGCCCCGGCACCGTCATCCTCGACAATGATCTTCACGCTCTGATCGGTTTCGCCAGTGATGACGGTCGTGGTTGGCCCCCCGTGCTTGTCAGCGTTGGATAGGAGCGTCCTCACAATGTGCACTATCCGGGCCTTATCTCCGAGGGCCGTCTCCATATTTCCCGGAATGACCTCGATCTCATGGCCAGCACGTTGGGCAGGTTCAACCGCGAGTCGAATTGCATCGGCCACGTCGACCGGTTCGATCTTGAACTCGGCAGCCCCTGCTTCAAGGCGGGCCATTGTTAACAGGTCGGAGACCATGCGATCAAGCTCATACGACTCGCTGTGGATGATTTCCAGAAGTTCTTGGGTGGTCCCAGGGTCGGTTACCGAATCGCCGGTCAGTACATGCGACATCCCGTAGATGGTGGTCAGGGGGGTTCGAAGCTGGTGAGAAATCCCGGCGATGAGGTCGTCTTTGCTCTCGCCCAATTTTCGCTCGTACTCGAGTTCCGTGCTGAGAATCTGCCGCTGCTCGCGCATCTGGCGTCCGACGATCCGCCGGTAGGTGACTACGGCGATAATCGGGAGTAGCAATACGACGATGAACCTGATGGCCCCAGCCACCAGCCCTGCAAAATTATCAGTAGCGTCGATCCGGGCGATGATTTCATCCTGTTCGAGGGCCAGGAGACCCGTGAGTTTGTTGTAGACCGGCTCAAACTCGTCGTTTAGGAGGCTACGGCCCGCAACCCAATCGCCTGCGATTGCTTGATCATTTATCAGAGAGGCATGGTTGATCAGGGAATCGGTTAGGGCGTCGATTTCGGACGTCTCGCGGCCCAGGGCAGTCTGTGCACCCGCGCTTACTTCGGTAAACGAAGTAATTGTCTGGGTCGCTTCCGACGCGGCGAGAAGGGCCGCCGCGGTGCTCGCTGTGCCGTTTTCGACATCGCGGGCGAAGAGTATCGCCTGGTTAGAAGCTGCCCTTAGAACCGCCGCTGACCCGAGGTTGGCGTTGGTCCAGTGGAGCGCTCGGGTGTTGGCTGTTACAACCCTCGTGGAGTACGAGTTCGCATAAATCACCGAAAACGCAAGCAAAATTGTGGCTGCGATTGCCCCCACCGCGAATGCAGTTCGGCGAACCGATCCCCTGGATTCGTCCATCGCCCTTTATCGGCTGAAACGAAAAATTCCTGAAGTCGTGTCAGGTCAATTGAGACCGATCGCGGCAGCGATCTGATCCAATTTGGGAATGGTCTCGTCTGGACCAATTGGACGCAACGGAAAAACGGCTCGGTCGACACCCGCCGCCTGCAACGTTTCAATGAGGTCGGGCCTTGTGCCGTATGCGGTGATGTTGAAAGCCGCCGGGTCGCGCCCGCTGGCGGCAACAGCCTCTCGTACCCGGGCAACCTGGTCGACGATGTCGTGCCGGGTGGCAAGTGGGATCCATCCGTCGCAGAATTCGACCATGTCGGCCGTCGTCTTTGGCCCGGCGGCACCGCCCATCAAGACAGGCGGATGAGGCTTCTGTAGTGGTTTTGGCCACGTCCAAGAGGGATCGAGGCTCAATCCCTCACCGTGATAAGTTGCTTCGTCCTCGGTCCAGAGGGCTTTCATCATTAAGACCTTCTCACGAAGGAGTTTTCGCCGGTCGGTGTAGGCAACACCGTGATGTCCCATCTCCTCCTTGTTCCACCCGTATCCAATCCCGAATATGACACGACCGCCGGACATATGGTCGAGGGAGGCCACCTCCTTTGCCGTCCATATTGGATCGCGCTGTGCGACGAGTGCGATCCCGCTGCAAACCTTGAGAGTTGTAGTTGCGGCGGCGGCGTATGACATGGCGACGAATTGGTCGATCGTGTGCCAGTACTCCGGAGGAAGTGGCGGTGCGTCTTTGACACCACCCCAGGGTGTTGTCCGGGCGGACGGAATATGTGAATGCTCAGGGAACCATAAGGATTCGAATCCGCGATCCTCCACTTCACGGGCAAGATGGTCCGGTCGAATTGCGGTGTCGGTCGGAAACATGAAAACTCCAAAGTCCATACTCTGACGGTATCGCATGTCACTGAAGAAATACATCCAAGCCCTTATCTCCTCTGAGGGCCCACTCCCTTTTGACCGGTTCATGG
>JBBKXI010000056.1:0-7968 GCA_037969415.1 Acidimicrobiia bacterium | reverse complement strand
ACCATCGGGGTTGTCGACGGCAAATTGACTGACCACCGTCGCGATTATGAGGGTCACGGCGAGTCCACCCAAAATAAAGGCCCGGAGAGGTACCTTGGAATCCTCCAGTTGAACCCTATTGAGATCTCGCGCCCCGTAAACCAGATCGGGTCGGACCGCGAGAACAGCACCAACGGCCAGGGCGCTGATCACCGCCTCGCCGATGCCGATCACGGCATGGATTCCGACCATGGACGCAAACACAGTGTCGAAGGGGATCGGTGCCGTGGCTCCAAAGAGCCATTCGATTGAGAATGCCGCGGCTGCCATTACCACTGAGGCTCCGGCGGCGAGACCGGTGGCGGCGATAACACCGCCGCTGTTTTTGGGGAGGAGTTTGCGTGACCAGGTGAAGATTGCAAACCCGCCGTAGGCAGGGATTATCGCCATATTGAGCACGTTGTAGCCCAGTGCCGTGAGCCCACCATCGGCGAAGGCAAGAGCCTGGACAATGACCACCACTGTCACAACGAGCGCACCGACATGGGGTCCGAGCAGGATTGCCGCCAGGGCACCGCCGAGGAGGTGCCCGGTGGTTCCCGCTGCCACAGGGAAGTTGAACATCTGCACGGCAAAAACAAAGGCGGCGGTGATACCAGCGAGTGGTACAACCTTCTCTGACATCTGGGTTTTGGCCTGCCGAATGGCCACGCCGATCGTGGTCGCACTGATCGCTCCAGTGGCGATGGCGGTGCCGGTATTGAGGAAACCATCCGGGGCATGCATGCCCCCATCATAGGTGTAATTGCGAATCATTCGCAACAAGTAACATGGAGCTATGAGATCAGAGACCGAACTGGGAACTGTCCTCCGCGATACTGGAAATCGAATCACCGAACCACGTCTCCGAGTTTGGGAGGTCCTCGGCCGGGCTACCGATCATCTGACCGTGGAAGAAATCGTGGCCGAGGTTCACAAGGCCGACCCTGCAATCAACACATCGTCGGTTTACCGAACGCTGGGCCTGTTTGCAGATCTCGGTTTGGTGCGGGAGTCACAACTTGGCCCGGATGAGGGGGCTCGTTGGGAGCTGGCCCATTCTGACGACCACTTCCATCTCGTGTGCCGATCATGTGGCGAAGTCGATCATCACGAAGGAGATTTGGTGGATCAAATTAGGCTGCATCTCCAGGGTGGCCATGGGTTCGTAGTCGAGGAAATCGACCTGGTCGTCACCGGTCTTTGCTCGAAATGCTCGCCTTGAAATGGAAAAGGCGCCGGATCCTCCAGCGCCTCTCCTTAGTTTGATCGTCGTCGTTATTCGTCGGCGAGACCGTCGACCACTTCTTTGGCTTTGTCGGCGCCAGTATCGATTTGCTCGGAGTACTTGTCTCCGGTTTTGTCGTCTGCCACGTCGGCGGCCTTATCAATACCTTCTGTGACCGTGTCTTTGTTGTCGACCGCGGTGTCTTTGGCCTTCTTGAACCAATCGCTGAAGCCCATAAATTGTCCTTTCAGGGTCTGAATCGGAACTCTAGGGCATTCACCTGGTGGATGTGTCAGGTAGGAGTGGCGAAAGCCTTGACCTCCGGGTCTCGATACCCTTGGTGGATATGACCCGCGTCCGAATATCGGTGCTGATTGCCGTCATGGCCTCGATTGCGGCATGCACGACCGGCCAAGGAGATCCCTCCACCACCTCAGATCCTGGAGGGGGTGAGGGCAACGGCCGAATAGTGGTGGTGAACGACGACGGGAACATTCGCACCATGGATCCGGATGGATCGAACGCCATCGAGATCACAAGTGACGGGACGAGCGTTCAATATTTTCAACCGATTTGGTCGCCATTGTCTCGGGTAGTCGCCTGGGGGCAGGGGGGCGGACAGGGTTTCGCAGTCGGATTGAGGAATGAGGAACGCACCGACTCGGTGACGGTTCCGGTGGAGGGCTTTCCCTTCTATCTCAATTGGGCGCCAGACGAGATGAGGATCGGCGTTCTCCACAACGGTGTCAACGGTTCAGTCGATTTCGAAATTGTTGATGTGGCCGATGCGTCGGCCGGGGTCGTTGACTCTGGCAGCCCCTACTACTTCTCCTGGAGTCCTGATGGCAACGCACTCGTCGTCCACGTCAATGGAGACCGTCTCCAGATCATGGACGAGTCGGCAGACCCGGCGAGCATCGCAGACGTCACATCGAACTTTCTGGCGCCGCAATGGACCCCGAAGGGAATCTTCTATTTTGGCCCAGAGGGACTCACACTTCGGTCAGGCGCGGATGACGAAAGGGTGTTAATTGACGCCCAGGGGTTTGTCAGCATCAACCCCAACCCCGATGCCAACTTGGTGGCGTTACATGTGCTCAACGGTGAAGTTCCCGGTTTGACCGTGAGCCTGACTTCGCAGGAGACTGCCGAAACCAACGCCATATCGATCGTCGATGTTGAAACCGGGGAGGTCGACGTAATTTCAGGCCAGATTCCGATCGGCTCGTTCTGGAGTCCAGATGGGGAGAAGCTGTTGGTCATTAGCCTGAACGGAAGTCCTGGCTTGGTTGATCTGATGGTCTGGGATGGCGGGGAAGTAGCGACGGTGGACACGGTTGAGCTTCCTTCTTCCGTGATCGCCCAGGTGTTGCCGTTTCTCGACCAGTACACCCAGTCGCTACAGGTCTGGAGCCCGGATTCGAAAAGCTTTGTTCTCCCTGCGACGCGTGGGGGTGACTCGGGGATCTGGGTTTTCGGCGATGCCGGCACCGAGCCGATTCGGATCGGCGACGGAACCTGGGCCGCCTGGTCGAGCAGCTAACGAGGGTTGCCAACGTCTAGGGTTCCGGCGGAACGGAGGCTCTCGATGACAAATATTCCGACGGTGGGTTCGGTCGTGATCAATACGAGGGACCCCGATGGCCTCGCCGCGTTTTGGGCAGAGCTGCTTGACGTCGAAATAGCGCGACGTTCTGGCCCCTGGTTTATCTGGCTCAAGCCCCAGCACGAAGGAGGGATATCGGTTGCTTTTCAGAAGGTCGATGGGCCGACCGAAGGTCGGAGGCGCCTTCATATGGATATGCACGTTGCGGATCGGGGGCAGGCTGTCGAACGGGCGATCAAACTAGGCGGAAGCCTTGTCGAAGAGCACACGGTGGGCGAATTTTCCTGGTCTGTGATGGCCGATCCCGAAGGAAACGAGTTCTGCATCGCCCCCTCGCACTAGTCAGCGAAATCTCTTGACTAGTGGCGATCCAGGCGTATCATTCGCCGCAATGAACCGTCACTTCTCGCTCTGCGTTTGCGCATGCACTTGTTGTGCTGCCTCGCCGCGCGGGTGATGACGATTTAAAACCTAACCAGAATCGAATTTGACCCGCACGGTTTACCGTTGCGGGTTTTTTTACGCCTTGAGGAGCCCGATGGCAACCAGTTTCCAACAATCAGCTCTACGCACCGATCGGTCTTTGCGGCGATTTGATGACATCCGAGAGATGCTCCCGGACGTCGACAATCCATCGCCGATCGTTCGCCTGAACCACCTCGCCCTCTCCCGAGGATTCGAGACCTATCTGAAGCTCGAGTGGCTCAATCCGTTTGGTTCGTTAAAGGATCGGACGGCGTCTTATCTACTGGCCGGTCTCATCGAGAGGGGCGAGTTGGAAGGTCGCGAGATCGTGGAAGCGTCTTCAGGCAACACGGCAATCGCACTCGCTGCCCTCGCCAATCTGGTGGGGTCAAGGCTGACGACAGCCATCCCAGACGGAGTTCCAGAAGAGAAAAAGGTAGTTCTACGGATGCTGGGTGCAGAGGTGTGGGAGACGCCCGATGACTTGTGTCCGATCGACCACCCCAAGGACGGAGCCATCGCCTTGGCCAGATCGCTAGCTGCATCCGAGGATGGTCAGCGGTTCGTGTCTACGGAGCAGTATGAGAATTTCGACAACGTTAGGGCGCACTATGAGACCACCGGCCCGGAGATTTGGGCCCAGACGGAAGGTCGGGTGAGATGGTTTTTTGCTGGCTACGGGACCACCGGGACTCTCACTGGAGTGGGGAAATTTTTGAAAGAGCAAGATCCTTCGATTCGGATCGTGGGCGTCGAGCCAGAACCGGGGCATCGGCTCCCCGGGTTGAAAAGCTTCAAGGAAGCCAAGGTACCTGCCCTGCTCGATGGGAGCCTGATAGATCGCACGGTCGTTGTGGGCGATTTCGACGCATATCAAGTGACGAAAGACTTATGGAGACAGGAATCCCTGATGGTTGGTCCATCCACCGGCGCAGTGGTCTCCGCAATCTCACAGACCACAGGCATCGATCCTGACGACGTAGTTGTAGCCATTTCAGCCGATTCGGGAGTCAAATACACAAGCTACTTCGAGGAAATCCTCGGAGACGACGGGAGGCCAGCACTATGACCGAAATCAAGACCCAACCTCAGATCCATGGCGGGACCACAGCGTCGATCGACCTCGACTGTTCCGGACTTCTGTGCCCGCTGCCGGTTTATAAGGCGGCCCTCGCATTAAACCAACTCAACAGCGGAGACGTTGTGCGTCTGATAACCACCGATCCGGGTGCGCTGCGCGATGTCCCGGCCATGGCGCGCCAGCGCGGCGACACCCTTTTAGCGGTCGATGAGGCTGAGGGACAACAGGTGTTCCATATCAAGAAAGGGCCGTCCCGATGACGCCGGTACTCGAAGGAACCGATGCGGCTGATGCTTCGGTCCGCAAGAAACGGATCGCTCTCGTCGCGTCAAAAGGAACCCTTGATCAGGCGTATCCACCTCTGATTCTTGCATCCACCGCGGTAAGTCTCGGGTGGGAGGCCGGTATCTATTTCACATTCTACGGTCTCGACATTCTCCATAAAGACAGGTTCGAGAAGCTGAAAGTGGCTTCGCTGGCAAACCCGGCCGGTCCGATCCAACTCCCCAATGTTCTTGGCGCAATGCCAGGGGCAACTGCAGCCGCGACCAAAGTTATGAAGAAGTGGATGGTCGATGCGCGCATGCCTTCGATACCCGAGTTTCTCGATATGACCCGAGACCTCGGCGTTGAGTTTTTTGCGTGTGCCACGACGATGGGCGTCATGAATGTCAAAGAGTCCGATTTGATCGACGGAGCCGACATCGCCGGTGCCGCAGCTTTTCTCGACTATGCCTCGGGCGCTGATGTTTCGATGTTTGTCTGAACTTTGGTGTCGACGGTTAGCTTGCGAAACTAGAGCTGGAGCCGAACCGCAGGACGGGTCTCGTTCCTTCGGACGACCTCGGTGAATCCATGCGTGTCGAACATGGACATGGTTCGGGTGAAATGGTCGACCGTTGAAACCCCCTTGCCATCGACTGGACCGGGCTGCGAACCAACCCTCAGTAGTCGTAGCCATCGTCGATGGGCTCGGTCCCGGAA
Source organism: Acidimicrobiia bacterium (assembly GCA_037969415.1). Taxonomy (GTDB): domain Bacteria; phylum Actinomycetota; class Acidimicrobiia; order Spongiisociales; family ZC4RG35; genus MA-ANB-1. The sequence continues at coordinate 2,586 of JBBKXI010000056.1, read as the reverse complement.
TTCGAGGCTTCCGGCTCTCCAATGAGGTTGCCACCGGCATCGACCACGAACCAGACCCCACCTACACCTTGACCACCTACATCGCCAGGGTTTGTGTCAGGTGTGTACCGATATAGCGGTTGTCCGTTGATCGTGAGTTGGTCGGATCCGTCGGTACGGGCAGCACTTCCGAAGATCGAAGCATCGAGGTCTGATCCAATCTCCGTATCTGCCGGGACCGGTGGCCACACCGAGTCACATCCCTCGTAACAAGTGCTGACACCATCGGTATCGACGGTGAATACATACAGCACAAACCCGTCTCCGTCTACGAGGATTGTTCCCAAGTCGCTTTGTATCGAGTGGACGCCGCCGTTTGATTCAGCACCGGTGGTGGTGGTGTCCGGCCCGGCCGGCGCCGCTGTCGTCGTTGTTTCCGTGCCGGAACTGCAGGACGCAAGAATCAGCGCGATGACCGCGAGTGCGACAAATGAATTTCGTTGCCTCAATTTTTCTCCTTCGAACTCTCTATCTGTCATTACGTTGAAGTCGCTCATTTGGTTCTGCGTTAGTGGGAGAATGAGGTGTGGACTCCGAAGTCTTTGAGAGATTCAGATCGGGCGATGAGCAAGCCGTCAAGTGGGTCTACTCAAAGTTCTCCGGTGCGGTATTTGCCTTGTCTTTAAATATTCTGCGCGACCGGGGTCGGGCTGCCGACGCGACCCAGCAGACTTTCATCAAGGTGTGGCGGGCGGCCGGCTCTTTCGATCCGACCCGGGCTATGGAACCGTGGATCTACTCCATCGCCCGTAGGACTGCGATCGATGTTTATCGCAAAGAGCGCAATGGCCCCACCGTTGAAGTAGTCGATATAGCTGAGCCCGGGCCCTCGATGGATCGAATCTGGGAGGTGTACCAGGTGCGTCTTGCCGTCGATCAGCTTTCCGACGATGAGCGTGAAGTGGTGCGGATGAGTCATTTTGAAGGTTTTACCCACCCGGAGATCGCCGAGCGTCTCGATATCCCGGTTGGAACGGTCAAGTCTCGGAGTCACCGTGCCCATAAGAATCTCTTGGTCCTTTTGGCACATTTGGAGGAGCCGTCATGAACCGATCGGGCACCTGGCAACGTAGTGGAGAGTGAACGATGAACATTGACGATCAAAACGCCGGGTATCTGGCTGATTGGGAGGGGCATCCCTCTGGCCAGTCAGAGAAACTCGACGCTACCCGCGCCGCTCTCCGGGAACCCAAGACCTGGGCGGACCCGCCGTTTGACGTTGAATCGAACGTGATTGCGTCAATCCGGACCGAATCCGTGAGGACCGTGGATACCTCGTGGCGTGCGTGGATTCCCCGGCTGGCAGGGGTGGCCGCAATTACTTTGATCGCCGTTGCGCTGATGGCCTTCTGGCCAACGGGAACCAATGTTGATCTGATCGGTACTGAGATTATGCCGCAGGCATCCGGAGTTGCGACGCTCGACGCCACCGAGTCGGGTTGGGCCATCGAAGTGTCGCTCACCGACATGCCACCAGCCGAACCCGGCACCTATTACGAAGGTTGGGTATGGAGCGATGACGGCAAAGGTGTTTCCATCGGTACGTTCCATCTTCGTGGGGGCAACAAACCGGTCACTTTGTGGTCCGGAGTCGATGTCAACGAGTACCCATCGATCTGGATTTCGGTTCAGACCGAGGGTGCTGGCAACGAGGTATCCGACCAGATTGTGATGAGGGGACGCTTCAACGATTCGACCGACTGACTCCAGGGATCCCTGGAGGTTCGGGCTGGTAGAGAGACGAGGGCTAGTCGTTGCTGTCGTTTCGATGGCGACGCCATTGCAGGATCGAGAGAATCGCTGCGGCACCTACGCCTGTTAACACCAGGGTTGTCCATGAGAGTCCGGTCGACTCGATCATGAGATCGGTTGCTGGGACCGACTGCGTAGCGTTGGCCACTGGGCTCTCGAGAGTGTGCATGAGGACCACCGCCGTCAGCAGGGTGGCTGCTCGTCGATAGGTGATAGCAGGGGTCATCAGTGCGTTTCTCGTTTCGATCCAAATCTGGTGCTTAGATGTCATCGGGTCGGATGCCTTCTAGATACATATCCATTCGCACAACAGTCGTAAGGGCTAGTCATCGGTAGTCAAGGCATCCTCGAGGGCAAGAGACCATAATGCGCTGATACCGAGGAGTTACTAATGCCACTGTTAGATGTGTTTTGGACGATTTTGATCATCTCATTGTTTTTTGCATGGATCATGCTCTTGTTCCGCGTTTTTGCCGACATATTGCGGAGCCACGACATCAGTGGCGCGGTCAAAGCCGTGTGGGCCCTTTTCGTGGTCGTCTTCCCGCTTCTTGGCACTTTGGCCTACGTCGCCCTGCGAGGTAAGGGGATGACCGAGCGCAACGTCGAGGATGCGTTGAGGGTTGCTGGCCGTGGTTCGGCACCTGGGGATATGCGTCGTGCGGAGAGTCAGGCTTTTATCAATACTCAGGGTCTCTGAGAAACGACTGCCTAGCTTGATTGTGGTCAGGGACGGCGTCGATCCGTCGACCTCTGGTTTTTCAGACCAGCGCTCTACCGACTGAGCTACCTGAC
>JBBKXI010000055.1:0-12042 GCA_037969415.1 Acidimicrobiia bacterium | reverse complement strand
TCTCAGCTGTGTTGATTGTGATTTCACTGGCGAGTTTTGGCCTCAACGGTCTAAATTTCGGAATCGAGTTTGAAGGTGGCTTGTCGTTACAAAGCCCTAATCCTGCGGGGGCGAGTGTTGCGGAGGTCCGTCTCGCTCTGGAGGGAGTGGGTATCAACGACGCCACGATTCAGGTTCTCGGCGACGGGGACTCTTTCCGGGTCACCACCGGTGTCCTCGACGTGGAAATCGAGAACTCGGCGATCGACGCGCTGGCCGAAGTTACCGGTGTCGAGCACAACGATATCTCGATTTCCGCCGTCGGACCATCATTCGGTGCACTCATATTGCAACGTTCGCTGATTGCGCTCGGGGTTTTCCTGGGAGTGGTGGTCGTTTTCATAAGCTGGCGCCTTGAGTTCAAAATGGCGCTTGCCGGAATCGCGGCTCTGTTCCACGACCTTATTCTGACACTTGGTGTCTATTCCTTGACCGGGTTTGAAGTCACACCAGCGACGATCGTCGCGATCCTCACGATCCTGGGCTATTCCCTCTACGACACAGTCGTGGTGTTCGACAAGGTCGAAGAATTGGTCGGCGCAGACGAGAGGAGCCGTTACTCGGACATCGTAAACCGTGCAATGAACTCGGTCCTCGGTCGTTCGCTGAACACGTCGTTAACGTCGCTGATTCCGATCGGGAGCATCCTCTTCGTTGGATCATTCCTACTCGGGGCATCGACCCTTCGTGAATTCGCCCTAGCCCTGTTCGTTGGAATAACAGCCGGCACATATTCCTCCATCTTCCTCGCCGCACCTCTTCTGGCCACATGGAAAGAGCGGGAAGAAGAGTGGGAACTTCGAGCCGAAAAGGCGGCACGACGGGAGAAGTCGGCACGGCGCTGACTCAGTCGTAGACTGTCAGCGTGACCGATTTCACCTCCTACATCCGAGACATTCCCGACTTCCCCGAGCCGGGCGTTATTTTCAAGGACATCACACCGCTTTTGGCCAATGCCGCGGCCTTCACAAAGCTAATCGACGAGTTGAGCGAACCATTCAGAGACAAGGGTGTCGGCAAGGTCGCCGGTATCGAGGCGCGCGGATTCACCCTCGCTACGCCCGTGGCGGAGCGGCTGAGAGCTGGATTCATACCAATTCGCAAACCCGGCAAGTTGCCGTATCAAACCGTCCGCGAGGAATACGCACTCGAATACGGGACCGACGTGCTGGAAATCCATACCGATGCGGTTGAACCAGGGGAAAAAGTTCTGATCGTGGATGACGTGGTCGCAACCGGGGGAACAGCTGCCGCCGCGGTTCGATTGCTGAGACGCCTCGGTGCCGACGTTGTTGGTCTGTCGGTATTCATCGAATTGGCATTCTTGAATGGTGTCGACCAGCTATCCGGAGTTCCGCTGCATGCCCTCGTTCGTTACGACTGAAGACGAAGCCGACGTCGTACTCAACGACGTCCTTGACGCCTTTCGGGTTCACCATCCCGATGGCGACGTTGAACTTCTCCGACGCGCTTATGACCTTGCTGAAATGGCACACAGGGGGCAATATCGCAAAACCGGTCACCCCTACATAACCCACCCGCTCGCCGTGGCTCACATGCTCGCCGAGTACGGTCTCGATGAGGCCACGCTGGCTGCCGCCTTCCTTCATGACACGGTCGAAGACACCGAGGTGACCCTCGAGGCAGTGCAGCGTGAGTTCGGTGAGGAAATCGCGTCTCTAATCGACGGTGTCACCAAACTCGATCGGGTCCGTTACACCAATAGAGAGCAGGCACAGGCAGCAACTATCCGAAAAATGGTGGTTGCAATGGCCCAGGACGTTCGGGTGCTGATCATCAAGCTCTTTGATCGCCTTCATAACATCAGAACTGTTTACGCCTTGAGAGATGAAAAGCAGCAAAGGGTTGCGCGCGAAACGCTGGATGTCTACGCCCCGCTGGCCCATCGCCTCGGTGTTCAGGAAATCAAGCACGAGTTTGAAGATCGTTGTTTCGCCATTCTCTATCCGGGTCCCCACGCCGAAATCGAGGCGAAGCTTCAACAAAAGGCACCTGAACGGGAAGCGTTCATCGAGAAAATGGTCGAAGAGATTTCCGGGATCCTCGGTGACTCTGACATCGAATCGATAGTGACCGGTAGGCCGAAACACAACTATTCGATCTATCGGAAAATGCTGGAGCAAAACCGCCCCTTCGAAGATATCCACGACCTCATAGGTATCAGGATCGTGGTCGACTCACCCCGAGATTGTTACGCCGCCCTCGGACTGGTTCATAGCCATTGGGTGCCGGTGGTCGGACGGTTCAAGGACTACATAGCCATGCCCAAGATCAACCTCTACCAATCGTTGCATACGACCGTGATCGGACCGGATGGCAAGCCACTGGAGATCCAGATCCGGACCGAAGAGATGCACTGGCGGGCCGAGTCAGGCATTGCTGCTCACTGGAGATACAAAGAAGGTGAATTGGTCGCCATGCCGAAGATGGATGTGGACGCCCTGATGTCTGAAGAGGATCCCGAGGAGTTTTTGGCCAACCTGAAACTCGACCTGCATCACGATGAGGTTTTTGTGCTGACACCTGGAGGCGATGTCAAGGCGCTACCCGAAGGTTCCACCCCGGTTGACTTCGCGTACACGGTTCACACCGAGGTCGGGCATCACTGTGTTGGCGCCCGGATCAACGGCCGGTTGGTCCCGCTTTCCACCAATTTGCAGTCGGGCGACATCGTCGAAGTTCTCACGTCGAAGTCGACAGAGGCAGGACCAAGCCGGGACTGGTTAAAATTCGCCCGTACCGGGCGAGCGAAATCCAAGATCAAGCAATGGTTCCAGAAGGAGCGGCGTGACCAGGCAACTATCGAAGGCCGGGAACGAATCCTGGAACTTTTTGCCAGGAATGCCCCTGATCTGTCGGCCCATCAGCGCGATGACATGCTCGATCAAATCGGGCAGCAACTCGGCCAGCATGACGCCGACTCATTGATAGTTGCGGTCGGAGAAGGCAACGTCTCTATCGAGTCGGTCCAGACCCGGTTGGCCAGGATCATCGATCCCACCCCGGAAGTTCCCGACAACCTATTTGCACCCCGTCGCCGGTCACCCGGGGAGGACGCCCGTGTGGTGGTCGAGGGTCAGGACGACATGCTGGTATTGCTGGCCAGATGCTGCTCTCCGGTACCGGGCGACCCAATCATCGGATACGTGACTATTGGCCGGGGAGTGTCCGTTCACCGCTCCGATTGCACCAACGTCTCGTCGCTCCAGGAAAAAAGGGAGAGAACTGTCGACGTTTCGTGGCCCACGGAAAATGTCGGTGCTTTTGTGGTGTGGATTCAAATCGAAGCACTGGACCGAACCAAGCTGCTCAAAGATGTCACCACCATGGTCACCGAAACGGGCGGCAATATCACTGCCTCATCCACGGTGGTCGGCGACGATCGGGTAGCGATCATCCGCTACGAAGTCGAGTTGAGTGATCCAAGCCAGTTACCCAGGCTCCTCAACGACCTGCGAGGTGTCGATGGAGTTTTCACTGCATTCCGCCTGGCGAACGATCCGGCGTCGCAATGAAAGTTGTCGCAATTCCTGCGTGGGCGGCGGCGACCAACGGATATCTGGTGTTCGATGAGTCCGACAAGGTGGCGATACTCGTCGACGCGCCGCCCGATCCTGATCGAATCGGCCAGGCCGCGCTCGACCTCGGCGTCACCATCGGTGTGGTGCTCTTGACTCATGGACATATCGACCACATCGGCGGTTCCGGCCAGATCGCTAAACGTTTCGACAGCCAGGTTTTTGTCCACCCCGATGACGACTTTCTCACCCTGCACCCCGTAGAACAGGTTACTCAGATGTTCGGAATGCTCCCCCCCGGCTCTTACGAAATACCGGAGAAGTTTTCGGCCCTCGAGGATGGCCAGGCTCTCTTACTGGCTGGATTCAACTTTGAGGTTCGACAAACGCCCGGCCACACCCCCGGTCATTGCTGCTTTTATCTTTCGGAACAGGAAACGCTCTTCTCCGGCGATCAATTGTTCGCGGGGAGTGTGGGTCGAACCGATCTGCCCGGAGGGAGTACGGCTGCATTGCTGGAGTCGATGTCCACGAGGGTATTGACTCTCGACGACCAGGTCAGAGTGTTGCCCGGCCACGGTGAAGAGACGACAATCGGTAGGGAGCGTGCCACCAATCCGTTCCTGCAGAATCTCTAGGTATAGGGGTTGGAAGATGGGCTCGCCTAATCTTCCACGTTCATGAATTTTCAACCCCCCAAAGGCACCAACGACATCCTCCCCGGTGAGTCGTCGGTGTGGCGCACCGTGTTGACGGCCTGGGAGGACTGGTCGTCGCGGTTTGGATACCCGCTGGTTGTAACACCGATTTTCGAGGCGACCGACCTGTTCGAGAGGGGAGTCGGTGATACCACCGACGTCGTGACCAAGCAGATGTACACGTTCGAAGACAAGGCTGGTCGCTCGCTCACTCTGCGACCTGAAGGAACAGCCGGGGTAGTCCGGGCCTTTCTCAACTCGGGAGTCAAAGGCGCTTGGAAAGGTGCCTACTCGGGTCCAATGTTTCGCTACGAGAAGCCTCAGAAGGGACGGTCCCGACAGTTCTACCAGGTCGGCGTGGAGTATGTGGACGTGGAGTCGCCGCTTGCCGACGTGGAGGTCATCGAACTCGGATTTAGGTATCTCGATTCGATTGGAATCGATGGTCTCGAGTTGAGAATCAATAGCCTGGGAGACCACGTTTGTCGACCGCTTTATCTCGACGAGCTTCGCTCATACCTCGAATTGAAGCGTGACACGCTTTGTGAAGATTCGGTCGGCCTCATCGAGAGGAATCCGATGAGGGTCCTCGACTGCAAGGTTTGTGGCCCCGCATTGGTGGATGCACCCGCGATGGCTGATTTTTTCTGTGAACCCTGTCGGGAACATCACGGGGCTGTGCTCAGAGCTCTGGACGCGCTCGGGATTGAGTACGTGAGCGATCCGACGCTCGTCAGGGGTCTCGATTACTACACCAGAACAGCCTTCGAATATATCGGGACCAGCCTCGACGCAGCCCAGAACGCGGTCGGAGGTGGGGGTCGGTACGACGGTTTGGCCGAACTCATCGGGGGACGGTCTGTCCCAGGGGTGGGTTTCGCTCTTGGCATTGATCGGGCAGTTCTGTCGGCCGCGCGCGAGACCGGGACGGATCTCGAAATCTACGTGGTCTCAGAGACCGGGCCCGACGATGTACTGACTCTCGTTTCTGAGATACGCGGCCAGGGCTGGGCGACGGACTTCGACCCTTCAGGCCGCTCCGTCAAATCACAGTTCAAAACCGCAGCCAGGATGGGTGCACCAATCACTCTCATATTCCACGGTGCCGACCAACCGGTAACCGTCCGGCAAGGTGAGCTAAGGCAGGAAGTGCCGATTTCAGATGTAATAAATTGGCTGGCGGACCACAGATGATCAGAACCCATCGAGCCACCGAATTGAACAATGTTGCGCTCGGCGAAGCAGTGACCGTGGCCGGTTGGGTACAACGGCAGCGTGATCATGGAGGCGTTGCATTCTTTGACCTCCGCGATTCGTCAGGGGTAATTCAGGTCGTAGCCGATCCCGACGAGTTCCCGGTTATCACGGAACTGAAGATGGAATATTGCGTCAGAGTCAACGGGGTGATTCGGGAACGCCCTGAGGGGACGGTCAACGCCGATCGCGACACCGGCTCGATTGAAATCGGTGCCACCGAGATCGAAATATTGTCGCCAGCCGACGTCCTCCCATTCCTGATTGAAGACCGGGTCGATGTCGACGAGAAAGTCCGGCTCCAACATCGATACCTCGACCTGCGTCGTCCCCGGATGGCTGCAAACCTCAAGGCCCGGTCGATGGCGACATCGGCAATACGTCGCACCCTTGATGAGCTCGGGTTTCTCGAGGTGGAGACTCCTACGCTGATTAACAGCACTCCTGAGGGGGCCAGGGACATGCTCGTGCCGTCGCGGCTCCGTCAGGGCGAGTTCTACGCCCTCCCTCAGTCACCACAGCTCTTTAAGCAGCTTTTGATGATTGGAGGAGTCGAACGGTATTACCAGATTGCGCGGTGTTACCGCGACGAAGATTTCCGATCAGATCGTCAACTTGAATTCACCCAACTCGATCTCGAGGGGTCCTTCTGGGGGCGTGATGAAGTACTTGACACCATCGAGGGAGTGCTGAAAGCAGTGGTTAGGGCTGTTCGTGGCATCGAGATAACTGAGGCGTTCCCGAGAATCACCTGGCAGGAAGCCATGGACCGTTTCGGATCCGACAAGCCTGACACTCGGTTTGGCACGGAGATCGTCGATCTTTCGGAGTTGGTTGCTCAATCAGAGTTCGGGGTATTTCAGAAGGCGATTTCCGCAGGTGGCACCGTCCGCGGCATCAATGTCGGAGCCCAGGAGTGGTCGAGAAGCCGGGCGGACAATTTGACCGACCGAGCTAAGACCCTTGGAGCCGGAGGATTGGTATGGATGGTGGTCGAACCCGAAGGGACACTTCGGTCGCCGGTGGCCAAGTTTCTCAGCGAACCGGAGGCTGAAGGGATCAAAGAGGCGATGGCTGCCAAACCTGGTGACGTTCTGTTGATCTCTGCCGACCAGTGGAAGACGGCGGTCACCGTCCTTGGCGCCCTCCGCCTCGAACTCGGACGTCCTGTCGATCATGAGGAGCTTGCATTTCTCTGGGTGGTCGACTTCCCGTTGTTTGAAGAAGAGGATGGGAAGATTACGTTTTCGCACCATCCGTTTACCTCACCGGTCTCGATCGATCAGATGCGTGATGAGCCAGAAAAGGCACTGTCCATGGCCTACGACGCTGTTCTCAACGGTGTAGAATTAGGATCAGGATCCGTCAGGATTCACGACCCTGAAACCCAGTCGCAAGTATTCGACATTCTCGGCATTGACCGGGAAACGGCGCAACGTCGATTCGGTTGGTTCCTCCAGGCTCTGAGATATGGGACTCCACCCCATGCCGGTTTTGCCTTCGGTGTCGATCGCGTGGTGATGATCCTTCAGAACGAACAATCGATCAGAGAGGTGATTCCGTTTCCAAAGACTCAGACTGGCGTCGATCCGATGACCGGCGCTCCGACCTGGGTGGATGACCAGCAACTCAGCGACCTTGGAATAGCGATTACTCCTGAAGCCGAGCAACGGCGCGAAGACACCTGATGTCCGGGCGGGGAAAATGCCCCGGAGTATTGAGTGAAGCGGTCTTATCATCACATCTACCTTGAATAGCCAACAAATACGCGACAAATTCACAGGATTCTTTCAAAGCCGGGATCACACACTTCGTCCGTCGGCTTCTCTGATCCCGATTGACCCCACGCTTCTCCTCAATAACGCCGGAATGGTGCCGTTCAAGCCGTATTTCCTGGGCGAGGAGCCTGCTCCTTGGGAACGGGCCGTTTCGATACAGAAGTGCGTCCGCACGATCGATATCGATATTATCGGCACCACAGGGCGTCACGTTTCCTTCTTTGAGATGATGGGGAACTTTTCGTTCGGTGACTATTTCAAAGAGAAAGCAATCCCATACTCATACGAGTTCGTGACCGAGGATCTCGGTCTTGATCCCGAGCGGCTCTGGTTCACGGTGTACGAGACCGATGACGAGGCCGCTGAAATTTGGATAGACGGCGTGGGAGTGCCCGCCGATCGGGTACAACGCGGCGGCAATGACAATTTCTGGCAAATGGGGGTGGCCGGCCCCTGTGGCCCTTCCTCTGAACTGTTCTGGGACAAAGGTGCCAGTTTTGGCGACGACGGTGGTCCGATCGGAGGCGATGAAGACCGGTTTGTTGAAATTTGGAACCTGGTCTTCATGCAGAACATCCAGGATGAGCCGTATCACGTGGTCGGTGATCTTCCTGCCAAGAATATCGACACCGGAATGGGCCTCGAGCGGGTTGCGGCGGTCCTCCAAGACGTGCCAACCGTTTTTGACATCGACACACTGAGCCACGTTCGCGATCAGGCCTCCTCCTATACGGGAATAACCTATGGAGAAGACGCTGTTGGGGACGTATCCCTCAAAATTCTCGCCGATCACGCCCGCTCGGTGACCTTTCTAATCAGCGATGGAGTTATCCCTTCTAATGAGGGTCGTGGCTACGTATTACGTCGCCTCTTGAGGCGTGCCGTTCGGCACGCCTGGCAGTTCGGCGGCGAAGGTCTTGTTTTCCCGGGCCTGGTTCAGTCGGTGGTCGACGCGATGGGCTCGGCGTATCCGGAGCTGGCCGAACGGGCGGATTTTATTAGTGGCTTGGTGACACGAGAAGAAGAACAGTTCCGAAGGACGCTGGAGTCGGGACACCAGCTTCTGGAAGCTGAGTTTGCCGGGGCACCCGCGACCCTGGCGGGGGAGACCGTCTTCAAACTCCACGACACATACGGTTTTCCGGTCGACCTAACGCGTGAGATCGCCACCGAGCGTGGTATCGAGGTCGATGTTGAAGGTTTCGAATCGGCGATGAAAGAGCAGCGTCGGCGGGCTCGAGCCGCCTGGAAAGGGGGCGATGCCGCCGCAGCGGCCGACCTATACCGCGGGTTGCTCGACGCCACCGGTCCGACTGATTTCGTTGGCTACCACGAGGAGGTTTCGCACGGCCAGGTCCTTTCCATAGTCAGCGATGGGGTGATTGTCGATCGTGCTGAGGTGGGCCAGAGCGTGGAACTGTTTCTCGATCGAACCCCTTTCTATGGCGAATCCGGAGGACAGGTTGGTGACACCGGACTGATATCTACCGACACCGGGGAGGCACAGGTTGTCGACACCCGCCATGCGTTACAGGGACTCCACGGACACATCGCCAAGGTCACCCGGGGCCATATTGCCAATGGCCAGACCGCATCAGCTGTCATCGATTCGCCAAGACGGGAAGCGATAAGAAAAAGCCACACCGGAACCCATGTTCTCCATTGGGCAATTCGTGATGTTCTGGGGGATCATGCAGGTCAGGCCGGGTCTTTGGTCGAACCCGGCCGCCTTCGTTTTGACTTCTCGCACCATGGCCAGACTTCTCCTGAGGAACTCCGCGAGATCGAGTCCGAAATCAATCGGAGACTGATCGCCAACGCCGAGGTTTCGACCGAAGTCACCTCCAAAGATCGGGCGGAGGAGATGGGTGCCATCGCCTTTTTTGGTGATAAATATGGAGAGACGGTGAGAGTTGTCCGGGTTGGAGACTTCTCTGTGGAATTCTGTGGTGGTACCCACACCTCGGCATCGGGCCAGGTTGGGCCACTGTTGCTGGTGAACGAGTCTTCGATCGGTTCCAATGTGAGGCGTGTAGAGGCCTTGACCGGATCCAACGCGTACGAGGAGATCGTGCGTCTTCGCTCAAGTCTCGATCGGGTTGCGCACACCTTATCCGTTGGTACATCCGATGTGGCAAGCCGGGTTGAAGCCCTGCTCGACACGAATCGTCAACTCGAGAAGGAGCTCGAGGGTGTCAGGGCTGCCGAACGGTCCGACCTCGCAGCCGAACTGATCGGTGTAGCCAAACCTGCCGGAGACTATCTCCTGGTCGTTTCCCGTGCCGACCTCGGTGGAAACGAACTTCGTCAGCTCGCACTTTCGATACGAGACCGCTCCGATCGACCCATAGTTATTGTCCTTGGTTCAGCGGAAAACAACAAGGGGGCTCTGATCGGGTTGGTGTCGAAGCCCCTCGTCGAACTGGGCGTCTCCGCGGCAGAGTTGATTGCCGAGGCGTCGGCAGAATTGGGTGGGGGCGGTTCACGGGACCCTGAACTCGCTCAAGCCGGGGGTCCCCGAGGCGATCGGGTCGATGCCGCCCTGGAAATCGCCCGCACCAAGGTCGAAGGGGAGCTAGCCGGCCTGTGACCCGGATCCTCGGAGTCGACTATGGGTCCAAAAGAGTCGGTCTAGCCATTTCGGACGGTCTTGGCATCACTGCTCGGCCCCTCGAGGTAGTGCCCCGCGACGTCGTTGTTGAGTACGTGACAAACCTCGCCAAGGAACTGGAACTGGGTAAAATCGTGCTCGGTCTTCCCACCAGTCTTGGTGGCGCAGAGGGAACCGCAGCAGAGGCGGCCCGAACGTTGGGAGGCGAACTAGGTGAGGCGACAGGATTGACTGTCCATTTTCACGATGAAAGGTTTACCTCAAGGATGGCCGAGTCATCATTACTCGAATCGGGTATGAAGCGTCGCGAACGGCGCAACAAGGTCGACAAAGTTGCAGCAGCCATCATTCTTCAGGACTACTTGGATCAACAATGACAAACGAAACAAATCAAGAGCGACCCACCTGGGTCCGGTTTGCCCGGATCGGTGGAGTTATCGCGATCATCGTTGTTCTTGGAATAACAATTGTCGGCGGTGCCGGGTATCTGGGCCGACAGGTAGGTCAGGCAATAGGGGATGAAACAACACCGACAGCGCCTGCAAACGTCGAGCCCGGGATTGAGGTCACGGTTGAGGTGCCGTCTGGATCGACGGCCAAAGAAATCGGCGCAGTTCTGGCCGCTAACGGTGTGGTCAAGTCTGCTCTTGAATTTGAAGTGGCTGTTCGCAATGCCGAGGCAGCGTCGGACCTCAAGGCCGGTGTCTATCGCCTCACCACGCTTATGGATCCGGCCGAAGTCGTGGCAGTTCTCGTGGTTGGTCCGGTCGCTGACGTATACAGGTTGACCGTTATCGAAGGTCTGAGAACAGACGAGATTCTCGCATCGATATCACAGACGACAGGAATTCCATTCGAGGAACTCGAGGAAGCCCTTCTCTCGGGAAATGTCACCACATCTTTGACCGAGATACCCGAGAACCCAGGTCTTGCTGATTGGGAGGGCCTGCTCTTTCCCGATACTTACGAGTTTTCATTCTCAGCCGATGCCACGTCGATATTGCAGCGGATGGCATCAACTATGGAACAGCGAGTAAACAGCATCGACTGGTCGGTCCTGGAAGCAGCCGGTCTCACTCCCTACGACGGGATAGTCATTGCTTCGTTGATCGAAACGGAGGTTTTGCTCGACATTGAGCGACCCACCGTTTCGAGCGTGATTCATAACCGTCTCGGGTTGGGCATGAAGCTAGACATCGATGCAACTGTTCTGTACGCCTTAGGCACCCGGGACATCGCAGAATTCGACCGGCAAGTTGACTCGCCGTACAACACATACCTGGTGGCTGGATTGCCTCCGACACCGATCGCCGCCCCGGGCAAGGCCTCCCTGGAGGCTGCTGCAAACCCCGAGACGACGGAATTCTTGTTCTATGTGCTTTCAGATCTTGAGGGCCATCATGCGTTTGGGGTCACTCTCGAAGAGCACAACGCCAACGTCGCACGGGCCAGGGCTGATGGGGTGCTTCCGTAGTGATCCGGCCAGTTTGAGAACATGACATTCAGGCTCGCCGTCCTCGGCAATCCGGTTGCCCACAGCCTTTCACCCATAATGCAGGAGACCGCGATGGCGGCGGCGGGGTTGAGCGGGAGTTATGTCCGGCTTCAATGCGACACGACTGAATTCGCCTCCCTTATTCTGGAACTAAGGGCACGTAAATGGGACGGGTTCAACGTCACTATGCCGCACAAAACACTGGCGTTCGAAATGTGCGACCGATCCACTGAGATGGCTTCTCGTGCCGGGTCGGTAAATACTCTTCAGATGGCCGACGACGATTCCCTGATTGGCCACAGTTCCGATGTGGTTTCGTTCAGTGCCCTGTTTCAGGAGGCCGACTTCCGGGGCCGGCCCGTTCTCGTGCTCGGATCAGGTGGGGCGGCGGCAGCGGCGATCGCCGCCGCTAACGATGGGGTTTATCTATCTGCTCGCAATAAAACGTCAATATCCGCGCTGCGGAAGAGATTCGGGAACTTGTCGGTGGTGGCGCTCCCTTTCGGAGTTCCCGTTGCGGGAGCAGTAGTCGTCAATGCGACTCCGTTGGGTATGCACGGTGAAACATTGCCTGACGGTGTTCTTGAAAACGCCGCCGGATTGATCGATCTACCCTACGGTCCAGAAT